>UQXG01000208.1 GCA_900544945.1 uncultured Eubacteriales bacterium | reverse complement strand
CTTCAACCAGATGCTGGAGCGGCTGAACAACGCCTTTGCCGCCCAGCGGCAGTTCGTGGGAAACGCCGCCCATGAGCTGCGCACGCCGCTGGCGCTGATGCAGGCACGGCTGGAGCTGTTTTCCGCGGAGCATTCCGATGTGCTGCCGGAGACGGCGGAATTTCTCACCCTTTTGCGGGAGCAGACGGAGCGGCTGACGCAGATGACCAAAACCTTGCTGGAGATGAGCAATTTGCAGCAGGTGTCACGGAACGAGCACATCCAGCTTGCGCCCATGATTGAAGAAATCTTCACGGATCTTGCGTCGCTGGCGGAGAAAAAGGAGATATCCCTGGTTTACGATGGCGATGGCGTCATGACCGGAAGCGACGCATTGATCTACCGGCTGCTGTTTAATCTTACGGAGAACGCCGTCAAGTATAATCATCCCGGTGGCCGGGTGCGGGTCTCGGTTACGCAGGAGCCGGAAAAACTCCTGATTCGTGTTTCCGACACCGGCTGCGGAATTCCCGGGGAATATCAGCAGAGCATCTTCCAGCCGTTTTTTCGGGTGGATAAGTCCCGCAGCCGGGAGTTTGGCGGCGCGGGGCTGGGACTGTCCCTTGTGTGGGAGATTGCCAATCTCCACGGTGGCCGTGTTTGGGTTGCGGAAAGCTCTGAAGGTGGCACGACCATTGCGGTGGAGCTGCCTGCCCGGTGAGCTTTCTCCCAAGAAAAAATGAAAGAAAAGCCGCCCCGATTCGACAATCAGGGCGGCTTTTAGATGGTACGAGAGAGGGGAATCATTACACTAAGGAGCATCCGGCGTCGAACCGCCGGATGGCAACAGTCCACAGGACTGTTGCATCTTATTGTTCGAGTCCCCTTTATTTGGAATACAAAAATGATGTATCCCGGATGGGATACACAGAAACAGGACGTTTCCATTTCATCCGCACCCCTACAGGGCGCGTCTGAAATGGAAAGGACTCTCCCACGGGCTAAAAACAGTCCACCGGACTGTTTTCTTAACGCCCTTTCGAGTCCGGCCCTCTCTCTCGCCAAAAAGGAAGAGCACCCCATAGGGTGCTCTTCCTTTTTGGTGCGAGAGAGGGGACTCGAACCCCCACGGCGTAACCACACGCACCTCAAACGTGCTTGTCTACCATTCCAACACTCTCGCAAACGTGCTTTGATATTATAACGGAACTTTTGGGATTTGTCAATACTTTTTCAGGAAAACCCTTGCAAGATTTCTGATCTTCTGATAAACTATAGAAAATTGGAGGGAATGCCATGACACGCTTTTTTGCATCACAGGAGGAAATGTCCGGGGAAAGGATTCTTCTTACCGGGGAAAACGCCCAGCATGCCAAGGTGCTCCGGCTGAAGCCCGGGGAGACGGTGTTGGTCTGCGACGGGGAAGGGCAGGAGTGCCTTTGTGAAATTACCGCCTCAGATCCCTGGGAGCTGCGGGTAACGGAACGCCGAGCCTCCCAATCTGAGGCGGCGGTGCGGGTCAGCGTCTATTTGGCCTTCCCCAAGGCGGACAAGCTGGAGCATGTGATTCAGAAGGCTACGGAATTGGGCGCCTATGAGATCGTGGCCTTTCCCTCGGCACGGTGCGTCTCTCGCCCGGACGAGAAGAGCCTGAAAAAGAAGCTGGAACGCTGGCAGAAAATCGCCGCCTCCGCTGCCGAGCAGTCTGGCAGAGGCCGGATTCCCCAGGTCATCACCTTAAAGAGCTTCTCCGAGGCTCTGAGCCGAGCCTGTCAGGCGGAGAAGGCGCTGATGTTCTATGAGCACGAGGAAGCCCTGACCCTGAAAACGGCTCTCACCGGTACCTACCGCACGGTGAGCCTGCTCACCGGCCCGGAGGGCGGCCTGGAGGAAGGGGAGGTTTCCCAGGCTCGAGCCGCCGGAATGCAGGTCTGCACCCTGGGAAAGCGGATTCTCCGCTGTGAAACCGCTCCTCTGTGCGCCCTGTCTGCCGTTATGTACGACTCCGGCGAGTTCTGATACTATTTCCTGATTAAAATCTTAATTTTAATCAGGAAGGCATCGCCT
>UQXG01000207.1 GCA_900544945.1 uncultured Eubacteriales bacterium | reverse complement strand
CGGCTAGAGAAAAATCTCTCGCTCCCAGCTCTTGCCGATTTAATCAGAGCTTCCTAAGAAAAGAAGCGCGGTGCCTGTCACTGCGCTCCTATTTGAATTGGGGGAACTGCTTTCACAGCGGTATGTAATCCCTTAGGGGCTTTTCCAGCAGCCGGATGATTTCCAGCTCATCCAGAGCGTCAAAAAGGGCATTGTGGGTCTCCCGATAGTCCCCATTTCCGGAAAGCAGCCGGAGCATAGGCTCCACGCCGTAGTTCCGCTTCATTCGCCCGGTGGAAAAGCAGTCCGCCCAGTCGGGAATTTTCGGGTTGTTCTGGCGGTAAATGGCGATGCGCATAATATCGAACCAGGAAAAATGCCCCAGCTCCGGCAGATGATTCTTGTCGAATCCCGCATTGTAGGCGAACAGAGAGGTAACCGCGTTTTTTGCCAGCCAGAGCCCAAGATCTGCCATGGCCTCCGCCCGGGAGGCGTAAATCGGCCTGACCGGGGTGTCCAGCAGCAGGACGTTTTCGTACATTCCGCCCGCCGCCGCTTCCTCCGGGAAAATATAGTACCGGGCAGCTGCGGGACGCAGGTTTTCCTCGTCTCCAATCACCGCCCCGATGGACATGACCTGGTCAAACCAGTTGGTTTCTGTGTCGATAACCCCGAAATAACCCATGGTTTTCTCCTGAATTTTTATGGAAACTCTGAATAAATCGTCTGCGGCTGGGTAGCGGATCTTTTGCCCCCAGGCTGCGGTTTGAAAAACGGGAAATACATACAGTATTCCTCCGTTTTCCAAACCTTGCCTGAGAACAAAATCTCTCGCTACCAGCTCTTGCCGATTTAATCAGAGCTTCCTTATTTTTGCGCGTAGGGATCCCAGTAGACGGAAGGAAAGCGGCTGGGGGAACGCACTTGAGCCCGGTACTCCGCCATGACGGCTTGCCGCAGGAACCAATCGCTGACGTTTCCCGTTTTCTCCCGGAAAAGAGCCCACCATACCCGCCACTGAACCGCATCGGCAATTTGGGGCGAGACCTCCGGCACCGCCTGGCGAAGGACATCCTGAATCCGGCGCAGCTGGGCATTCATCACCCGATTGTCCGCTTCCTCATCCCGCACCGCACCGTCCAGCCGGTAGAGGGGTTCCAGCAGGGAAGCCTCCCGGGCACTGACGAAGGTCAGACCGCCGTCCTGGGCGTACAGCTCCAGAATGGCCAGCGGATGCTGGGGAAGAATGGAATTTGCCATGTAGCGGGGCGTTTCCGCCTCCGGCAGGGGATAACGGCGAATTTCCGCTTCGGAGTACCCTGTGGGAATGGTGGAAAAAACACCCCAGATGAACTGCATATCCCGCTTTTTCACGTCCCGGCGAAAGGTCTCATCCGTAAGAAGCAGCTCCCGCTGAGCCCATTTTTCGCAGCCGTCCCAGCCGCTGGTGTCGTAGCATTCCAAATCGGTAATGAGCCAGTTGTGGGGCGGCAGCTCCGGCAGAGCGGCAAGAATCCCCTTGAATTGACAGGTATCTACCGAAACACAGGCCATAGCTTCCCCTCCCGGAAAAAGAACCGCCGGTTTTCCAAAGCAGAAAACCGACGGCTGTGACGGAATAACGCTTACAGAATGTATTTTGAGATGCCGGCGCAGATGCCCTTGATGTTGACCCCGGCCTTGAAGTCGAACTGAAGTCGGTTTCCGTCGCTGAAGACGAGCACCAGCTCACTGTCGATATCCAGCACACCGGCGGTTTCGATTCCGAAGTACTGGACTTTGGAATAGGGATAGGAGTAGTAGGAGACCTTCTTGCCGGTGATGCCCTGGACATTCACCACAAAGACCCGCTTGGAGGTGAAAAGAACCTGGTCACGAACGGTCTGGAAGCACTGGATAATGTCTTCCCCGGGAACGAGAATTTCGCTGACCTCCGGGCGAATCTGGGATACAGAGACGCTTTTCAGGTTCATCAGATTGGAATCGCCGAGAATACCGGTGGATATGGTGGCCATAATAACATCTCCTTATCTTATTGGTATTTTCATAGTAATATACCGGCAGGGGAAT
>UQXG01000206.1 GCA_900544945.1 uncultured Eubacteriales bacterium | reverse complement strand
AGTGTGAGCACTGGCTCGCAATGACATTGTTCTATTTGGGCACTTTGCTATTTTGCGACAGCTCCTTTTTCGCCGTCTCCTTGGCAGCGGAATTCCGGAAAATTTCCGGTGGATATCTTCCCGAATATGACCAAAATCCTGCAAATTTGTGGCTTTTTTTCGATACAAATCCTGGCTGTTGCAAAATAAAACCGTTCCGGAAGCAACACATTTGGAAAAAGTGCAAAAATTTCGAGAAAATATTTGCATTTTTTTGACGCATATGTTATAATGACCCGGTCACAAATGGATAATTGAATTATGCAATCACATGGGCGAAAATGGTACGTCCATAGATATGGAAAGGGGTAATTGCGAATGTCTCACAAATACGTTTATCTGTTCACCGAGGGCAACGGCAAAATGCGGGAGCTTCTGGGCGGAAAGGGCGCCAATCTGGCGGAAATGACCAACATCGGTCTGCCTGTCCCCCAGGGCTTTACTATTTCTACCGAAGCCTGCACCAAGTACTATGAGGATGGCAAGACCATCAACCCGGAAATCCAGGCGGAGATCATGCGCTATGTGGACAAGCTGGAGGAAATCACCGGCAAGAAGTTCGGCGATCATGAGAACCCGCTGCTGGTTTCCGTCCGTTCCGGCGCCCGTGCCTCCATGCCCGGCATGATGGATACCATCCTGAACCTGGGTCTGAACGAGGACGTGGTGGCCGTTATGGCCGCCAAGTCCGGCAATCCCCGGTGGGCCTGGGACTGCTACCGCCGGTTCATCCAGATGTACTCCGACGTGGTCATGGAAGTGGGCAAGAAGTATTTCGAGGCCCTCATCGATCAGATGAAGACCAAGAAGGGCGTCACCCAGGACGTGGAGCTGGATGCCGACGACCTGAAGGAGCTGGCTTCCCAGTTCAAGGCCGAGTACAAGTCCAAGCTGGGTGAGGACTTCCCCACCAACCCCAAGGAGCAGCTGATGGGCGCCATCAAGGCCGTGTTCCGCTCCTGGGACAATCCCCGTGCCAACGTTTACCGCCGGGAGAACGACATCCCCTATTCCTGGGGCACTGCCGTCAACGTCCAGTCCATGGCCTTCGGCAATATGGGCGATGACTGCGGCACCGGCGTTGCCTTTACCCGGAACCCTGCCACCGGCGAGAAGAAGCTCTTCGGCGAGTTCCTGACCAACGCCCAGGGCGAGGACGTGGTGGCCGGTGTCCGGACTCCCATGCCCATTTCCGAAATGGCCGAGAAGTTCCCCGAGGCCTTCGCCCAGTTTACCAAGGTCTGCCAGATTCTGGAAAATCACTATCACGACATGCAGGACATGGAGTTCACCGTGGAAAACGGCAAGCTCTACATGCTCCAGACCCGCAACGGCAAGCGTACCGCTCCCGCCGCTCTGAAGATCGCCTGTGACCTGGTGGACGAGGGCATGATCGACGAGAAGCAGGCCGTGGCTATGATCGAGCCCCGTACCCTGGACACCCTGCTGCATCCTCAGTTCGACGCCAAGGCACTGAAGAACGCCCAGCCTGTGGGGCGGGCACTGGCCGCTTCTCCCGGAGCCGCCTGCGGCAAAATCGTCTTCACCGCCGAGGATGCCAAGACCTGGGCTGACCGGGGCGAGAAGGTGGTTCTGGTTCGTCTGGAAACCTCTCCCGAGGATATCGAGGGCATGATGTGCGCCCAGGGTATCCTGACCGTCCGGGGCGGCATGACCTCCCACGCCGCCGTGGTCGCCCGCGGTATGGGCCGCTGCTGCGTCTCCGGCTGCACCGAGATCAAGATGGACGAGGAGAACAAGTGCTTCGTTCTGGCGGGCAAGACCTACTGCGAAGGCGACTGGCTGAGCCTGGACGGCTCCACCGGCAACATCTATGACGGTCAGATTCCCACCGTGGACGCGGAGATCGCCGGCGAGTTCGGCCGGATCATGGCCTGGGCCGACAAGTACCGCCGCCTGCGGGTGCGTACCAACGCCGATACCCCAAGAGACGCCATCAAGGCTCGCTCCCTGGGCGCCGAAGGCATCGGCCTGTGCCGTACCGAGCACATGTTCTTCGAGGAAG
>UQXG01000205.1 GCA_900544945.1 uncultured Eubacteriales bacterium | reverse complement strand
ATACCAGAAATACGTGCCATATTCTTTCAGCACCTCCTATTAGCCTTGTCTCTGCTTGTGCTTGGGGTTTTCGCAAATTACCATAACGCGACCCTTGCGCTTGATGATCTTACACTTTTCGCACATGGGTTTAACGGACGGTCTTACCTTCATACTGTTTAACCTCCATATGAGAATGGTTCTCTTAGATTACTTACTTCTCCAGGTGATCCGGCCTTGGGTCAGATCATAGGGAGACATTTGAACGGTTACTTTGTCACCGGGCAAGATCTTAATGAAGTTCATTCTGAGCTTGCCGGAAATGTGTGCCAGAATGGTGTGTCCGTTGCCAATGTCAACCTTGAACATAGCATTCGGCAGTGCATCTGTTACGATGCCCTCAATCTCGATTACGTCGTCCTTAGCCAAGTTATTACCCTCCCAGGTTATTCGCTTGCGGTTTCTCTGGCAAGGAAAGCCAGATCTCTTCGTAATTCGCTGTTGAGCACTTTGTCGCCGCTACGGATTTTCGCAGCAACTCTGGTCTCAGAGCGAAGGACTTTTTCCACATGCTTGCGTTTCTTTCGTTTCGGCTTATCCACCGTGCGATCTTTTCCGTTGGCCAGGAACAGGAAGCTCTGATCCATGTCCAAGACATAGAACCATTGCCCCTGATCCCTGCCCGCTTTGGAAACCACCACATCCGAGATGCCGATGTCCGGACTTGCAGGATCCATAGTTCAAAGTCCTTCGGTGACGGTGAGTATTTCCGGCTCGCCGTCGGTGATGAGTACAGTATTTTCATAGTGAGCCGAGAGCTTGCCGTCAACGGTCACCGTGGTCCAGCCGTCTTTGAGAACCCGCACATCATAGGTGCCGACGTTCACCATAGGCTCAACCGCGATGGTCATTCCGGGAAGCAATCTGGGCCCCCGGCCGGGATTTCCGTAATTCGGAACTTCCGGCTCCTCATGCAGCTGCCGTCCCACGCCGTGACCCACGAAGGAACGGACAGCTGAAAAACCGTTAGACTCCACATACGTCTGGATGGCGTGGGAGATATCTTGCACACGATTGCCCTTGACCGCGTTCCGGATGCCCTCGTAGAAGGACTGCCGGGTCACGTCAATGAGCTTCCGCGCTTCGGTGCTGATGGCACCACAGGGGTAGGTAGCGGCACAATCGCCATGAAAACCCTTATAGAACGCCCCCACGTCCACAGACACGATATCCCCTTCTTTCAGGGTGTAATGCCCCGGAATTCCGTGGATAACCGTGCTGTTGACGCTGATGCACGCGCTTGCAGGGTAGCCGCCGTAGTTCAGGAATGACGGTTTCGCACCCTGAGACACGATAAAATCGTGGACGGCCTGATCTATTGCCTTGGTCGATACGCCAGGTCTTACCATTTCCCCTGCCAGAGCACGGGCTGCCGCGGTAATTTTACAGGCCTGACGCATGACTTCCAGCTCACGTTCATTTTTGATCGTGATCATACCTTCGCCCCTATTGCCTTGAGGATATCCTCGTTGGCACCCTCGATGGACTGATTGCCGTTGACCACGCGGAGCCGCCCCAGCTTGCCGTAGAAGTCCTTCAGAACCTCGGTAGCAGCGTGGTAGACCTCCAGGCGATGCCGGACGGTTTCGGGCTTGTCATCCTTGCGGATGATGAGCTCGCCGCCGCAGTGATCGCAGACGCCCTCCGTCTTCGGGGGGTTGGCGACGATGTGGTAGCTTGCGCCGCACTTGGCGCAGACCCGACGGCCGGTCATCCGACCCTCGATGGCCCCATCGTCCACCTCAATGGAAACAACATGGTCGATTTTCACGCCCTTGCTTTCCAGAGCCTCCGCCTGGGCCAGGGTGCGGGGCACCCCGTCCAGGATAAAGCCCTTGGCGCAGTCGGGCTGAGCCACCCGGTCGGCGACGATACTTAAAATCAGCTCGTCGGGAACCAGGGCGCCCTCGTCCATGTACTTCTTTGCCTTCATGCCCAGCTCGGTGCCATTTGCCATGGCCTCGCGGAGCATGTTCCCGGTAGAAATGGCGGGAATTCCAAGCTGCTGTGTCAGCAGCTCAGCCTGTGTTCCCTTTCCGGCGCCGGGCGCGCCCAGTAGAATGAGATTCATCCTGCCATACCTCCTG
>UQXG01000204.1 GCA_900544945.1 uncultured Eubacteriales bacterium | reverse complement strand
GGGGTATGCCGCATCCGTAAGCCAGCTTGCGCTGGCAACGGCTGCGCTATATTTCAAACTTTTCAAACCGCAGAATTGGCGGAAAAGATCCGTCGAAGCGCGCAGACACAATTGCGCGTTGATGCCTCAACCAAAAGGAAAGGAGCCGGACTATGTATTCATCCGCCTATGTCTGGGCAAAGGTTCTCAGCTATATTGAGGAGCGCCTGGGGGCTGTCACCATCTCTGCCTGGCTGGACGATGCCGAGGTCGTGGAGCTGAACGAAAACAACCTGATTCTCTATTCCCCCTCGGATTTTCGCCGGGAGATCATCCGCCGCCGGTGCACCGATCTGATTCAGGACGCTCTGAAGGAAATTTTCAATTCCGACGCCAAGCTTCTGGTCTACGGCGACGAGGAACTGAACGCCAGAAAGCAGAAGGGAAAGTCCCCCACGGCCATGGACTTTAACCCTCAGTTTACCTTTGATAATTTTGTGGTGGGCCCGTCCAACCGGTTTGCCTACTCCGCCGCCATTGCCGTTTCCAAAACCCCGGGGCAGGTATACAATCCCCTGTTTATCTACGGCCCTCCCGGCGTGGGCAAGACCCATCTGCTCTACGCCATCGCCAACGGCATCCGCAAGGAAAATCCGGACGCCAACATCGTCTACATCAAGGGCGATCAGTTCACCAACGAATTGATCGACGCCATCAAAAGCGGCCGGAACATTGAATTCCGGAGCAAGTACCGGGAGGCCGACCTGTTCCTGGTGGATGATATTCAGTTCATCGCCGGTAAGGAATCCACCCAGGAGGAATTTTTTCATACCTTCAATAAGCTCTACGAGGAGCACAAGCAGATCGTCCTGACCTCCGACCGGAAGCCCGACGATATGCTCACCCTGGAAGAGCGGCTGCGCAGTCGGTTCCTTTGGGGCCTCACCGCGGACATCAATCCGCCGGACTATGAGACCCGGATGGCCATTCTGAAAAACAAGGCCAAGCAGCTGGGGCTGACACTGGACGACGACGTGTGCAACTACATCGCCGTGAACATTACCTCCAACGTCCGGCAGATTGAGGGCACGGTGAAGAAGATTCTGGCCTACCGGGATCTGAACAATATGCCCCTGGATCTTCCCAACATCTCCCGGGCCATTGACGATATGTTCAAAAGCGAGGGCAATGCCCTGCCCACCCCGGGGCTTATCGTCACTCAGGTGTGCAAGTTCTACAATGTGGACGAGTCCGTCCTTCGGGGCACCCAGAAGAACAAGGGTACCGCCGAGGCCCGGCAGACGGCTATGTATCTCATCCGGAAGCTAACCAATCTGAGTCTTCCCGAAATCGGCAAGGAATTCGGCCGGGATCACTCCACGGTGCTCTATGCCATCCGGAAGGTGGAGGTGGCTCTGAAAAACGGGGATACCACCGTCCAGAACAACATCCGGGATATTACCGCCAATATTAACTCTTGTCTTTGATTTGCGCGGCCTATCAGGAAAGCCAGTAGGGGCGGCCATTGGCCGCCAGAGACCCCCTTTGTGTAAAGGGGACAAAAGGCTCCCCTTGCTGACCAAGGGTGGTGCTCTGCGCAGCGAATCAAAATTCTAATGACTGCCGGTGGCAGTCATACCATAATTTAACGATGTCACTGGTGTGACCCTTTCCAAGGATTCTCTCCTGTCACAATCCGTCTCCCTTGGCTCCCACTCTGGGGGAGCTGTCACGAAGTGACTGAGAGGGCAAATAGAACCCTCTCCGCCCCTGCCGGGGCACCTCTCCCATAGGGAGAGGCAAGTTACCCTCATCCGCCCTCGTTCCTCGGGCACCTATATGTTATTGAGCAATTGCCACTGGCAATTGTTTGATTTGAATTCGCTGCGCGGAGCACCACCCCAAGGGAAGGCAGAGAAAACGGATTGCCACACCAGTCTGCGGACTGGTTCGCAATGACATGCATATGCAAATCCACGTCAAAAATCTATCCACACCCCCTGTGGAATGTGGAAAACCTTTCTGTGGATAACTTTACCGGGAAAATTTTCTCAACAAGTCCTGTGGAAGGCTGTGAAGAAACTCACACAGGGCTGTGGAAAAAAAATGGTTGCCGCTCTAAGGCAAAATGAACTTTTCCACATAAGTTATCCCTAATACTGTTAATACTACCT
>UQXG01000203.1 GCA_900544945.1 uncultured Eubacteriales bacterium | reverse complement strand
TCCCACACCAGTCTGCGGACTGGTTCGGAATGACACCGTATCTTTCGGACTTTTTGACACGCTGAAAAATCCCGCCGCTTTTCGCGGCGGGATTTCTTTATTCACCGAAGTGCTCCGCAACCTTCCGGAGCATTTTCCGGATGGGCAGCTGATAGGGGCACCGCTGCTCGCAGGCACCGCAGCCGATGCAGTCCGAGGCCTTCTTCTCCTGGCTGGCATACCTGGATTTGGCCCAATCTGCCAGACCGTACCGCTGCAAATAGCCGTCAAAGAGGAACAGCCCCGAAATATTGATGCCCACGGAGCAGGGCTGGCAGTAGTTGCACCGGCGGCAGAACTGGGTACCCAGCTGACTGCAGATTTTCTGGAAAATCGCCTTCTCCTCGTCGGTCAGGGGCTCGGAATTGCTCACGGCTTCCAGATTCTGGGTCAGTTCCTTCGGCTCTGCCATGCCGGGAATCACCACGGTCACATCCGGGTTGGCGCAGACAAAACGCAGAGCGGAAGTGGCATCCTCAATGGCACCGCCGGCCAGGGGCTTCATGCAGATAAAGCCCACGTTTTCCTTCGCCGCCTGAGCAATCAGGCTTTCCGCCTGGGTCTCCACAATATTATAGGGGAACATGACCGTCTCCACCCAATCCTGTTCCAGAGCCAGCCGGAAGGTATCCAGGGAATGGGCCGTCACGCCGATATGCCGGATTTTCCCCGCAGCCTTGGCTTCCCGCAGAGCTTCCAGCGCGCCGCCGGGAGCCATGATCTGAGGGAACTGCTCAGGAGGAATGTTGTGAATCTGATAGAGGTCAATGTAATCCGTGCGCAAATTTTGAAGGCTCTTGTCGATGTCCGCCGCCATGGCCTCCTTGGTCCGGGACATGGTTTTGCTGGCCAGCACGAAGTCCTGCCGGATGCCCTCCAGGGCGTAGCCCAAATATTCCTCACTGACAGAGTAGCCTCGGGCGGTATCGATAAAATTCACCCCGGCCTGGCGAAGCTGATGCACCAGCGTCTTTGTCCTCTCCGGGTCAATGCGCTGAATGGGAATGCCGCCAAAGCCCATCCGGGAGATTTTCAGCCCGGTTTTTCCCAAAATTCGATATTCCATAGGGTTCCTCCTATTTGCCCAGCGCCTGGCTCTTTGCGAAGGCCGCCTGGATGCAGTCCATCACCGCGCCCCGGAAGCCGTGCTCCTCCAGAGTACGCACGCCCACGATGGTGCTGCCCCCGGGAGAGCACACCGCATCCTTCAGGGCACCGGGGTGCTGATGGGTGGAACGGTACATTTCTGCCGCGCCGGACAGCGTCATTGCCGCATAGTCCATTGCCTTTGCTCTGGGAATGCCGCAGGCCACCGCGCCGTCGGCCATAGCCTCCAGCATCAGATAGACGTAAGCCGGGCCGCAGCCGGACAGGGCGCTGACCGCGTCCATAAGCCGCTCCTCCAGGCTGTCCAGCAGGCCGCAGGGAGCCATGTCGGCAAGCCAATCTGCCAGCATTTCCCCGCTGACCCGGTCATTGGCGCAGTAGGGAATCACACCCTTGCCCACAGCAGTGGGAGTGTTTGGCATAATGCGGATGACCGGAAGATCACCCCCGGCGAATTCCTCGATTTTCTGAATTTCCAATCCCGCCGCCATGGTGATGAGCAGGGGCTTCTTCTGCTTCAGGATTTTTTGCAGGGGCTTCAGAACCTCCGCCATCATGTGCGGCTTCACCGCAAGGAAAATCCGGTCACACTCCTGGGCGATTTTCTCCACATCCCAATAGGAAATGCCCAGCTCCGCCGCCAAAGCCTTGGCCTTGCCGGAGCGGTCAGACACCGCAATGTCCTTGGTTTTGCTGCTCATGGCCCGGGCGATGGCCCCGCCCATATTGCCGCAGCCGATGAATCCGTACTTCATGCTCTCACCTGTCCCTTTCCGTGAATGATATATTTATAGGTCGTCAGTTCCCGCAGACCCATGGGACCTCTGGCGTGGAGCTTCTGGGTGGAAATGCCCATTTCGCAGCCCAGGCCGAATTCGCCCCCGTCGGTAAAACGGGTGGAGGCGTTGACGTACACCGCCGCGCTGTCCACGTTGGTGGTGAAATACCGTTCTGCCTCGCTGTCCCGGGTGACAATGGCCTCGCTGTGGCCGGTGGAGTGGGCGGCGAT
>UQXG01000202.1 GCA_900544945.1 uncultured Eubacteriales bacterium | reverse complement strand
TGGAGGCGAACAGATCCCGGATATCGTTGAAGAGGCCTGTATAGGTGGCCGGATTGGAACGGGGAGTTCTGCCGATGGGGCTTTGGTCGATGTCGATGACCTTGTCCAGCTGGTCGATGCCTTCCACACACCGGCAGGCGCCGGGGCGGGTGCGGGCGTGATTCAGCTTGGCAAGCAGGGTCTTATTCAGCACCTCGTTGACCAGACTGGACTTGCCGGAGCCGGACACGCCGGTGACACAGGTGAAGGTACCCAGGGGGATCTCCACATCCACGTTCTTCAGGTTGTTCTCCGAGGCTCCCCGGACGGTCAGGAGCTGGCCGTTTCCGGCCCGTCGGGTGGTGGGCACGGGAATCTTCTTCACCCCGGACAAATACTGGCCGGTGATGGAACGGGGGCAAGCGATGATCTCATCCACCGTGCCCGCGGCAACGATCTCGCCGCCGTGGCTTCCCGCCCCGGGGCCTACGTCCACGATGAAGTCCGCCGCACGCATGGTGTCCTCGTCGTGCTCCACCACGATCAGGGTGTTGCCGATGTCCCGCAGATGTTTCAGCGTTTCCAGCAGCTTGTCATTATCCCGCTGATGCAGACCGATGGAGGGCTCGTCCAGAATGTACAGCACCCCCATCAGGGAGGAACCGATCTGGGTGGCCAGCCGAATCCGCTGGCTTTCGCCGCCGGACAGGGTACCGGAGGAACGGGCCAGGGTCAGATAGCCCAGACCTACATCCGACAGAAATTGCAGCCGGGAGCGGATTTCCTTCACGATCTGCTGGGCAATCACCGCCATATTTCCCTCCAAGCGGAGATCATTCATGAATTTCAGCTCTTTTTCGACGCTCAGGGCGCAGAAGTCCATGATGCCCAGGCCGCCTACCGTCACCGCCCGGGCAATGTCCGACAGTCGGTTGCCGCCGCACTGGGGACAGGGTGCGCTGGACATGCACTCTTCCAGCTCCTTCCGGGCGGCATCGGACTGGGTCTCCCGGAACCGCCGGGAGATGTTGTTCAGAATGCCCTCGAAGGGCTGCTCCAGCACCCCCATGCCGTTGCCCCGGTTGTAAGTCATCCGCAGTTTTTCCCCGCCGGTGCCGTAGAGAATTACCCGCATGGCCTCGTCAGACAGCTCCTTCACAGGAACGGACAGGGAGAAGTGATATTTCTGGGCAAGAGCCTCAAAATACATCCGGAACACGGAATCCGTCCGGGCACTGGACCAGCCGGAGGCCTGGATGGCTCCGTCCAGAATGGACTTGTCCCGGTCGGGAATCACCAGATCTTCATCCGCCACCAGCCGGAAACCCAACCCCATACAGCTGGGGCAGGCGCCGCTGGGATTGTTGAAGGAGAACATCCTCGGCTCCAGCTCCGTCAGGCTGATGCCGCAGTCCTCACAGGCGTAGTTCTGAGAAAAGCTCAGCTCCTCCCCGGTTTTGGGCAGCTCAATGGTGACAAGGCCCCCGGAATGATTGCAGGCGGTCTCAATGGAGTCCGTCAGCCGGCGGCGCAGGCCTTCTTTCAGCACCAGCCGGTCAACCACCAGCTCGATGGTGTGCTTCTTGTTCTTCTCGCAGGGGATTTCCTCGGTCAGGTCATACTGGATGCCGTCCACCCGTACCCGGGCGAAGCCGGACTTCTTGGCGTCCTCGAAGACCTTCTTATGCTCGCCCTTCTTCCCCCGGATGATGGGAGACAGCACCAGGAAACGGGTTCCCTCCCCCAGAGTCTCCACCCGGTCTACGATCTGGTCGATGGTCTGACGGCGAATTTCCTTGCCGCACTTGGGGCAGTGGGGCACGCCAACCCGAGCCCATAATAGACGCAGATAATCGTAGATTTCCGTCACTGTGCCCACGGTGGAGCGGGGATTCTTGGAGGTGGTCTTCTGGTCAATGGAAATGGCCGGGGACAAACCGTCAATGGAATCCACATCCGGCTTATCCATCTGACCCAGGAACTGCCGGGCGTAGGAGCTCAGGCTCTCCACATACCGACGCTGGCCTTCGGCATAGATAGTATCAAAGGCAAGGCTGGATTTTCCGGAACCGGAAAGGCCGGTAAACACCACCAGCTTGTCTCTGGGAATGGTCAAATTCACGTTTTTCAGGTTGTTCTCTCTGGCGCCCTGAATGCGGATTGTATCGTTCATTCTGCTACCCCTTTTTTTCAG
>UQXG01000201.1 GCA_900544945.1 uncultured Eubacteriales bacterium | reverse complement strand
CCGTCGACCTCCAGCGTGACAGGCTGGCGTGCTAACCGACTGCACCACCGGGCCAAATAAGGTGGTGGGAACAACAGGGCTCGAACCTGTGACCTCCTGCTTGTAAGGCAGATGCTCTCCCAGCTGAGCTATGCTCCCAAGTTGCTTCGGTGCGCTCACCTCAGCGACGTGGTTTATTATACATAAAACAGGCCGTTTTGTCAAGCACTTTTTTCACATTTTTTCCCTATATTTTCCGAAGGGTTTTTCGGGTATTTCCCCCGCCTTTTTCTGAAAAATCAAATCTTTTTCAGAAGATTCGCCACGTCCTCCGGAGAAAACTCGTAGACCGTGTCGCAGAACTGGCACTCCACCGGGAAGGGCTTCCCCTCGTCCCGGATCTGGGTCAGCTCCGCCTTTCCCAGGCTGATGAGGGCACGCTCCACCCGCTCCCGGGAGCAGTAGCACTTATAGCTGACCTCCTGGGTCTCCAGGAAAACCATCCCCAGACTGCCGCATACCTGACCCAGAATGTCCTCCGGAGTCATGCCCGCCTCCAGCATAGGAGTCACTGCCCCGGCTCGTTTGATTCCTTCCTCCAGGGCGCTGATGGTCTCCTCCGGAGCACCGGGCAGCAGCTGAAGCAGATATCCGCCGGCGGTCTTCACGGTATGATCCCGATCAACCAGCACCCCCAGGGCACAGGCCGTAGGCACCTGCTCGCTTTGGACAAAATAGGCGGTCACATCGTCGCCGATCTCCCCGGATACCAGCTCCGTAGAGCCCACATAAGGCTCCTTCAGCTGCAAATCCCGGATTACCGTGATGGTGCCGTCCTTGCCGACAGTTGCCCCCACGTCCAGCTTCCCCGGGCATTTTTCCACCAGGGGCACGTTAGGCTCCGTTACGCAGCCCCGGACGTTGCCCACCGGGTCGGACACCACGGTAATGGTGCCGATGGGGCCGCCGCCCCGGATTTGCAGGGTCATGGAGCCGTCCTCCACCTTCTGCATATTGCCCATCATAGAGGCTGCCGTCAGAGCCCGTCCGAAGGCCGCTGTGGCGTTCGGAGTGGTTTTCTGAATCTGGGCACCCCGTCTCACCAATTCCGTGGAACGGATGGCTACAGCCTTTACAAAGCCATCCATGCTCATCCCTCGAACCAGATAATCTTTCATTTGATTCTTCCCTTTCTCGCTTTGAAATAAATCCGCTGCTCCCCCGGCTGGGGAGCGCTGAACCGCCGGTCGCCGTAGACCTGAATATTTGTAAAGCCCGCCGCCTTCAGGTAGCCTCTGAGCTGAGGCTCGGAATAGGCGTACTCCCGGTGCTCCTCAAAGGAACGCCGCCAGAGCTTCCCCTGCCGCTGGAACAGATCCATGCCATAGGAGCAGATGTTGGCTTGCTTGTCAAATTCTCCCCGCCAGACGCAGTACACGTCCTCGTCCTCGTCCAGGAACACCTGCCCGTCCATGGCCCGGAGCTTTTCCGGCGTGTTCACATCGAAAATGAAAATGCCGCCGGGATTCAGCGCCCGGTAAATCCGGCGAATGGCTTCGGCGCAGTTTTCCGGGTTTGTAATGTAATCCAGGCTGTCCAGAGCGCAGACCGCCAGATCGACGGCTCGGGGCAGGCGCAGTTTTTCCAGCCTCTGGCAGACGAACCGAGGAGGATTTTTCATGTCCTGAGCCTTCTGCTGGGCCATGGTGAGCATTTCTTCGGACATATCCACCCCGGTAACGTCCAGCCCTGCCTGCGCCAGGAGCACGCTCACAGAGCCCGTTCCGCAGGCCAGGTCAACGGCGGTTCTGGGTTTGACCCCTTCCCGGTTCAGGATTTCCCGGTAGAAATCCACCGTAGCCCGGTAGTCTACGTCATTTGTCAGGCGGTCGTAGCTTGTCGCCAGGTTTTCATAAGCTGCCATGATTTCTCCTAAGGAAACTCTGAATCAATCGTCTGCGGCTGGACAACGGATCTTTTGCTCCCAGACTGCGGTGTGAAAAATGGAAAATACATACAGTATTCCCTCATTTTTCGCACCTTGTCTGGAAACAAAATCTCTCGCTGCCAGCTCTTGCCGATTGAATCAGAGCTTCCAAAAAAGCATCCCGACCCCGGAGGGTCGGGATGCGAAACAACGTTCTTACCGCTTGAAAATGCTGAAAATCTCGTCGATGTCGCCCATGTCCGCAGGCTTGGTAG
>UQXG01000200.1 GCA_900544945.1 uncultured Eubacteriales bacterium | reverse complement strand
GACCAGCACGACCTCCACACCAACATCACAGCAGGCCGGATGAAACGGGCAGCAGAGTCCCGCCATTACTGAATAAATCTGCTTTCGTGCCCAGCTTCTCCGGTTATGGATAAAACACATTTACAGGAGGAAAATCATGAGATTCAAAATCAACTATGGTGGCAAGTCCACCTACGATCCCAAGGACTTCTCTCGTGGGAAGTTTGAATGCAAGGCCGTGTTTCAGACGCGGAAAGGAATGCCCGTCGTGGTCTCCCACAGCACCGATCCCGCCTACGATTACTGGAAGGTAGAGTATGACTTCGTCTGCGTGGTCTTCGCGGAGTATCAGGACGCGCTGGACTTCTGTGCCGGACGCTTCTTCGATCCGGCCGGAAAGCCCGTCAAGGCTGTGAGGGCATGAGCATGACGGATGTACTCTACCATCCCCTGATCGACCGGGACACGGCCGGACTGGACAAGTCCCCACTGTTCTGCTCCCCGGACCGGGAAAAGGTCGCCGGGACCGCCGCGCTCTATCTGGAGGAGCTGGTCCCGAAGCGGTATCGCCTGATCGCCCGTGAGGAACATACCACCCGGCAGGCCAGCGCCTACCGCATCCATTGCCCCATCTGCGGGGCGGTGATGCGAGCGATCTCCCGGCCCTCAAACAAGCATCGCCTGTCTCTCTATGAGTGCCCGGAGTGCCTCTGAGGGGTAGGACGATAGATTATCATCTGAAGTGCAACACCTAAAAATAGAAAGACAACATGGCCAATCTTGTGTAAAATGTAATCACCACAAAAACACTTACAAGGAGTGAACCATGTTGTCCTACACACATTTTACACATGATGAGCGCATTAGTCTACACAATTTTTTAAAAGATGGCCTCGGCATACGTGAGATCGCTCGTAGACTCGGCCGCAATCCGTCCACGATCAGCCGCGAAATCAAACGCAACAGCAGCTCGAAGGGCTATCATCACTGGCGCGCGCAGGTCCTGACGATCTGCCGCCGCAGGCATCAGCGCAGAACGGCCTTAAAGGCCGGCACTCCGCAGTATGATTACACGCTCGAAAAGCTCCTCAATATGTGGCCGCCCGAAGCGATCGCCAATCGCTTCAGGTTGGAGAATCCCGGTCAGATATTAAGCGCCTCGACTATCTACCGCGCCATCCGCCGCGGCACATTCCCGGACATTTCCGCACGCGAAAACCTGCGCCGCAGGGGCAAAAACCGAAATTATGTGCATCATAACACCGCAATCAGACCCACACGGCTGATCCCGGACTGGCCGGATGCGATCAAGGCGCGTGCCCGTCTGGGCGACTTCGAGGGTGACACAGTCTACGGCGGGGTCGGGAAAGGCCTGCTCGTGACGCTGGTGGATCGACGGTCGCGCTTCCTGCTGGCAGGAAAGCTCTCGAGCTGGAATGCCGCCGAGACGCGCGAGGTGATGCAGCAGCTGCTGTCAGGCCATACGGTGCGAAGCATTTCACTGGACAACGGCACGGAGTTCGCGGAATTCAGTCTTCTTGAAGAGCATGTCGGGGCGCCCGTGTACTTCGCCGAGCCGCACAAGCCCTGGCAGCGCGGCACTAACGAGAACACAAACGGATTGCTGAGGTTTTTCTTCCCGAAGGGCTATGATTTTCGCTCTCTGACGCAGGCGCAGCTGGACGTGGTCGTTGATCTTTTGAACGACCGCCCGAGAAAGTGCCTCGGTTGGAAAACTCCGCGCGAGGTTTTTGTTGCACTTGCTTGACTTTCTGCCCTGCTCTTGCCATCCGGCTACTGAAGGATAAGGACGGCAATCCGATCTGGAATCATGCCAACGATATGATCCTCGGCAAGCCCGTGTACATCGACAACCACATGCCCTCTGCCGGGGCCGGGGCAAAGCCCATCGCCTTCGGGGACTTCTCATTCTACTGAATCGTGGAGCGGGAGCTGCTGACAGTCCGTGTTCTGAAGGAGAAATTCTTTGAAGCTGGACAGATCGGCTATCTGGCCTATGAGTTTCTGAATGGCAAGCTCATCCAGCCGGACGCTGTGAAGGTCCTGCAGATCACCGCGTAAACCATTCGGTCCGGGAGAGTGGGGTTTCTGCTCTCCCGGACCACCATGGAGGAACGACATGAATACCAAACAGAAAAGTGTTATTTCATCGTCCCCGGCAGATCGGCCCGTGGGTGGGGTCTTGTTTTG
>UQXG01000199.1 GCA_900544945.1 uncultured Eubacteriales bacterium | reverse complement strand
CCCCGCGATATAAATAAAAAGAAATGGGCGGAGGTGGATTCGAACCACCGAAGCAATTTGCAGCAGATTTACAGTCTGTCCCCTTTGGCCACTCGGGAACTCCCCCATATGCACTTGGGCTCGATTTGGAGCCGGTAGACGGACTCGAACCCCCGACCTACTGATTACAAATCAGTTGCTCTACCAACTGAGCTATACCGGCGTCTCGAACCGAACACGCTTATTATAGCACGGAAAATGGAAATGTCAAGCACTTTTTTGCATATTTGAAAAGGAAACATTTAAGGGGGATTTTCACAGGAAAAGAGCATTACTGACGAATATTCCGAAGAAAAACCGTCCCCGGAAAACCCCGGGGACGGTCAAGAAAAGACTTACAGCTCTACGTCCAGCTTGGCAATGACGGCGGCGCAGCGGGGGCACAGGCCCTCGGCATTGGCACTGGTGGAGTGCATCCAGCAGCGGGGGCACTTGGTGCCCTTGGCCTCGCTGACACCGATGGTCAGAGCGGGGAAGTTCACACCCTGGCCCACCTCAGCGCCTTCCTCCGGCTCGTTCCAGTCGCAGGCGGACACAATGCACACCTCGGCCAGATTCACGCCCTCGCAGGCGGCCTTGAGCTCAGCGTCGTCGGTTTTCAGGGTGACGTGAGCCTCCAGAGCCTTGCCGATGCGCTTGTCGGCACGGGCCTTCTCCAGGATGCCGTTTACGTCCTGGCGGAGCTTCATGACGGTGTCCCACTTGGCCATGGCGGCCTCGTCCAGAGCGTAGACGGAGAAGTCCTCGGGCATCTGGTTCAGCAGTACGTTCCGGCCGTCGTCGCTGTCCCGGTGGGGCATGGACTGCCAGATTTCGTCGCAGGTGAAGGCCAGAATGGGGGCGAAGACCTTTGCCATGGCGTCCAGAATCAGGAACAGGGCGGTCTGGGCGGAGCGGCGGCGCAGGCCGTTCTTCTCCTCACAGTACAGCCGGTCCTTCAGAATATCCAGGTAGAAGCTGGACAGCTCCACCACGCAGAAGTCGTTGATGGCATGGGAAACCAGGTGGAACTCATAGCCGTTGTAGGCCTTCCGGCATTCCTTCACCAGCGCGTCCAGCTTGGTCAGTGCCCACCGATCCAGCTCCTCCAGCTGATCCGCGGGAACCAGGTTGTTGGGGTCAAACTCGTTCAGGTTGCCCAGGCAGTACCGGGCGGTGTTCCGGAATTTCAGATAGTTCTGGGCGATCTGCTTGAAGATCTCCTTGGAGCAGCGCACGTCCGCGTGATAGTCGGAGGAAGCCGCCCACAGACGGACGATGTCCGCGCCGAATTCCTTGATTAGGTCGGCGGGGTCAACGCCGTTGCCCAGGGACTTGTGCATGGCCCGACCCTGGCCGTCTACCGTCCAGCCGTGGGTCAGCACCTGACGGAAGGGCGCACCCTGGTCAAGAGCACCTACGGAGGTCAGAAGGCTGGACTGGAACCAACCACGGTACTGATCGGCACCCTCCAGATACACGTCCGCAGGCCACAGCTCAGGGGTGCGGTGCATCAGGGAGGCGTAGTGGGTGGAGCCGGAGTCAAACCAGCAGTCCAGGGTATCCTTCTCCTTGGTAAAGTCCTTGCCGCCGCAGTGGGGGCAGGTGAAGCCCTCAGGAGCCAGCTCCATGGCGTCCTTCTCGAACCAGATATTGGAGCCGTACTCGTCAAAGAGTTTGGACAGCTTCATGATGGACTCTTCCGTGGATACGGGCTTGCCGCAGCTCTTGCAGTAGAACACGGGGATGGGCAGACCCCACCGGCGCTGACGGGAGATGCACCAGTCGGCTCGCTCCCGGATCATGCTGGTCATCCGCTCCTGACCCCAGGCAGGGTACCACTGGACGTTCTCAATGGCCTTGATGGCCTGGTCCTTGAAGGATTCCACGGAGCAGAACCACTGGGGAGTGGCCCGGAAAATGACAGGCTTCTTGCACCGGTCATGGTGAGGGTAGGAGTGGACGATTTCCTCGGAGGCAAACAGCACGCCGGACTGGCGCATATCCTCCAGAATCACGGGGTTACTCTCCTCGGTCTTCATGCCCGCGTACTTGCCGGCATAGTCGGTGTGGCGGCCGTAGTCGTCCACGGGAACCACCAGCTCCATGCCGTAGCGCATACAGGTCTGGTAGTCGTCGGCACCGAAGCCGGGGGCGGTGTGGACACAGCCCGTAC
>UQXG01000198.1 GCA_900544945.1 uncultured Eubacteriales bacterium | reverse complement strand
CGCAAATCATCGCCATCGCCAACCAGAAAGGCGGCGTTGGCAAGACAACCACCTGCGCGAACCTGGGGATTGGGCTGGCGCAGGCCGGAAAGAAAGTGCTGCTGATCGACGGGGACCCGCAAGGCAGCCTGACCATCAGCCTGAGCCACCCCCAGCCGGACAAGCTGCCCTTTACCCTGTCCGACGCGATGGGCCGTATCCTGATGGACGAGCCGCTGCGCCCCGGCGAGGGTATCCTGCACCACCCGGAGGGCGTTGACCTGATGCCCGCCGACATCCAGCTCTCCGGTATGGAGGTCTCCCTGGTGAATGCCATGAGCCGTGAGACCATCCTGCGGCAGTATCTGGACACGCTCAAGGGACAGTATTCCCATATCCTGATTGACTGCCAGCCATCCCTGGGTATGCTCACGGTCAACGCCCTGGCCGCCGCCAACAGGGTCATAATCCCCGTTCAGGCGGAGTATCTGCCCGCCAAGGGCCTGGAACAGCTGCTCCAGACCGTAAACAAGGTGAAGCGGCAGATCAACCCCAAGCTCCAGATCGACGGCATATTGCTGACGATGGTGGACAACCGCACCAACTTCGCCAAGGAGATTGCCGCCCTGCTGCGGGAGACCTATGGCAGCAAAATCAAGGTGTTCGGCACCGAGATTCCCCATTCTGTCCGGGCAAAGGAAATTAGCGCCGAGGGCAAAAGCATTTTTGCCCATGACCCTAATGGCAAGGTGGCCGAGGGCTATAAGAATCTGACCAAGGAGGTGATAAAACTTGAAAAGCAGCGCGAAAAAAGTAGAGCTGGCTCCATACGATGACTTGTTTTCCACCGAGGAAAGCCGCCAGGATGCCAAGCTGGAAAAAGTACGGGAAATCCCGCTGTCTGAGCTGCATCCTTTCAAGAACCATCCCTTCAAAGTCAAGGATGACGAGGCCATGATGGAGACCGCCGACAGTGTTCGGCAGTATGGTGTTCTGGTTCCGGCGATTGCCCGCCCGGACCCGGAGGGCGGCTATGAGCTGGTTGCCGGTCACAGGCGGCACCGGGCAAGTGAGCTGGCCGAGAAAGAAACCATGCCTGTCATTGTCCGAGACCTGGACGATGATGCTGCCACTATCATCATGGTGGACAGCAACTTACAACGTGAAAGCCTGCTCCCCAGCGAAAGGGCCTTTGCTTACAAGATGAAGCTGGAGGCTATGAAACACCAAGGCGCACGGGGGGACTTAACTTCGTCCCAACTTGGGACGAAGTTGCGTGCAGATGAATTGTTGGCGCAGCAGGCTGGTTCGAGTAGGAACCAGGTGCAGCGCTATATCCGCCTGACGGAGCTGATTCCCGAACTGCTGGATATGGTCGATGAAAAGAAAATCGCCCTCAATCCGGCTTATGAGCTGTCCTTTCTCAAAAAAGAAGAACAGCGGGATTTGCTGGACGCGATGGACAGCGAACAGGCTACCCCCTCTCTCTCCCAGGCCCAGCGGCTCAAGAAATACAGTCAGGAGGGACATCTGACCCTCGATATGATGCGTGTCATCATGGGTGAGGAAAAGAAAAGTGATCTCGACAAAGTGACTTTCACCTCCGACACCCTGCGGAAGTATTTCCCGCGCAATTATTCCGCGCAGCAGATGGAGCGGGAGATCATCAAGCTGCTGGAGGCCCGTTACCGCGCGAAGGGCAGGGGAGAGCGATGATTTTCGCATACTGGCGCTATACGGCACTTTTCCGTACAATGACGGCAGAAAGGAGCGAGGATTATGGAGCAGAATTTACCGCCATTGCCGCCGATCATTTTTGAGAACGGTCTTTACTACGAGCTGCGGGGCGAGCAGTATTATCCCTGCCTTTTGCCGCCGGAGCCGGACACCACAGAGGACAAGCTGCTGGAAACCATCATACGCCAAATGGCGGAAGCACAGGGCATCAACGAGGACTTGAAGGCGCGGGATCAAATGGCGTGGGTAGGTGCGATGAACAACATCAAAAGCGCCGCGCTTGAGATCCTGCGAGAGTCCAAATAACGCCCCAAGAAGGAAACAAAAGCAAAAAATCAACGCAAGCGGAGACAGGTCAAATGCCTGCCTCCGCTATTTTTATGCCCCAACGGGCAAGGAGGAACGATATGGATTATTTCTACGAGCATGAATCAGAGCTATTTACATTTTACCGTGTTCCAAAGGTGCTGTTTACGGAGG
>UQXG01000197.1 GCA_900544945.1 uncultured Eubacteriales bacterium | reverse complement strand
CCTTTACACAAGGGAGCCGGGGGTGCTCCCGCACCAGTGCGTTTTTCGATGGTTCCCGTCAGTGCGCGCAAATGGGGGCGCATTACGCCATATCAGCCCTGTCCTGCCTGTTTTTCCTCCTCCGGGATGAAATCCAGGACGATCTCCTTGAGCCGGGTGCGCAGCTGAATGTATTTGACTCCGGCAGAGTCCATCATCCGCTTGGATGCCAGGGTAGAAAGAGAATCGGCGTACTTGTCGGAAAGATAATATACTTCCTTCACGCCGCTCTGGATAATGGCCTTGGCGCACTCGTTGCAGGGAAACAGCGCCACATACAGGCGACTTCCCCGCAGATCCCGGCCGTTGGCGTTGAGCACCGCGTTCAGCTCCGCGTGGACAACGTAGGGGTACTTGGTGGCGCTGCCCTCCCGATCCCAGGGATATTCGTCGTCGGAGCAGCCCTTGGGCATACCGTTGTAGCCGGTGGAAATGATGATGTTGTCCGGGGAGACGATGCAGGCGCCTACCTGGGTGTTGGGATCCTTGCTTCGTTTGGCCGCCAGCATGGCAATGCCCATGAAATACTCGTCCCAGCTGATATAATCCGCTCGTTTCATACTCGGTTCCTCCCGCATGTTTCAATTGAAATATGTAGGGGCGGTCATTGGCCGCCCACAGACTGTTGAAAAACCATGTCATTGCGAGCCAGTGCTCACACTGGCGTGGCAATCCCCCTGATATTCAGACATTTTCGTTTCTAAACCAGAAGACTTTACGTCTAACCGGGGGATTCCCACACCAGTCTGCGGACTGGTTCGGAATGACAACGTATTCTTCGGACTTTTTTGACACGTTGAGTGCGGCCAGTGGCCGCCCCTACAGTTTCTTTCGGTGGTTTTTTCTCCAGTATAGCAAAAAAGCGAACCGGCAACAAGTACCGGTTCGCAATTTTTACTCAAAAAAATTCTTCAGATTGTCGATGAACTTTTTCCTTTTGGGGGACACTTCGATGGTGCCGTCCAGCTTGCGCAACAGCTCCTTCTGCTCCCCGGTCAGATGGGTGGGGGTCTCCACTACCACGGTGAAGCGCTCGTTGCCCCGGCGGCGGGAATTGCCCACCTCGGGAATGCCCTTCTCCCGGAGGATGAACTCCCGGCCGGTCTGAGTACCCTCAGGCAGGTCAAAGTCCACCTTGCCGTCCAGAGTAGGCACCTGAATGGTAGCGCCCAGTGCCGCCTGGGTGAAGCTGATAGGCACCTCACACAGCACATCCGTGCCCTGACGGCTGAAGATGGGATGTCGCCGGATGAGAATCTCCACCAGCAGATCGCCGTTGGGGCCGCCGTTGGCACCGACGCAGCCTTCGCCCCGGACACGGACGCTCTGTCCGGCGTCCACACCGGCGGGAATCTTCACCTTCACCCGATTGGTGCGGCGAACCTTGCCCTTGCCCTTACAGGTGGTGCAGGGGGTCTTGATGATCTTGCCCCGACCGTTGCAGGCTGGACAGGTGGTGGAGGACTGCATCTGCATGCCCATGAAATTCTGTACCGTCCGCACCTGACCGGTGCCGTGGCACTGGGAGCAGGTCTCAATCACGCCGTCGGCAGAGCCGGAGCCATGACAGGCGGGGCAGTTTTCGATTCTGGGGGTAGCCACTTCTTTTTCACAGCCGAAGGCGGCCTCCTCGAAGGTCAGCTCCAGCCGGGCACCTACATTTTCGCCCCGGCGGGGGGCGTTCTGGGTGCTGGCACGGGTTCTGCCACCGCCGCCGCCGAAGAATTCGCCGAAGATGTCGCCTAAGTCGCCGAAATCTCCGAAGCCGCCGAAGCCGCCGCCGTAGCCGCCGGCACCGGCACCGGCACCGAAGTTGGGGTCAACGCCCGCAAAGCCAAACTGGTCGTACTTGGCCTTCTTGTCCGCGTCGGAGAGCACCTCGTAGGCTTCGCCGACCTCCTTGAACTTCTCCTCGGCGGTTTTGTCCCCGGGGTTCCGGTCGGGATGGTATTTCATGGCCAGCTTCCGGTAGGCCTTCTTTATATCATCGGCACTGGCGCTTTTGTCCACGCCCAGTACCTCATAGTAATCACGTTTATTTTCAGCCACAGATATTCACCTCGAAAAATAGGGTTTCATTGTCAAAGAAAACCGGTGCGTACACCGGCAGGGCAATCCATGATTCTTAAGGGGACGGATTGCCACACCAGTCTGCGGACTGGTTCGCAATGACATGTGTTTCTAAAACGGAATGTAGGGGCGG
>UQXG01000196.1 GCA_900544945.1 uncultured Eubacteriales bacterium | reverse complement strand
TCTGCCGTGAAACGGCAGAACAAAATGATGAAATCATTTTGAAGAAATAGTATTATTTCTTCAAAAGCTTGTCAAGCAGTACATAGCCCTGGGGATAGAAAATTCCCGTAGCCTGAGCCTCTGCCTCGGTATAGTGGGCGCGCTTTTTCTCCTGACGGGTGCTGTCGTAGAGCACATAGGGCACCGGGTCAGAAGAATGGGTGCGGATGCGAATGGGGGTGGGGTGATCCGGCAGCACCAGAATCCGGTAGTCCTCCCCTGCCTGCTCCATGGCATGGCAGATGGGGGCAATGACCCGGCTGTCCAGGTACTCAATGGACTGCACCTTTTCCTTCACCAGGCCCTGGTGACCCATTTCGTCCGGGGCCTCCAGGTGGATATAGGCAAAATCGCAGCCGTCCTTCAAAAGGGCGTCAATGGCCGCCTGGGCCTTGCCCTCCCAGTTGGTGTCCAGAGAACCGGTGGCCCCGGGCACCTGGTAAACCTGCATTCCGGCTCCCACCGCAATGCCCTTGAGCAGGTCAACGGCGGAAATCATGGCGCCCTTCAGGCCGGTTTTCTCGGTAAAGCCGGGAAGGCTGGGCTTGGTGCCCGCGCCCCAGTACCAGAGGGAATTGGCCTTCCGCTTGCCCTCCGCCGCCCGCTTCAGATTCACGGGATGGTTGTTGAGAATCTCGTAGCTGCGCTCCATGAAGCCGCGCAGCACCGGATCCTCCGGCAGGAAGGGGCCGATGACCTGGGTCAGATGGTCATGGGGCGGCTCCAATTTCGCCAGATGCCCGTGCTTCCAGACCATGATATGCCGGTAGCTGGTACCTGTGTAGAACTGGAAGGTATCGTCATTGAAGTTTTGCCGGATGGCCTCCATCAAAGCGTCCGCTTCCTCGGTGGAAATTTCCCCGGAAGAATGGTCAAGAATCCGCTTTTCGGCATAGGGCTCCTCTTCTGTCAGAGTCACCACATTGCAGCGGAAAATGATATCGTCCGGCTCCATCTTCACACCCACGCTCAAAGCTTCCAGGGGTGATCGCCCGGTAAAACAGGTTTTCGGGTCGTAACCCATGACGGACAGATTGGCTACCTCGCTGCCCGGGTGCATACCCTGGGGTACATTTTGCACCATACCCATTTCCCCGCCGGAGGCCAGGGCATCCATGGCAGGGGTCTTGGCGTATTCCAGAGGGGTTTTGCCGCCCAGCGCTGCCAGGGGTTCGTCGGCCATGCCGTCGCCCAGCACTACAATATACTTCATAAACAGGCTCCTATCATTTGTCCGCGCTTTGCAGACAGATACTCTATGATTATAGTATCATTCTTTAATCAATAAAACAATATCTAAACTGTCCGAAAAACCGACACAAATGGTTCGGATTCGTAGTCATTTTCCCAGACAGCGAAAAAATCACAATTTTCCGGCAATGGCATTGCCCAGCCAGAAAAGAATTGCGATATGGACAGGGTAAAAGACATAGAACAGGTACTTCATTCCCCTGCCCCGGCTGCCGTTGTAGCGGAGCATAAACGGCAGAGCCAGAATTTGCAGCCACTGGATGCTGTCCGTGAAGAGGTAGGAAAGCCACTGGGTCTGCCCCAGGAGACAGCCATTTCGCAGGGTGTAAAGAAAATACACCAGGCAGTAGCCTCCGAAGCCCAGAGCAAGGCGCTTGGGGCTATCCTTGCAGAAGGCCAGCACCAGACCCATGGCAACCGTCCACAGGCCGCCCTCACAGCTATAATAGTTAGGCAGAAAGCCCCGGAGAATCAACAGAAAATTCCGGCGGCTGATGCCTAGCCCCCCATTCAGGGCAGGGCCCAGCGGTGATGCCAGCAGGCCGGTGCACAGCAGCTGCGCAAGCTCGTTGATGGCGAGAAACGCTGCCACCGCCAGAACCTTTTTCTTCGGCTCCTGCCATTTTTCCCAGAGATAGAGGAACAGGCACACCAGGAAAAGGGTGCCGAAGATGTTGTTCTTACACTGACGCACAGGTTCCGCCACACTTTGGTTCAGGACGCAGTCCAGAATTCCCATAAGCACCGAGCAGTCATATAGGCGCAGAAGGTAGGTTTCCCGGCTGCGGGTGTGGTGGAAGCCCCAGGCCGTGCAGAAGAAGAACAGAGGCGCGCTGATTCTGCCGAGAATTGTGAGTATCACAGGCATTCCCGGGAGAAATTCGTAGATATGATCGATGAGCATCAGCCCCAGAGCCAGGAGCTTCAAGGCAGTCGAGGACATAGGACACCTCCAAAACCTTCGGATAACCGGAAATCCGTTATCCAAGGGAAGCTCTGATTAAATCGGCAAGAGC
>UQXG01000195.1 GCA_900544945.1 uncultured Eubacteriales bacterium | reverse complement strand
CAATCCTGCGGCCTAATAAAACGCTTTTAAGCGTTTTATTAAAAACTCGTATAAGGAGGAAAGCCAATGATTCTCGCATTCAACCTCAGTGACATTGTCACCGTCCCCTTCGGCTGGCTGCTGGCTCAGCTGTACCACTTTACGGATAACTACGGTGCCGCCCTGATTATCTTTGCCCTGGCGGTGCAGGCCATTTTGACCCCCATCAACGCCAAGGCCAAGAAGGGCATGATGGGCATGTCCCGTCTGACCCCTCAGATTCAGGATATCCAGCGCCGCTACGCCAACGACCCCCAGAAGCAGCAGGAGCTGACCCAGAAGCTCTATCAGGAGCAGGGTGTCTCCATGACCGGCGGCTGCCTGTGGAGCTTCATCCCCATGCTGATTCTGATTCCTCTGTACTCCGTCATCCGTCAACCCCTGACCTACATTCTGATGGAGACCCCGGAGCATGTTTCCGAGATCATCCGGGTCATGAAGGAGTTGGCTCCGGAGATTTTCAGCAAGAACAGCTACTATGACCAGGTTTCCGCCGCCCAGGCCATTCACCTGTACGCCGACCAGCTCAGAGCTGCCATTCCCGGCATCAGTGAAGCCACGCTTCTGGGCATGAACTTCAACTTCCTGGGCATCAACCTGGGTGCCATCCCCCAGTTCAACATTTTCAGTGCCACCTGGGTCTGGGACTGGGCTCACGTTGGTGCTTTCCTGATTCCCTGCCTGTCCGCCGGCTCTCAGGTGCTCCAGATGTGGATCAGCCAGAAGACCAACAATTCCGTCATCACCAACGACAAGGGCATCCAGGATGAGGAAACCGCCAAGAATTCCCAGGCAGCTCAGACCAGCCAGACCATGATGTGGATGATGCCGCTCATGTCTTTGTGGATCGGCTTCACCCTGTCCGCCGGTCTGTCCCTGTACTGGTTCATCGGCGGTGTGTTCCGCATGATTACCGATCCCATCATGACCAATCACTACCGCAAAATCTACGACGCCGAGGATGCCGTCCGGCTCCAGAAGGCGTTGGAGCAGGAGCGTATTGAGGCCGAGAAGGAGCGCATCCGTGCCGAGCGCCGGGCTGCCAACCCCGACGGCATCACCGCCAATACCAGCAAGAAGAAGCTGCAAAAGCAGCAGCGGGATCAGGAGCAGGCGGCAAAGGCCGAGGCTGCCCGGGAGTATGCCGCAAAGAAGGGCATTGTCATCCAGGAGGAGGACGCTTCCGACTGCATGTCCGGCATTCCCAGCCGCCCCTACTGCAAGGGTCGGAACTATGACCCCAACCGCTACAGCGCAACGGAGGAATAAACTATGGAAAAGACCATCGTATCCACCGGTAAGACCATCGACCTGGCCGTTGAGGCCGCTCTGAATCAGCTGGGCCTGGATCGGGACAGTGTTTCCGTCATGGTGCTCCAGCAGGCCAAGTCCGGCTTCCTGGGCTTCGGCGCTCAGCCCGCCAAGGTTCAGCTTTCTTATGAAGTGCCCGATCCCGTTGAGGAAAAGGTGCCTGAGAAGCCCAAGAGTGCCCTGGGCAGCGCCTCCCGCTCCAAGCCCAAGGCCACCGCTCTGCCCGACACGGCAAAGCCCCAGCCCCCCAAGCCGGAGGCTCCTAAGGCCGAGGCTCCCAAGCCTGCTGCCCCCGCTGCCGAGCCGCCCCGTCAGGACAAGCCCGCCGCACCCAAGCCTCCCAGAGCCCCCCGTCCCGAGCGGAAATTCGACGCCCCCAAGGCTCCCCGGGAGCCCCGTCCCGAGCGGAAGGTCGAGCCTCCCAAGGAGTATGCTCCCGCGGAGCCCGGCTCTACCGAGGAAAAGATTGAGCAGTTCATTCAGGGTCTGCTGGAGCACATGGGCTCCAAGGCCGTGCCCCACTGCTGGAAGGTGGACGGCAATACCTATAAGGTCGATCTGACCGGCGAGGATCTGGGCTACCTGATTGGCCGCCGGGGCGACACCCTGGATGCCATTCAGCATCTGACCAACTACACCGTGAACCGGGATGTGGACGGTCATATCCGGGTGAACGTTGATGCCGAGAGCTACCGGGAGAAGCGGGAGGACAGCCTTCGCCGCTACGCCCGGAAGAAGGCTCAGCAGGTGCTGAAGGCTCGCCGCCGTACCACCCTGGAGCCTATGAACGCCTACGAGCGGCATGTGATTCACGCCGCCCTTCAGGACATGGAGAACATCACCACCCATTCCACCGGTGTGGAGCCTAACCGCCGGGTGGTCATCGAGTACGTCCGTTAACCCCACCCATACTGAACTCCAATTAAAATCTTTAGAAAAGATTTTAATTGCCCGAAGGGCATG
>UQXG01000194.1 GCA_900544945.1 uncultured Eubacteriales bacterium | reverse complement strand
GGCTTCTTATCAATTTTCTTGCCGGGACAAGAAAATTGCCTCCGGAGGGATCTGAGCCGAAACATTTATGGAGGGTATGTGCATATGCGCAGGTTTTCACACTGAGCTTTTTGCCCTCATCCGTCTCGCGCTTGCGGGAGATGCGCGAGCCACCTTCCCCCAAGGGAAGGCAGGGGATACGGATCGTGACCGGAGGGAATCCTTGCTATGTAAAAAGTCCCAAGCGTTTGCTCAGGACTTTTGCAGATAGCTTTCCAGATCTGTGGTTTTCAGGGTATAAGCACCCATCTGCTGAAGCTCCCGGCAGGCCTGGCTGCCGTCGTCAAAGCACACCACCGGGCTCCAGCCGAAACGCAGATTCTTCACCGTGCCGCTCCAGGTGCCGCCCTTGTGCAAATCGGCCTGCGCTACAAGCACCATGGCGCCCAGGGCGTGAATACATCGGTTCCGGCTCAAAGCCCGCTGAGCGGAGAAAGGCTCGTCAAAGTCCTCCTCGCTGAGGAAAAGCCGGTTCCTTCCCGGATATTTGTCCAGGGAATCCGCCACAATGCTGATGACCCGTCCGCCCGCCTTCCGGCAGGCATCCTGAGCCTCCCGATCGGCGCCTCTGGCGTTGCCGGAGACCAGGGTAATCCCCCGCTCCGCCGCAAGCTCCCCTACCCGCCGGGCAAAGGCTCGGTTCGGCTCACGCAGCTCCCGGCTGCCCACCAGGGAAAGGGTCGGGGTATCCAGAATGGACAGGTCGCCTTTTGCCCACAGACAGCCGGGGCTGTCCAGACCCAGCCGCTGACGCAGAAGGAGCGGATATCCGGGGCTTACCCGGGTCAGCGGTACGCAGCCCAAGGCCTCTCCCCGGGCAAGATAATCGTCCAGCAGCGATTCCTGACTCAGAAGGGTAACGATCTGCCGGGCGGCTTCCTCGGGATAATCCAATTCTGTCAGGTCTTTCTCGGTCAGCTCCCGGCCTTCCGCCTCCGGCTTCCGCTCCCGCACCCGAAGAGCCAGCGCCCGAAGCTGGGCGGCGGTGAGCACCTTCCGCTCCGGGTCGCCCAGGTGACTTGTCAGCAGCAGGAACCCCCGCTCCCGGTCGTTCAACGCAGTCTCCTCCGGGAGGAAGGGGCAGCCGGTACCTTCACTTCCGCCTCGGACAAATTGCCCTCGGCATCCAGCACCATGGGCCTCACGGTAAACTGGCAGTATTTGCAGATATCGTCCAGCCGAGCCTGCTCCGGGAAATTGCTCACCAGGCTCCAGGCCACGCCCTTCCGCCGGGCTCTGCCGGTACGGCCGATCCGGTGGACGTAATACTCGTTTTCCTCCGGAATGTCGTAGTTGATAACGCAGTCCACGTCCTCCACGTCAATGCCCCGGGAGGCCACGTCCGTGGCAATCAGAATGGGCAGCTTTCCCTCCCGGTAACGCTGCATGGTCTTCTCCCGCTGGCTCTGGCGGATGTCGCCGTGGATGCAGTCACAGTCCAGGCCTGCCCGTTGGAATTCGTCGCTGACCCGTTGGCACATATGCTTGGTGTTGCAGAAAATCATCACCCGCTCATAGCCCTGACTGCGGATGAGCCGCAGAGTGGTCTCCGCCTTTTCCAGGGGGGTGCAGCTGAGGCTGTACTGGTCGATGTCCGGACGATCCTCCTGCTTGGGCTCTACGGTGATCTCCACCTCGTCCCGCTGGTACATCCAGGACACGGTCATGACCTCCTGGGAAATGGTAGCGGAAAACAGTCCCAGGTTCCGGCGGTTCTTGATCTTATCCAGAATCCGGGTCACGTCCTTGAAAAAGCCCATGTCCAGCATCCGGTCGGCCTCGTCCAGCACCACGGTCTGAATTTTATCCAAGCGGATGGTTTTCCGGTTGTAGTGATCCATCAATCGGCCGGGGGTGGCCACCACAATCTGGGGCTTGCGCTCCAACTGCTTGATCTGACCGCCGATGCCAGCGCCGCCGTAGAGCACCGCCACCCGGATGCCCTGGTAGTAGGTGAGTAAGCCCCGCAGCTCATCGCCGATCTGGATGGCCAGTTCCCGGGTAGGCGCCAGGATCAGGCCCTGCACGCCTTCACTGCCCGTGTCGATGTGCTCAATCATAGGAATGCCGAAGGCGAAAGTCTTGCCGGTGCCGGTGGGGGCCTTGGCGATGACGTCCTTCCACTGCATAAAGTGCGGGATGGCCTCGGCCTGGATGGTGGTGGGATAGCCGTAGCCCTTGGCTTCCAGGGCTTTCAGCATTGCCTGGCTCAGACCCAGGCTTTCAAATGTTGCTTCCATTTTTCTCGTTCCTTTTTGTACATAGTTTTACTTATTGTATCACCTTTTCCCATGGTTTGCAACTGGTACCTGGTCATAATACTATTTCTTAATA
>UQXG01000193.1 GCA_900544945.1 uncultured Eubacteriales bacterium | reverse complement strand
GCCTCTCCGGCGGAGACCGTGCCCACGGAGGCCGACAAAACGGACGACAACTACCGGGTGTTCTATGAGATTTTTGTCGGCTCCTTTGCCGACTCCGACGGGGATGGAACGGGAGACCTGAACGGGATTCTCCGGCACCTGGACTATCTGAACGACGGGAATCTCCTGTCGGATACCAGTCTCGGGGTACAGGGGCTGTGGCTGACGCCGATTTTCGCCAGCCCCTCTTATCACAAATACGACGCAACGGATTACTACCGGATCGACTCGGACTTCGGCACCGAGGACGATCTCCGGGTGCTTCTCGACGCCTGCCATGGCCGGAATGTGAAGGTGATTGTCGATCTTGTCATCAACCACACTGCCCGGAACCACGAATGGTTTCAGTCCTTCTGCCAGTCCCACGCCGACGCCAATCCCGACGATCCCTACTACGATTACTACAGCTGGTACACCGGCCAGACGCTTCCGGCCGGGATCACCTGCGAAAAGATTCCCGGAACGGCGGACGAATATTACGAGTGCAACTTCTCCCCGGACATGCCGGAGCTGAACTATGACAATCCCGCCGTCCGGGAGGAAATGCTGAACGTGGCAAAGTACTATCTGGAGCTGGGCGTGGACGGATTCCGCTTTGACGCCGTCAAGTATCTTTACTATGGAGAAACCGGCCGAAGCGCGGCGTTCTGGAAGTGGTACACCGACCAGCTCCGAGCCGTGAAGCCGGAGGTCTATCTTGTGGGCGAGTGCTGGTCCGGCGAGTCGGAGATCCTTGCCTACTATCCGGCCATGAACTGCTTCAATTTCTCCGCCGCCCAGGCCGAGGGCGTCATTGCCTCCGCTGCCAAGGATCAGGACATCAACCGGTTCACGGGCTACATGTGCGCTTTTCAGGACAAGATTTCTCAGGCGAACCCCGGCGGCATGATGGTCTGCTTCCTTTCCAACCACGACATGGATCGCTCTGCCGGGTATCTGATGCTGGCGAACCACTTTCCCCAGATGGCCGCCAATCTCTATCTGCTGTGCAGCGGCTCGCCGTTCCTGTACTACGGGGAAGAGATCGGCATGAAGGGCGTCCGAGGTTCCGCCAATACCGATGCCAACCGGCGGCTTGCCATGCTCTGGGGAGACGACAGCAGTCCCCGGGATCCGGAGGGCAGCACCTATCCATCTTCCAAGCAGACCAACGGAACCGTAGAGTCTCAGCTGGCACAGGAGGGGAGCCTGCTGCGCTACTACTGCCGCCTGATCTCTCTGAGAAACCGCTACCCGGCAATTCCCCGGGGCACCTATACACAGGTGAATCTTGGCAGCGCCAAGTGCGGCGGCTTTCTCGTGGAATACGAGGGAAGCACCCTGTGTATTCTTCACAACATCAGCACGGACATTCCCTTTACGGTAGATCTTGCCGATACGGACATTCCCTGCCGCTCCATTCTGGAGGTCATCGGCATGGGCGAAGCGTCTCTGGAAGGCACCGTCCTGAGCCTTGCCCCCCAGACCTCCCTGATCCTCGGCTCCGCCGCTCCCTGACCGCCATCGCCATCCAAAACCGCTCCGGATACCATCGTCACCGCAAATCTCCCCCGGCTGCGCCGATTTTTTCGGTACAGCCGGGGGAGATTAAACATGTATGCTTTCTTTTGCGCAGTTTTGGGGTGCGGTGCTTACCCGTGAGGCCTTATCCGTAGATCAGATTCCGCTCGGTTTCGGGATCGAACAGGTGCATGACTTCGCCGGGGAAGCTCACATGGATCTTTGCGCCATTGACCAGCTCCGCCCGCTCCTGTCTGCGCAGGCCGAGGGTGGGTACCCGAACCACCAGCTGGGCGCCGTCCTCCGTCTTCGCGTGAATGTGCAGCTCGCTGCCCATCATTTCATTTACGAGAATGGTACAGGGAATCGCATGGGGGCCCGGCTGGGACAGGGTGATGTGCTCCGGACGGACGCCCAGAACCACACTGCGGCCGTCCACCGCCTTTGCCGCCAGATTTTCACCGGTCTCACCGTCCACCTGAATCCGGCTTCCGAGAGGCGTCACATAGTACTTGCCGTTCTCCCGCACCAGCTCCGTGCGGAAGGTGTTCATCTGGGGCGCGCCGATGAAGCCCGCCACGAACAGATTCACGGGATGCTCAAATACCTCCGTGGGGGTGCCGACCTGCTGGATGAAGCCGTCCTTCATGATGACGATCCGGTCGCCGAGCGTCATGGCCTCGGTCTGGTCATGGGTTACATAGATAAAGGTCGTGTTGATCTTTTCCCGCAGGAGAATGATTTCGGCACGCATCTGATTGCGGAGCTTGGCGTCCAGGTTGGACAGCGGCTCATCCATCAGAAACACCTTGGAATCCCGAACCATGGCACGACCGATGGCCACACGCTGCCGCTGGCCGCCGGACAGCGCCCGGGGCTTCCG
>UQXG01000192.1 GCA_900544945.1 uncultured Eubacteriales bacterium | reverse complement strand
CCCACAGCTTTTCATAGTCCCGCTTCAATCCGTCGATTTCCTCCGGGTACACGCCGTAGGTATGCGCGTGTACGGCGACCTGATTGAGATTGTTGGAACAGCGCCTTTGCAGAGAGATCAATTCTTTTATGGGCGCAAGGTCAACGTGCAGGATATACCCGTTCAGAGCCATCTTCCGCACATAAGCCCCGGCATTGGAAATGCCCGCTTCGGCCATCCGTTCATGGATGGCCGCCAGCTCGTCCGGCGTCACCATGACGTGCAGATGGACATTCCGCTTGCGGTTCTCCATCAGCGTTCCAGCTCCCGGCCCTTTCTGCGCTCTTTGGGCTCCTTCACTTTATCCAGCGGTTTTGCGTCCAGCTCCGGGGGCGCAGGCTGGATGGGCGTGTTATTGGGTACGCCGTCGATCATGTTGCAGTTCTGCTCCGTGGAGAGCTCGGCGGTTTTCAAATAGTTGTCTTTTTCGTGCATGGCAATCCTCCTTTATCGTTCCTCATGGTTTTTATGGTTCCGCTTCTGGCTGGGTTCCTTCGGGGGTTCCTGCCCTCTGGCTCCATCCTTGAGCCGGGCGGTGATGGAGGGGCGCACCCGGTCAGGATTGGCCGGTGCGGGTTTCAGCTCGTAGTCCTCCATCTGTTTTTCGGTCAGCGGCTTCGCATAGGTCAGTTCTCCCCATGCCATCAGCCTGCCATTTGCCACAGGACGCCGCCTGTCGTCATCGTAGTTGACGATGGAAAGCGGAAGGTTATCCGGGGGCTTCGGGTAGGTGCCTATGTCCACAGGGCGCTGGGTGGAATAGTAGCGGTAAACGCCATCCGGTCCCAGCTCGGTATGCTTGACTGCTGCATGGTAAAGGTGCTGATAATCGTCCACCCGGCGATCAAAGTCCCGCTGCGCCCATTCCAGGCTGTTTCCATAGCGGCCCCAGTAGTAATCCCGCTGGCCCTTTTCGCCTTCGGTAAACTGCCAGGTTACAAAGGGGTCCGGCGCTCCCGGATTATGCCCCAACGCAAAGCCGTGTCCGCTGTCAAAAGTGGTTGTTTTCAAAATGGCATAGCCTTGTACGATCTCCAAGAGATACCTCCTTTCTGTACCTCGGGCCAACATGGCTCGAAGTGTGGTATGTTACGAAATGAGGGAGTAAACCGGGGCGGGATGGGTTGCAGTATTCCCGCCCCGGAAACGCCCTCAAAAAAGCCCGGAATATCAAGCCTTTCGGGGTGGCAAATCGTAACCGCCGCCCGGCCTTTTCTCCCGCATTTTCCTCATGCGTTCCCGGCTTTTCCGGCGGTTCCCTTCGGCCTTGCAGGCGTCGGAACAGTAGGCTTGACGGCCTTCGGGTAAAAATGCCCGCCCGCAGACCGTACAGGCCCGAAGCTCCGGGGAGCCGCCTTCCACGGTCAGCGCCGCAAGAAGCTCCGGGTCGAGGGGCAAGACGGCCTCCCGGAAATACCGGCAGTAAGCGCCCGTCCAGCATTTGTGCAGCATATAGCAGCCACAGTCCAGCGGCAGGCACAGGCCCGTTTCCCGGTCATAGTTGGCGCACATCCCCGTGACAAGGGAACGGATTTTCTTCTTCTCGTCACGGGTCAGCTCCCGGGCGTCCATTCAGGACTTCGGGCCACGATGGCCCGAAGGGCGGGGCTCCACGATCAGCGCCCGGAATTTCTTCCGGCACTGTTTTTTCCTGCCTTTGCACTCCTTGTAGTAGCGGCATCCGGTACAAGGGTCATCGCTGCCCCGGCCCGGCCACGGCACTTCCTTCATCATTCGCTCAAAGGGGCTGTTGGTAAAATTCACTGGCGGGCCTCCTGTTCTTCCGTGTCCTCGTCCCACGGAGGGGTATCGTCATCCTCGGGTTCCTCTGCGATTTCCTCCGGCCCTTCGTCCTCATATTCGCAGTAGTCGTCCTCCAAGTCCGGCGCTTCGTGCTTCGGCTTGTAAATCTTGAAGTAATAACCGGCACCGCCGCCGATCAGCACCACCGCCCCGATCAGGAGCAGCGAAAGAAATGGGCTGTCTGTTTTTTCGGCCTCGGGTTCGGGTTCCGGCTCGGTCACTTCCTCCACGGGTTCGGTGGGCTCCGGCTCCGGTTCGGGGGTCACTTCCTCGGCTGGTTCCTCGCCCTGTTCGGCAAGAGGCAGAAGGTCATCCACAGTTACAGCGTTGAGGAAATAGACGTTTTCGCTGGTTTTCTGCTTGTCGATCACCAGATAGAAAACTCTCGTCTGCGGTGGTAATGGTGTAGAACTCTTTGCCGTCCTCGTCGGTGGCGTTGTCCACCACCGTTCCCGTTCCATCCGGGGTAAAGGGGTTCTGGGTTTCCGGCTCCGCCTCGGTTTCCACCGGGGCGGGAGTGGCCTCGGGCTGCGGCTCATTGCTCTGGGCGTAAGCCGGGACCGTAAAGATCAGGCAACACAAAA
>UQXG01000191.1 GCA_900544945.1 uncultured Eubacteriales bacterium | reverse complement strand
GCGAAATTCAAAGAATGTGGAAAACATAAGGAGGAAGCAGCAATGGAAAATGTTACCCAAGGTTATCAGGATCCGATTCTTCAGAAAGTTCTGAGCGCCTACGATTTCCCGGAAACCCTGCTGGGTGCCGTGCGCTACGGACAGGGACACATCAATGACACCTACTGCGTGGTCTGCCAGCCCCAGGAGGGGGATCCTATCCGGTTCATTCTCCAGGGTATGAGCCGGGCGGCCTTTCCCCATCCGGAGGAGCTGATGGAGAACTTCATCGGCATTACCTCTTATTTAAGGAAGAAGATCATCGCCGCCGGCGGGAATCCCGCCCGGGAGACCCTGAGCCTGGTGAAAGCGAAGGATGGCCGGGATTTCTATACGGATGAGAACGGCAAGGTCTGGCGGCTGACCCCCTTCATTGAAAATACCGACTGCTTCCAGTCCGCAACCCCGGAGCTTTTCGAGGCCTCCGCCCGGGCCTTCGGCCGGTTCCAGTACCTGCTTCAGGACTATCCCGCGGAAACCCTCCACGAGACCATCGTGAACTTCCACAACACCGAGGACAGGTTCGCAAAGTTTGAGGCCGCCCTGGCCGCCGACAAAAGGAACCGTGCCAAGGATGTGGAACAGGAGATTCAGTTCGTCCTTCACCGGAAGGCGGACTGCTCCGTGGCGCTTGCCGCTCTGCGGGAGGGAAAGCTGCCCCTGCGGGTCACCCACAACGACACAAAGCTCAATAATATCCTCATTGACCGGGCTACCCACGAGGGCATCTGCGTCATTGATCTGGACACCACTATGCCGGGCCTGAGCATCAACGACTTCGGCGACTCCATCCGCTTCGGCGCCAACCACAGCAAGGAGGACGAGAAGGATCTCGGCAAGGTCAATTTCGACATCGACCTGTTTGAGGTCTACACCCGGGGCTTCCTGGAAGGAGCCCAGGGAAGCCTGACGAAGGCGGAGCTGGAATACCTGCCCTGGGGCGCGAGACTCATGACCCTGGAGTGCGGCATCCGGTTCCTGACGGACTACCTGGAGGGCGACCATTATTTCCGCATCCACTACCCGGAGCAGAATCTGGACAGAGCCCGTACCCAGTTCAAGCTGGTGTCCGACATGGAGGCTCAGTTCGACCGGATGGCCGCGGTGGTGGCTAAGTACGCCTGATTTTGATTGACATCCAACCTTCGGAGAAGTATAATACAGGCGAGCTTACATTTATTTATAATGTAGGGTCGGCTCCATGCCTTCCCCCCGGAGGGGAAGGTGCCCGAAGGGCGGATGAGGTCGAATCCGATAGTCCTCGGAAGAACCGGGGGATTGCCACACCAGTGTGCGCATTGGTTCGCAATGACACCTTCTATTTGAGCGCATTCCATTTCCATAAAGAATCATCCTGAATTTACAAAGGAGGCCATTTATGAACATTCTGGTAACCGGCGGTGCCGGATACATCGGCTCTCACACCTGCGTGGAGCTGCTCAGCAGCGGCTACGGCGTGGTCGTGGTGGACAATCTGTGCAATTCCAACCCCAAGAGCCTGGAGCGGGTGGAAAAGCTCACCGGCAAGAAGCCCAAGTTCTACCAGGGCGATGTCCGGGACGAGGCGCTGCTCCGCAAAATCTTCGCCGAGAACGAAATCGCCGCCGTCATTCACTTTGCCGGGCTCAAGGCCGTGGGCGAGTCCGTTGCCCAGCCCTGGCGGTATTATGACAACAACCTGAACACCACCCTGGTGCTGACCAAGGTCATGGGCGAGGTGGGCTGCAAGAAGATCATCTTCTCCTCCTCCGCTACCGTCTATTCCGGGGACAATGAGATGCCCCTGCGGGAGACCTCCCGTACCGGCGGCTGCACCAATCCCTACGGCTGGACGAAATACATGACCGAGCAGATTCTGTCCGGCATGAGCCATGCGGATCCTGAGTGGAACGTGGTGCTCCTGCGCTACTTCAATCCCATCGGCGCCCACGAAAGCGGCCTCATCGGCGAGGATCCCAGAGGCATTCCCAACAATCTGATGCCCTACATTACCCAGGTGGCCATCGGCCGCCGGGAGTGCCTGAGCGTCTATGGCAACGACTATCCCACCCCCGACGGCACCGGCGTCCGGGACTACATCCATGTGGTGGATCTGGCCAAGGGTCATGTGGCGGCGGTGAAGTATGTGGTAGGCCATCCCGGCTGCGAGGTGTTCAACCTGGGTACCGGCATCGGCTACAGCGTGCTGGATATGGTTCATGCCTTCGAGAAGGCCAACAACCTGACCCTGCCCTACAAGATTGTGGATCGCCGTCCCGGCGATCTGCCCACCTGCTATGCCGACCCCACCAAGAGCGCCCAGGTGCTTGGGTGGAAGGCCGAGAAGAATCTGGAGGATATGTGCCGGGATTCCTGGCGCTGGCAGACCCAGAACCCCATGGGCTACGGAGACTGATACTGAACTCCAATTAAAATCTTTAAAAAGATTTTAATTGCCTG
>UQXG01000190.1 GCA_900544945.1 uncultured Eubacteriales bacterium | reverse complement strand
ATCCGTCTCGCGCTTGCGGGGGACGCGCGAGCCACCTTCCCCCAAGGGAAGGCAATTTCTCCCGCCCCTTTGATTTGCCTATGAAAAACAAATTCTCTTTTCTTCTCTATCTGACTGCCGGAGTCACCGGCGGACTGACCCTGCTGTTCGGATTTCTGTCCGAAAACGAACTGTGCCTGACGCTGGCCATCACCTTCGGCACCACCTTCTACCACTTCGCCATGCGGCTGGTGGTCGGCGGCCTGGGTCGGCTTCTTCCCCAGAGGCTGGACAGCGCCTCCTGGTTTCGGGAGCAGCCCTGGGAGAAGGAACTTTACCGGCGGTTGAAGGTCAAGGGCTGGAAAGGCAAAATGCCCACCTACCGTCCGGAGCGGTTCGACCTTCGCCTTCACACCCTTGCGGAGATGATTCACACCACCTGCGTGGCAGAAATCACCCACGAAATCATTGTTCCCCTGAGCTTCGCGCCGCTGCTGGTGATTCCCAAATTCGGAGCCGCCCCGGTGTTTGTCATCACTTCCCTGCTTGCGGCTCTGTTTGACGGAATTTTCGTAATCATGCAGCGATACAACCGACCCAGACTTCTGCGTCTTTCCCGAAAGGAGGCATCCCGCCTATGAATTCCATTCTCTGCCTTGCCGGCCCCACCGCCTCGGGAAAAACCGCGTTGGCTGTGGAACTGGCAAAGGACTTAAACGGCGAGGTGGTCTCCTGCGACTCCATGCAGGTCTACCGGCGCATGGACATCGGCACCGCCAAGCCGAGCCGTGAAGAGATGCAGGGCATCCCCCACCATATGATCGACGTGGCAGAGCCGGACGAGGACTTTTCCGTGTCCCGGTACTGCGCCATGGCGGCTCCCATCGTGGACGACATCGTTGCCCGGGGCAAAACCGCCATCATCGCCGGAGGAACCGGGCTGTACATGGACAGCCTCATCCGGGGCAACGACTTTGCCCCCTTCCCCTCCACCGGCGTCCGGGAACGGCTGGAGGCGGAAGCCGACGAAGTCGGCCTTCCCGCCATGCTGGCCCGGCTCCGGGAAATCGACCCGGACACCGCCGACCGGGTCTCCGACCGGAAGCGGATTCTGCGGGCGTTGGAAGTTTACCTGGAAACGGGAGAAACCATCACCGAGCACAACCGGAAAACTCGGCTGATTCCGCCGAAATATACCCCTCTATGGCTGGGTCTGGACTTTGCCGACCGGGGTGAACTCTACCGGCGGATCGACAAACGGGTAGACATCATGCTGGAAATGGGGCTGATGGAAGAGATTCGAAGTCTTTTGGACAGCGGTATTCCCGAAAAATGCACCGCCATGCAGGCCATCGGCTACAAGGAATTTGTCAACGCCCTGGAGGGGAGAGAACCCCTTTCCCAGGCCGCGGAGGAAGTGAAGAAGGCCAGCCGCCACTACGCCAAGCGGCAGCTGACCTGGTTCCGCCGGAATCCCGCCGTCCGCTGGCTGGTGCGAAGCGGGGACGACGGCCGGGAAATTTTGGCTTCCGCTCGACAGATTATTCGGGATTCTGACAACTGAATCATGCTAGGATGTGTATACCCAATCGGGTGGTGTCCCCGGGGAGTGCGGGCACGAAAAATCAAGGCATTGCCGCAAAGTGCGCAATGGTCTGAAAGAAAAGAGGGTATATACATATGACAGAAGCAATGAATTTACAGGACGCCATTCTCAAGGAGGTGCGCCGGGATCGGGTTCCCGTGACGCTGTTCCTCATGAACGGCTTCCAGCTCCGAGGGATTATCACCGGCTACGACAGCTTTGTGGTGGTTCTGGTCACGGAGGGGCGGCAGCAGATGATCTACAAGCACGCCATTTCCACCCTGGCCCCCATGAAGCCGCTGAAGGCAGCCGCCGTTACTGCGTAACCTCCAGGGAAGCACTGTGTAGCCGCGCGGTGCTTCCCGAAAGGCGACGGAGTTTCAAGGGAACCTCTGATTCAATCGGCAAGAGCTGACGGCAAAAGATTCATCGCTCAGCCGCAGACGATTTATTCAGAGTTTCCCCAGGACTCCGCCGCCTATTTTTATAGAAATAATTTGATTATCCCCAAAAATGCTTGAAATACGGGCATTTCCGCGAGTACAGAGCTTGAATTTACTACTCATTTACTACTTTTAACGGAAAGGGCTTTGATATGCTTCTAAGCTCTTGCGGCGATAACCACAGAAAGCAGCGAACATCAGTATAAGACCACAACAAATTGAATATTGCACCGCACAGGCGGCGTTTCTCACTTCCAACACAGGAAGAACAGGAACGCCGCTTTTTTCATGCCCTTTGTTACGCAGTAGGGGCTGAAAAAGCATTGATACAGGCGGCTTTGCGGGCGCGTTTCTGGTGCGGCAAGGGATTTATACCTTTTCCCTCAAAACCGCCTTTCTACTGCGTAACAAATCCACAGCAAAAGGAGTGACACGCTATGGCAGTTTTCAGAGTGGAGCGCAACAAGGGCTATACAG
>UQXG01000189.1 GCA_900544945.1 uncultured Eubacteriales bacterium | reverse complement strand
CGGGGCTTCCTGATTTTCACTTAACAAGATAACCGCTTTCCGTAACTTCCATGCTCATGCCGTAGAACGCCGTCATGGCCTTCACCAAATCCAGGGCGTCCGACACCGCCCCGGTCTCGTAGCAGGAGTGCATAGCCAACTGGGGCAGTCCGATGTCCGCCGTGGGAATGCTCACATGACCCAGAGAAATCCGACCCAGGGTAGAGCCGCCGGGGATATCCGCCCGGTTGCAGTAGGTCTGAACCTTGACCTGTGCCTTCCGGCAGACCTTCCGGAACAGGGCGGCGGAAACCCCGTCGGTACAGTAGCTCAGAGCCGCGTTGTACTTGAGTACAATGCCTTCCCCCATCACCGGGGCGTTGGTCGGGTCCGCCAATTCCGGGTGGTTGGGATGGACGGCGTGAGCGTTGTCCGCGGAAATCAGGAAGGACTGGGCAAGAAGCCGATTCAGATCCCAATCCATACTCTGGCAGATTCTGCCCAGGGTGTCCTCCAGGAAGGTGGAGCCTGCCCCCTGGACGGAGCCGGAACCTACCTCCTCGCTGTCAAATACGCACAGCACCGGAATTTGCGCCGGGTCAAAGTCCCCATTCAGGAAGCCCTGGGTGCAGCCCCATGCGCATTCCAGATCGTCCAGAGCCGCGGAGGACAGGTATTCCTCCCCTACGCCCCAGACGGAAGCCTTCTGGCGGACGTACAGGTACAGATCGTGACCCAGAATTTTTCCTCCGGCCTGCTCCTCCAGAAGCGTCTGGAGTTTTCCGGCGTTCTCCTTGCCGCCGGTGAGGGGCAGGGTGTCCACCGCCGGATTCCACTTATAGCCGTCGTTGACCTGCCGATTCATATGAATGGCCACGTTGGGAATCAGCAGCAGATCCCGGTCGATGTCCACCAGTCTGGTCTCGATGCCGCTGTCCGTCTCCACCGCCACCCGGCCGGCTACGGACAGAGGCCGATCCAGCCAGGTGAAGAGCAGCTGACCGCCGTAACGCTCCACCGCCATCCGGTTATAGGTGCCGGTGAGCTCAAAATTCTCCTTGACCTTGAAGCAGGGGCGGTCGGCGTGGCTGGCGCTCATGAGGAAGCCCCTGGGGTCTTCCTCCGGAATCCGGAAGGCGATCAGCGCGGAACCGCCCCGATTCACATAGTACTTTCCTCCGCTCCGAAGCTGCCAATTCCGGTACTCGGGAAGGCTCTCATAGCCGGCCGCTTCCAGCTGCTCCCGCAGCCGGGCCTGGGCATGGTAAACGCTGTGGGATGCGTCCAGAAACGCGCACAAATCATTGATCCGATTTTCCATTTCGGGTCCTCCTTTGCTCTTTTCCGGTCAATACCGGCTTTTTTCTTATTTTACACCAGAACGGCTCCCCCGTCAACCGGAGAGATTTGACCCAAAAACCGACATTATCCGGCTGATTTGTATCATTTTCAATCTTATCTGTGCCGATTTGTCGAATTGCGGCGAACGATTGTTCCAGATTTGTCTTGCAAAATGAAATCAGCCATGCTATCCTTTAGTTGTCGCACACGGGAAGAACACCGTGTTCTGGGGAGAATTCTACATGATGAGGAGAGGAAAGTATGGAAAAAACAACTACGGTATTCATTGCCGACAGCGCCGAAGACTTCACCTCCGGGCTGAGTGCCGCCCTGCAGCGTGCCGACGGCTTTCATGTTTTGGGGACTGCCGGCGACGGGGAGCTGGCAATCCGCATGATTGAAGAGAAAAAGCCGGACATTCTGATACTGGATCTGATGCTCCCGAAGAAAGACGGAATCGCCGTCCTGAAAGCCATTTCTGCCATGGAGCGCAAGCCAATCGTGCTGGCCACCTCCGTATTCATCACGGAGTACGTCTCAAATGCCGCCGCGAACCTGGGCGTCCGCTATCTGATGCTCAAACCCTGCGATATGGGGCTTCTGGTGGAGCGGCTGGAGGAAATCCGGGCTGGGGAGAGCCTGCGGTTTCCTGCCTCCCGGCGGCCGGACAAGAACAGCATCGAGACCATGGTCACAAACATCATCCACGAGATTGGCGTCCCCGCCCACATCAAGGGCTACCAGTATCTGAGGGAGGCCATCATCATTGCGGTGAACGACATGGATGTGATCAACGCCATCACCAAGGTGCTCTACCCTCAGGTGGCCAAGGCCTTCGGCACCACGCTAAGCCGGGTGGAGCGAGCCATCCGTCACGCCATCGAGGTTGCCTGGGACAGAGGGGATCTTGACACCTTGCAGCGCTTCTTCGGCTACACCGTGTCGAACACCAAGGGAAAACCCACCAACTCCGAGTTCATCGCGCTGATTGCCGACAAGCTTCAATTGCAGCTGAAAAGTGCCGAGGCCGCCCAGTATTGACCCGAAATACTCAAAAAAATTACAGTCACAAGGAAAAATCACAGCCACGAGAAAAAAAGTGGCTGTGATTTTTTTGCATATTTCAACTGAGTTTTGATTTTTCCAAAAATCTGAGTTTTCACTCAATTTCG
>UQXG01000188.1 GCA_900544945.1 uncultured Eubacteriales bacterium | reverse complement strand
GGCTTCTTATCAATTTTCTTGCCGGGACAAGAAAATTGCCTCCGGAGGAACCGGCGCCAAAAGTCTCAAGGAAGCTGAAGAGAGTGGCAAAACCTATTTTTAGATAGGCTGATCTCCACTGCGGACAAATGTCCGCAAGATGGACTTTTTCCCGGTATTCTCTGGGATTTCCCTTGATATTCTTGACTTTTTCCGGTTTTGCGGTATAATCACTGTATTTCCAAAGAAGGAGAAATCGCCTGTGCAGAAGCAAGAACGTCGGTCTGCGACCATAACCCTGGCCGTTATGATATTTGTGCTGCTGCTCGCCGTCGGTCTGGTGGTGGAGCTGCTGAGAATCTATGTGCCCGATATCTGGGCTGCCCTGTCCAGCGGCAATGACGGGGCGTTGGAAGCCTGTCTGGAAAACCAGAGCCGAACCTACAGTGCCTGCCTTCTGTGGCTGCTGTCCTTCGTCCAGGTGATCTCCATCGTCCTGCCCTCCCTTCCCATTCAGCTGGCCGCGGGCATCGTGCTGGGCTCCTGGCTGGGAGCCGCCGTGTGTCTGAGTGCCTCTGTTTGCTCCCATATGGCAGTGTTTTTTCTGGCAAAGCACGCGAAAAAGCAGCTGAACGCCATTGCGGCCTCCAGCCCCAAGATGGAAAAAATACTCGATACCCTCAGCGTCCGCCGGAATCGCACCTACTACACGGTGATGGTGCTGCTGGCTCCGGGTCTGCCCAATGGCGTCATTCCCTACGCCGCCGCCAATTCCGGCATGGCCGCCAATCGATATCTGCTGGCTCTGCTCATCGCCCTGCCTCTGCCCACCTGGGTCACCTGTGCCGCGGGCGACCTGATTCTCTCCGGAGACTGGATGTTCAGCATTATCATGATGGCCGTGCTCTTTGCCGCCGTAGGTCTGCTGCTCCTGGTTCGGGACAGTCTGCCCGACCGGCTCTATGACTTCCTGGATAAGCTGAATCTTGCCCGGAAATAATCGGAAAAACACGGAAATTTTCCTTTACATTTGGGCAAGCTTATGGTAATATGAGAGGGCTGGTGTGAACCAGAAGACATTTTTATGCCCGCTGCTCAGTTCCGGGAGAAAGCCCAAGCGGCATTCCACTGGCCCCTACTTGGCAGACGGGAAACACATTGAAAGGTGGAAAACACAATGATCCAGAAGGAAAAGAAGACCCAGGTCATCCTGGACAACGCAACTCACGAGGGCGATACCGGTTCTCCCGAGGTTCAGGTTGCTATCCTGACCGCCCGCATCAACGAGCTGACCGAGCACCTGCGTACCCACAAGCACGACAACCACTCCCGTCGTGGTCTGCTGATGATGGTTGGTAAGCGCCGCAAGATGCTGGACTATCTGGCAAACAAGGACATCAACCGTTACCGTGCTCTGATCGCCAAGCTGGGTCTGCGTAAGTAAGTTGAAACAGGGTGATGTGCGTCCGCGCATCACCCTTCTTTCACATTCTGCGCCGTGTTCACATCCAACCATTAGCAGTTGAAAATGCGCCGAAATTCAGGGTTTCGGAGCGTTTTCAAGTGCTAACGGCGATAGGTCGCGGGCAGAATGCCATTTCACAAAAAAGGAGAAACGATATGTCGACTATCATCACCAAGCGCCAATTCCCCCACTATCACAAGTACACCATGGATCTGGCCGGCCGTCCCCTCACGCTGGAGGTGGGCAAGCTGGCTGAGCTGGCCAACGCCGCCGTCATGGTGGGCTATGGCGACACCCGCGTGCTGTGCTGCGTCACCGCCGCGCCCCGTCCCCGGGACGGCATCGACTTCTTCCCTCTGAGCGTGGACTTTGAGGAGAAGCTCTACGCCGTGGGCCGCATCCCCGGCAGCTTCATGCGCCGCGAGGGTAAGCCCAGCCTGCCCGCGGTCCTTGCATCCCGCCTTATTGACCGCCCCATGCGCCCTCTGTTCCCCTCCGACCTGCGCAACGACGTCGTTATCGCATGCGAGGTCCTGTCCGTTGACCGCGATTGCAGCCCCGAGATCACCGCAATGATAGGCGCGTCGGCCGCTGTCAGCATCTCCGATGTTCCGTTTAACGGCCCCATTGCGGGAATAGTTCTCGGCTGGGACGGCGAGAAGTATCTGTTCAACCCCACCCAGGAGGAGCGCAAGACAAACCGCATGACCACCACCATCGCGGCAACTCACAAAAAGATCGTCATGATCGAGTCCGAGGCAGATCAGGTCCCCGAGGACGTAATGTACGAGGGCATCGTGCAGGCTCATGAGCACCTCCAGCCGGTTCTTGACCTCATCGACAAGATGGTCGCGGAGATAGGCAAGCCGAAGTTTGAGTACGAGCATGCTGCATTCGACGATGAGCTGTTCAATAAGCTGGTCGAGAACGAGTTTGCGGGCATGGAATACTGCATGGATACCGACGACAAGAACGTTCGCGAAGCGCGCGTCAACGAGTGGGTCACCGCAATGGAGGAGAAGTACTCCGAGGAGCACCCCGACATGATGCA
>UQXG01000187.1 GCA_900544945.1 uncultured Eubacteriales bacterium | reverse complement strand
CCTTCAGGCAATTAAAATCTTTTTTAAAGATTTTAATTGGAGTTCAGTATCAGTCACTTCGTGACAGCTCCCCCAAAGTGGGAGCCAGGGGACGTCCCATTATGCCCCATCCTGCCGGAACTTGCGGCGAGGCCGGACTTCGGTTGCGACGAACTTTTCACCGGGACAAAGCTATACTGGTGCCATCCCGATTGGGAGGTGGGGCAATGGCGGTGTATCTGGATCTTGTGATGCTTCTGAATTTCCTGGTGGATTATCTGCTCCTTCTGGGGACGAACCGACTGTCCGGCTCCCCTATGACCCCGGGACGATGCGCTTTGGCGGCGGTGCTGGGCAGCGTTTATGCCGGTGCCTGCCTGCTTCCCGGGTTCCGCTTTTTGGGAAATTTCCTGTGGCGGTGCGTCAGCCTGGGGCTGATGGCGGTGCTGGCCTTCGGATGGAGCCGGGAGGCGGTGAAAAAGGGAGGACTGTTCCTCCTTCTGAGCCTGTCCCTGGGAGGTATGGCTCTGTGTTTTACGAAGCGGAATTTTGCCGCCCTGACCCTGGGAGCCGCCGGAATCTGGCTGCTGTGCCGGGTAGCCTTCGGCGACGGGGCGGTAGGCCGGGAGTTTGTGCCCGTGACGCTGTACTGGGGGACACGTCAGGCCAGTTTCACCGCTCTCCGGGACACGGGGAACACCCTCCGGGACCCCATTACCGGGGAGCCGGTGCTGGTGGTATCCGGAAAAATCGGGGAGAAGCTGACGGGTCTTTCCCGGAATCAGCTGGCGGCACCTCTGGAAACCCTCGCCGCCGGCGGGATACCGGGTGCGCGGCTGGTTCCCTATCACGCGGTGGGCACGGCGGGGGGAATGCTGCTGGCACTGCCGCTGCTGGCCGGAACGGGAAAGGAACGGCGCAGGGTGCTGGTGGCCTTTGCCCCGGAGGGATTGGAAAACGGAAGGTATCAGGGACTGACAGGAGGTGCCATATGAAAATTTCGGATATTCTGCGCTTTTTCGGGCTGCTGCCCCAGAAGGAAATCTTCTACATTGGCGGCAGCGACGTGCTGCCCATGCCTCTGAAAGGCGCCCAGGAGCAGGAGGCTCTGGAGGCACTGGAGCGGGGAGAAGAGGGGGCGAAGGAGCAGCTGGTGGAGCACAATCTGCGACTGGTGGTGTATATCGCCCGGCGGTTTGAAAACACCGGCATCAATTTGGAGGACCTCATTTCCATCGGCACCATCGGGCTTATGAAGGCCATCGGCACCTACCGGCTGGACAAGAAGATCAAGCTGGCCACCTATGCCTCCCGGTGCATCGAAAATGAAATTCTCATGTACATCCGCAAAACCGCCAACCAGAAAACCGAGGTGTCCCTGGATGAGCCCATCAATATGGACTGTGACGGCAACGAGCTGCTGCTGTCGGACATCCTGGGCACCGAGGAGGATATGATCTTCCGGCCTCTGGAGGAGGACGCCGACCGGGCGGTGCTCCGTCAGGCCATCCGGCTGCTGTCTCCCCGGGAGCAGGAAATCGTGTTTTTGCGCTATGGTCTGGAGGGCCGGAAGGAGCTGACGCAAAAGGAGGTTGCCCAGGAAATGGGTATTTCCCAGTCCTACATTTCCCGGCTGGAAAAGCGGATTCTTCTGCGGCTGCGAAAAGAATTCCTCCGCCAGACAAGCTGCGCTTGACTTTCCGGGAATCGATATGGTATAATCGATATGAAAATATATCGATAACAATGGCTACCAATGGGAATAGAGAGGTCATTATGGAGCAGAAGAAAATTTCCAAGGCAGTGCTCAAGCGACTGCCCGGGTATTTGGCATATCTGAAGAACATGCCCGAGGGGACGTCTCCCAATATTTCCGCCACCGCACTGGCCAACGCCCTGGACATGGGCGAGGTTCAGGTGCGCAAAGATCTGGCCATGGTCTCCGACGGCGGCCGTCCCAAGATCGGCTACCAGCGGGAGGCCCTGATCGATGACATCGAGCAGTTTCTGGGCTACGACAACACCACCGACGCGGTGCTCATCGGCGCGGGCAAGCTGGGTCAGGCCCTTATGGGCTATCAGGGCTTTGACGAGTACGGCCTGAATATTCTGGCGGCCTTCGATGCCAATCCCAAGATCAAGAAAACCGAGGAGGGCAAGCCGGTTTACAATGTGTCGGAGCTTTCCAAGTTCTGCCGATCCCACAAAGTGCTCATGGGCATCATCACCGTCCCTGCCGAGGGAGCCCAGGAGGTGGCAAATCAGCTGATCGCCGGGGGCATCAAGGCCATCTGGAATTTTGCCCCCACCCATCTGGATGTGCCCGCCAATATTCTGGTGCAGAACGAGAATATGGCTACCTCCCTGGCTGTCCTGTCCGTCCATTTGCAGGCCCAGATCAAGGAAGAAAAAGAAGTGAAGAAGTAAAAAAAGTCAGCCATTGCAAGCGCAATGGCTGACTTTTTGCGATTTTCTCATACTATTTCCTGATTAAAATCTTAATTTTAATCAGGAAGGCATCGCC
>UQXG01000186.1 GCA_900544945.1 uncultured Eubacteriales bacterium | reverse complement strand
GGGGGATTGCCACACCAGTGACATCGGTCACTGGTTCGCAATGACACGCGTTGGACGAAAGATACCAGAATAACCGCCATCGTAATTCTCCGGCATTTTTCCGGAATAACGCCCCTTGCGCCAGGCCTTTCGGGGACGTATAATGAGATATCATATCGAAAAGGAGGCAGACTATGGCAGGTGCGTTGGAGGGTGTAAAAATTCTGGGCTTCACCCATTTCGCCCAGGGGCCCTTTGCTTTGCAGCTTCTGGGGGATCTGGGGGCGGACATCATCAATGTAGAACGGCCCGGCACGGGAGATTTCAACCGGAATTTCCACCGGCGGGAGGATATGGGCGGGGAAAGCCCCATCTTCCTGGCTCTGAACCGGAACAAGCGGAGCCTGGCTCTGAATCTGAAAACCCCGGAAGGCAAGGAAATTATCCGCAAGCTGGTAAAGGACACGGACGTTCTCGTGACCAACTACCGGGCGGGGGTGCTGGAACACTTAGGGCTCGGCTATGAGGCGCTGAAAAAAATCAACCCGTCTCTTGTGTACTGCGAGGCCCTGGGCTACGGCGAGTCCGGCCCCTACATCCACCTGCCCGGCCAGGACATCATCGGTCAGGCGGTTTCGGGGCTTGTGACCATGATTGGCCGGGACATTGACGGAATGCCGGAAGCCGCCGGAATTTATGAGGTGGATATCTACAGCTCCATGGTCATGGTGGTTGCCATCACCACCGCCCTGTACCACGCCAAGCAGACCGGGGAAGGTCAGCGGGTGGCCGTTGACCTGCTCAGCTCTGGCATTCACCTCCAGTCTCAGGAATTCAGCTACTACTTAAACACCGGGGAAATGCCCAAGCGGGCCCGCAATCACTCGGGTCACACGTTGCAGCCCGCCCCCTACGGCATTTATCGGACTTCCGACGGCTTCATGGTGCTCTCCACCAACGCCGGAGACCGGCCGGAGTTGCTGGCGCAGGTCGTGGGCACTCAGGCGATCCTGCCGCTGATGGGCAGCGAAGAGAAGAACATGAAAAACCGGGAAGAGATTTTCGCCCTGGTGCAGGAAAAAATTCAGGAAAAACCCACGGAGTATTGGCTGGCGCAATTCAACGCCGTGGATATCTGGTGCGGGAAGGTCAACGACTACGAGGCTCTGAAGACCGATCCTCAGGTGCTGCACAACGGCATTATCCAGACCATTCCCCACCCCAAGGCCGGGAGCTTCCGGTCCGTGGGCACACCCATTTACTACAGTGCCACGCCCCCCACCATCCGCCGGACGGTTCCGGGTCTGGGAGAGCATAACGAGGAAATTCTCACGGCTTTAGGATATAGTGCGGAGGATATTCAGGGATTGAAAGATACGGGCGTGCTCTGATCGGAAAGTGTGTCATTCCGGGAGCCATCGAAAAACGTACTGGTGCGAGAGCACCCAGAGGCTCCCTTATGTAAAGGGTGGCTTTGTCAGCAAGGGGAGCCTCGGGCGGCCAATGGCCGCCCCTACAGATTCTATTATAATGAAAGGGAGTGCCGGGCGGCACTCCCTTTCGTTATCTTGGGGAAAGCTTGCAGTTGCGCACATACTGTCTCGGGGTGCAGCCCTGCATTTTCCGGAAGGTCTGGATAAAATAGCTCATATCCCGGAAGCCGCTGTCGGTGCAGGCCTGGTCAATGGAGCCGGTATGGCTGAGAATCCGGCAGGCGTGGTTGATGCGCACCTGATTGAGGTATTTGAGATAGGTGGTCTGGGTGTGACCCCGGAACCAGGCGCAGAAATAATTCCGGCTAAAGCCCACCACCGAGGCCGCCTGCTCCAGCTGAATCTCCTCGGCGAAATGGGTCTGCGTCCAACGCAGGATCCGGTAAAGCTGGTCATTCTGGGCACTCAGGCTCTCCGCCGGGCCCCCGGCCCCGCCGGGAGTCTGCCGCTCCAGCAGGGAAAACAGAGCAAGCAGCACCCGGATCCGCTCCAGGGGCTTGCCGTCCAGCCGGATAAGCTGCCGAGCCAAATCGTGAATGGTGTCAAAATCCTGGCAGATGTGGGGAATCGCGCTCAGGGTCTTCCCGCACTGGCTGAAAAGCAGCTCGATGTTCACCAGCTCCTTCAGCGCCTCCGGGGAGATTTGCAGCACATAAATGCACCCGGTGCCCCGGCTGAAGGAGGTGGCGTGAACCGCTCCGGGAGGCACGGCATACACCGCATTTCCGTCAACGGTCAGCCGGGAGCTGCCGATGAGTACCTCCCCCCGAATGCCGCAGCACACTCCGATTTCCAGGGTGTCCGCGTAATGCAGGGGGGCAATGTCGTCATTCTGGAAATCCTTCTTGCGAACCCGGTAGGGACATTCCCGGGTGAAATGGAGATTTTCCAGGAAGGTCACAGGGGTGTTTTTTCCGTAGCAGATTCGTTGTTCCATACACAAAGCCTCGCCATAAATCGTAATATTGCAATAATTCTAAATAACATCCTATCTTGTATTTTTAGGGATAATAATAATTATCTAATTCTTCCAACCTAGT
>UQXG01000185.1 GCA_900544945.1 uncultured Eubacteriales bacterium | reverse complement strand
ATCATCGATTTCCTCCACAATCCCCAGAAGTACACCGCCATCGGCGCGAAGCTGCCCAAGGGCGCGCTGCTGGTAGGCTCTCCCGGTACCGGCAAGACCCTGCTTGCCAAGGCCGTGGCGGGCGAAGCCAACGTGCCCTTCTTCTCCATTTCTGGTTCGGATTTTGTGGAGATGTTCGTGGGCATGGGCGCCAGCCGGGTTCGTGACCTGTTCCAGCAGGCGGCCAAGGTGGCTCCGTGCATCATCTTTATTGACGAAATCGATGCTGTGGGCCGCGCCCGGGACAGCCGGTACGGCAGCAACTCCGAGCAGGAGCAGACCCTGAACCAGCTGCTCAGCGAGATCGACGGCTTTGAGTCCTCCAAGGGCATTGTGTGCCTGGCGGCCACCAACCGGCCGGAAATCCTGGATAAGGCTCTGCTGCGCCCCGGCCGGTTTGACCGGCGGATCATTGTGGACAAGCCCAATCTCCAGGGTCGTCTGGATACCATGAAGGTGCACACCCGGAAGATTCGCCTCAGCGAGGATGTAGACCTGCGCAAGATTGCCCAGGCAACCGCCGGCGCGGTGGGCGCGGATTTGGCGAACCTGGTCAACGAGGCCGCCCTGCGTGCTGTCCGTCAGGGTCGTCAGGCGGTAAACCAGGAAGACTTGCTGGTTTCCTTTGAGACGGTCATTGCCGGTACCGAGAAGAAGAACACGGTGCTTACCGATATGGAAAAGCGGCTGGTCGCCTACCATGAGGTGGGTCACGCCCTGGTTGCGGCGCTGGAAAAGCACTCTCAGCCCGTTTCCAAGATCACCATCGTACCCCATACCTCCGGCGCTCTGGGCTACACCATGCAGATGCCAGAGGAGGAGAAATTCCTGTCCACCGCCGAGGAGCTGCGCACGGAGCTGCGCACTTTGGTGGGCGGCCGGGCAGCGGAGCAGGTGGTCTTCGGTGTGCAGACCACCGGCGCAGCCAACGATATCCAGCGGGCAACGGCTCTGGCTCGGAACATGGTCACACAGTACGGCATGAGCGACAAGTTCGGCTTGATGACCACCGCCTCCGTCCAGAACCAGTACCTGGACGGTCAGGCTTATATGGACTGCTCCCAGGAGACCGCCGCCCAGGTGGACAAGGAGGTTCTGAAGCTGCTGGACGCGGCCTATGCCGATGCCAAGCGGATTCTGACGGAAAACCGGCAGCTGCTGGATGAAATCAGCGAATTCCTGCTGGTAAAGGAGACCATCACCGGCGACGAGCTGATGGCCTACGTCAACGCGGACAAGAACGCCCTGCCCCAGGGGGAGGAAACCCCGAAGGAAGAGTGACCCTTCCAAGCGGGAACGGCGGTGCCGTTCCCGCTTTTTGGCTCCCGCGAATAATTTGCCCCAACTTTTCTTTACAAAACGGTTGCAAAATGGAAACAAATGGAGTATAATGACCGTACTGTAAATTCTCTCACTGAAGAAAAAGGAGGAAACAGAATGAATCGGAAACTGATTAGCCTGACAATGGCCATGCTGCTGCTCTGCGCGATGGCTCTGAATGCCTGCGGCAAGAAGGAGACCCCGGAGACCACCCAGGCGGCTACCGAGCCTGCGGCCACGACCCAGGCAGCTTTGGAGGAACTGGGACTTACCACCTGGAGCCTGAGCGCCAGCACCTGGTCCAGTCCCAACGGCGCCACCATCCATCTGACCGCTACCCCCAACCGGCATCTGGACGGGGAGAGCGCGGACTTCGTCATCCGCCTGGAGGACGAGACGGTGGAGACCATTGCCTGTACCTGGGAGGACGGCAACTATGTGGCGGACGCTGACCTGAACACCGCCGACGGCTACTGCTACTATGTGGTGCTGAACGGTGCCGACGGCACCAGCACAGAGGTGGCGGTGAACACCCCTGCCGAGCCCATCAACGAGGATTACATCAACCTGAAATCTGCTCTGGAGGCCTATTGCAGCCTGACGCTGGGAGAATCCGCCCTGGAGAACGGCAAGCTGGTGATTTCCTCCGGCGCGGCCACGGTTCAGGCTCCCCGGATTACCGACGCCGGTCAGGAAGTCGGCTGCACCAAGGCAACCCTGATTCTGACCCTGGACGGCCAGGAGCTTGCCACTAAGGAGCTGACCATGGCCCCCGGCGACACTGCCAAGAGCTATGAGTGCGCCCTGGATGATGTGTCCTTTGACCTGCCTGCTACCCTGGGTGCCGAGCAGAGACTGACTCTGCGGCTGGACGCGGAGCTGTCCAACGGCCAGCAGCTGACGGCCGAGGGCGTCACCTGGTACTACCAGGACGGTAATCTCGCCAACGCGGTGGGCTAAAAGAAACCGAAAAGCACGGTGCCGGGACGGCATCGTGCTTTTTGTGTGCAGCTTACGATACCCGAGTGCTTTCGACAGAACTACCCATAGCAATCTAAAACATTTTGACATGCTTCCGGCGATGCGGCCGGGGGATACTTAAGGGGGCGGCTCTTAAGCCCGCTTACTTCTCAATGTTCTTGCCGGGACAAGAACATTGCCCCCGGAGGGACC
>UQXG01000184.1 GCA_900544945.1 uncultured Eubacteriales bacterium | reverse complement strand
TATCATCCAGATCGGCGCTGTCTCCCTCCAGAGGGAATACCCACTCGTCTTCGTTTTCCTCGTTGGCAAGCTCCGTCACCAGTACCACATCGATGGGAAAGGTTACTTCCCGGTCGAAGGAACCGGCGCACCGGTCGCAGATTCCGTGGATGGTGGTGCGAACCTGCCCCTCCATCATCAGAACCCCTGCGGTGTTTCTTACCGTGCCCTGAGCCAGAACCGGCTCGGATACGGGGTAGCTCACGCCATAGCAAAGATCACTCAGATCGACGCTGACGGAAAAGGGAATGCTCTGCCCGGGGCAGTCAATGATTTTCGAAAGCCCTAACAGCATACTTTTCCCCCTTCTCATGGTCATGCCTAGATATTATATAGGCTCTTTGGCTATTTGTCAAACATTATTTTTACAATTTTCCCGCTTGGGCGGGGAAATTTCGGGGCATATACCGAACGCCCGGGACATACCATGGACTAACAAGCGCAGGAGCCGTTCTCCTGCCGAGAAGGAGGCTGGCTATGGACAACATTTATGCGGATATCGCCGCCAGAACCGGCGGGAATATCTACATCGGGGTGGTGGGCCCGGTTCGCACGGGAAAATCCACCCTGGTCAAGAAAATTATGGAGGAGCTGGTGATTCCCGGCATTTCCGACCCTTACCGCCGGGAGCGAGCCAGAGATGAGCTGCCCCAGAGCGGCTCTGGCAAGACCATTATGACCTCGGAGCCCAAATTTGTTCCTGAAGAGGCGGTGGAGATTTCCCCTGATGGGGCTGCCAGACTTCGGGTGCGGCTGATTGATTCCGTTGGCTATCTGGTGAACGGGGCGGTGGGCGCCGAGGAGGACGGCGCGCCTCGGATGGTGACCACCCCCTGGTTTGATGAGGAAATTCCCATGACCCAGGCGGCGGAGCTGGGCACCAAGAAGGTCATGGCGGAGCACTGCTCCATCGGCCTTGTCGTGACCACCGACGGCACTGTCACCGATATTCCCCGGCAGGATTATCTGGAGGCCGAGGCTCGGGCCATCGCCGATATGCGCAAAACCGGAAAGCCATGGCTGGTGATTCTCAATTCCCGGAATCCCCAGGGGGAGGCTGCCCGCCAGGCGGCGGCGCAGCTTCGGGAGCAGGGCGTGGAGCCTCTGGTGCTGGATGTGGCCGCCATGGGTGCGGGGGACATCGGCCGGATATTCACCGCTCTATTGTATACCTTTCCCATGACGGAGCTTCGGGTGTATCTGCCCCGGTGGCTGGATGCCCTGGAAAAAAACCATCCGGTGAAGCAGGCTCTCTACCAGGCGCTCCGGCAGCACGGGGAGGAAATCCGGAATCTGGGCCAGGCGGAGGGGGCACTGGCTCCCCTGGGGGAGCTGCCCCAGATTCAGAGCTATACTCTCACCGGCATTGATCTGGCGGTTGGCACGGTGAGCGTGACCATCGCTCTGCCGGATACCTTATATTATGAGATTCTCAGCAGCAAAGCTGGGGTGCCCATCGAAAGCGATGCCCAACTTCTGGCTCTGCTGATGGAGCTTGCGAAAATCAAGCAGGAATATGATAAAATCTCCGATGCCCTGGATGCGGTTCGTGCCACAGGCTATGGGGTGGTCAGCCCAGCCGCCGGAGAAATGCGGCTGGAAAAGCCGGAGATCATCCGCAAGGGCGGAGCCTATGGGGTGAAGCTCCGGGCGGGAGCCCCCTCTATCCACATGGTTCGGGTGGACATCGACACGGAGATCAGCCCTATGGTGGGCGACGAGAAGCAGTCCCGGGATCTGATCGACCGGCTCACGGGAGAAGACCCGGAAATGCTCTGGCAGAGCAATATTTTCGGCAAGTCCGTCTACGACATGATCCAGGAGGGGCTTACCGCCAAGCTGGTGCAGCTGCCGGAGGAGGTGCGGGTGAAATTCCGGGGCACGCTGACCCGAATCGTCAACGAGGGCGCAACAGGACTGATTTGCCTGATCCTGTGATAAATTCTTGACTTTCCCGCCAATCAGGAATAGAATGAAAGAAAAAACGGGAGGAAACACTATGGCTATCAAGATTGAGTACCTGTGGCAGGATCGGAAGCGTCACCTGGGGCTGCCCATCAGCTTCACCAAGTACAGCCTGTCCGAGGATCGGCTGTTTGTCACCGAGGGCTTCCTGAACATCCGGGACGACGAGGTGCTGCTGTACCGGGTCCGGGATATCGATACCCACCGTTCCCTGTGGCAGAGGCTTTTCGGCGTGGGCACGGTGACGGTGATTTCCTCTGACAAGACCCGGCCGACTCTGGTGATGAAGAACATCAAGGAGCCGCTGATGGTCAAGGAGCTGGTTCACAAGCAGGTGGAGGAAATGAAGGTTCACCGGCGGGTGCGCTACGGGGAAATTCTCGCCACCGGCGACGACGGGGACGATCTGGACTGATAAGAGAACACGGGCGCGGGGCAAATGCCCCGCGCCCAGTTTTTAATGGATAGAGAAAAGTGAATAGTGAATAGGTGCGGTGTCCCTTCGGGACGATTGAAATTATGGATGCAGGGTCGAATAATGTATGTCACTGGTGTGACCCTTTCCAAGGATTCCCTCTGGTCACAATCCGTTTCCTCTTGGCTCCCACTCTGGGGGAGCTGGCGGCGAAGCCGACTGAGAGGGCAAAAATC
>UQXG01000183.1 GCA_900544945.1 uncultured Eubacteriales bacterium | reverse complement strand
GTTTGAAAAGCGCCGGAATACTGTATGTATTTCAAGCTTTTCAAACTGCACAGTCAGGGCAAAAGATCCGCTGAGAACCGCAGACGATTTCATCATCGGTTACGAAAGGGCACTGCCGAAAAGCCGCCCCCTTAAGAATCCCCCGGCCGCATCGCCGGAACTGCTCCAAAATCCAGGAGCGTTTTGCCGAGAAAATTTGGATTATATCGGAATTTCAGGCAGATGAAATCCCCGTTCCGGATTCTCCGGAACGGGGAAAAGCTTTGCTTATTTTAGCCCTTCTCGGCCATTTCCTTCAGGGCGTCCTTGCGGCTGAAGTTGGCACGGCCCTTCTCATCGAAGCCCATGAACTTGACCCAGGTCATATCGCCCAGGTTCAGCACGTCCTCGACCTTCTCAACCCGGCGGTTCTCCAGCTTGGAGATGTGCACCATGCCGTCATGGCCGGGAGCGATCTCCACGAAAGCGCCGATGGGCAGAATCCGAACCACCTTGCCGTAGTAGAGCTTGCCTACCTCGGGAACGAAGCAGATGTCGTCCACCATCTTCTTGGCGGCGTTGGCGGCGGCAGCGTCCACAGCGGAGATGAACACGGAGCCGTCGTCGTCGATGTCCACCTTGGCACCGGTATCGGCGCAGATCTTCTGGATGGTCTTTCCGCCGGAGCCGATGACCTCACGAATCTTGTCCACGGGAATCTTCAGGGAAATCATCTTGGGGGCGTACTCGGAAACCTCCTCACGGGGAGCGGGGATGGCCTTCAGAATCACCTCGGACAGAATCTCCAGACGAGCCTTCCGGCAGCGCTCCAGAGCGTCGGCGATGATCTCCATGGTCAGGCCCTTGTTCTTCAGATCCATCTGAATGGCGGTGATGCCCTCGGTGGTACCGGCCACCTTGAAGTCCATCTCGCCGTGGAAGTCCTCAACACCCTGGATATCGGTGAAGGTTCTCCACTCGCCGGTCTCCTGGTCGGAGATCAGGCCGCAGGAAATACCGGCAACGGGCCGCTTGATGGGCACGCCGGCATCCATCAGAGCCAGGGTAGAGCCGCAGATGGAGCCCTGAGAGGTGGAACCGTTGGAGGACAGCACCTCGGACACCACACGGATGGCGTAGGGGAACTCCTCCACGCTGGGGATCACAGGCAGCAGAGCCTTCTCAGCCAGGGCACCGTGACCGATCTCCCGGCGGGAGGTGGAGCGGGCAGCCCGGGCCTCACCGGTGGAGAAGGAGGGGAAGTTGTAGTGGTGGATATACCGCTTGGTCTCCTCGGGGTAGATGGTGTCCAGCTTCTGGGCGGCGGACAGGGTGTTCAGGGTGCAGATGGACAGCACCTGGGTCTGACCACGGGAGAACAGGCCGGAGCCGTGTACCCGGGGCAGAACGCCAACCTCGGCGTCCAGAGGACGGATGTCGTCCATGCCGCGGCCGTCCACACGCTTGCCCTGGAGCAGCCACTTCTTGACGACCTTCTTCTGCATCTTGTACAGGCAGACCTCAATGTGGGTCTCGAAGTCCTCGTACTTCTCGCCGAACTTCTCCTGGAAGTCCAGACGGGCGGCGGTGAGCCGCTCCTCCCGGACGTTCTTGTCGTCGGTGTCCAGGGCGTACTCGATCTGGGGCAGGCCGTAGGCCATCAGATCGTCCAGCAGGTCGTGGTTGACGGCAGCCTTCTCGAAGGTGAACTTGGGCTTGCCGATTTCGGCCACGATGGAGTTGATGAACTTGACGATCTCCATGTTGGTCTCGTGAGCCACACGGATGGCCTCGTAGACGATGGCCTCGGGAGCTTCCTTGGCCTCGGTCTCAATCATGACCACCTTCTCGAAGGTGGAGGAGATGCACACGAAGCAGTCGCATGCCTCCCGCTCGTCGGCGGAGGGGTTGATGATATACTTGCCGTTCAGGTGGGCAACGTTGGTGGTAGCCACAGGGCCGTTCCAGGGCACATCAGAGCAAGCGATGGCGATGGAAGCACCCAGGGAGGCTACGATTTCCACAGGGTTGTCGTAGTCGTTGGCAAGAACGGTGCAGGTCACGACAGTGTCGTTGCGCAGCTCCTCGTCGAAGAGGGGACGCATGGGACGGTCGATGATCCGGCTGTTCAGAATGCCCCGCTCGGAGGGCTTGCCCTCCCGGCGGTTGAAGGAACCGGGAATCCGGCCAACGGCGTACATCCGCTCCTCGAACTCGATGGTCAGGGGGAAGTAGTCGATGCCGGCCTTGGGGATGGGGTTGCAGGTGCAGGTGACCAGCACCACGGTGTCGCCGTAGCGGCAGATGCACTCGGCGTCGGCCAGCTCCGCTACCTTACCGGTTTCCACGGTGAAGGGGCGGCCGCCGATTTCCATCTCGTAAACATGGTGATTGGGATACTGTTTGCGGGTAATCATGAAAGAACCTCCTTAAAATTGTGGTTTTCCGGGAGGTTTAGCACTTGAAACTGACGGCCTTTCACTAGAAACCCAGAACCGGAAGTACCGGGGGATTGCCACACCAGTCTGCGCTACATCAAGGTATGACTGCCACTGGCAGTCATTAGGATTTTGATTCGCTGCGCAGAGCACCACTGGTTCGCAATGACACCCGCCGTTCGGGGGCTTGCGGAAAAAACATCACTTTCAAACGCTAAAGGGACTCCCGGCGTTTGGGGATGCGAAAAGGGGGCGACGGT
>UQXG01000182.1 GCA_900544945.1 uncultured Eubacteriales bacterium | reverse complement strand
CGCCCCAGGGCCTCCAGCGGCGTCTATCATTTTACCGAGGCGGAGAAGAATGCCTGCATGACCTTCTTGCTCATTTTTTTCTTCTCACTCAGATGGCGTCAGTTCTGCCGGTACAGCTTTCTTTTTCATAGAAGCCTCCTTGGGTGGCCGTCCTCTTCGTTGCCTGACCAATCCCTCATACCCTTCTATTTTATACCGTTTGACCCACTGCCGCAATAGGCTGTCTTCTATTCCTGATGAAATAGCCGTTTCTTTGTACGATGCTCCTGCCAGAACCTTTGCTACCAGCTCATACTTTTCTTCTACTGTCCATACCTTGTTCTGCATCTTGTGTCGCAACGCATCCGGACCACAGGATTCTTCTATTCTGAACCACTTACGAATTATTTCGTGAAAGTTCCTTTCCTGTATGCCCTCTGGCGTTTCTGGCCATTTCCCTTCCCGATACATTTCCACGCACTTTCGCTTGTACTCATAGCTGTATTTCATATAGCAATACCCCCAATACCGGGTGTCCAGTATTGGGGGTACATATCAGTTTTTTTAAGGAAGGCGCATTTGGCGTTTTGACTCAGCGGATAACCCGCACCCGAACCACACCCTCGATGCGCTTCAGGTGCTCCACCACATCGGCGGAGGGGTGATGATCCAAGTCCAGCATGGTGTAGGCGTACTCGCCCCGGCTCTTGTTCATCAGCCCGGCGATATTCACGTTCTCGCTGGCAATGGCGGCGGTGAACCGGCCCAGCGAATTGGGAATATTGTGATGCAGAATGGTAATCCGCCCCTCGGACTGGCACTGCCCCATGTCGCAGTTGGGATAATTGACGGAGTTGTTGATATTGCCGTTTTCCAGATAATCCATCATCTCCCGGACGGCCATCCGGGCGCAGTTGTCCTCGGACTCCTCGGTGGAGGCGCCCAGATGGGGAATGGCAATGCAGCCGGGCATGTTGGCGGTCTTGGGGTTGGGGAAGTCGGTGACGTACCGCTTGACCTTGCCGGAAGCCAGAGCGTCCGCCATGGCATCGTCGTCCACCAGCAGATCCCGGGCGAAGTTCAGGACAATGACCCCGTCCTTCATTTTCGCCAGTGCCTCTGCGTTGATCATCTTCTCCGTGTCCTTCAGCAGGGGCACATGGACGGTGATGATGTCGCACAGGGCGTAGATTTCCTCGGGAGTCTTCACCCGCTGGACGTGGCCGTCCAGATTCCAGGCCGCCTCCACGGAAATGTGGGGGTCACAGCCGTAAACCTCCATGCCCAGCTTTCTGGCCCGGTTGGCCAGGGGGCCGCCGATGTTGCCCAGGCCGATGATGCCCAGCTTCTTACCGTAAATCTCATGACCGGCAAACCGGGACTTGCCCTTTTCCACCAGCTTGGCGATATCCGGCTGATCCTGGATGGACTGAACCCAGTTCACGCCGTCGATGATGTCCCGGCTGCCCAGGAGCATACCGCACAGGGTCAGCTCCATAACGCTGCGGGCATTGGCGCCGGGGGTGTTGAACACCACGATGCCCTTGTCAGCGCAGGTAGTCAAGGGAATGTTGTTCACACCCGCGCCCGCCCGGGCAATGGCCAGCAGGTTCTGAGGCATCTCCATATCGTGCATATTGGCACTGCGCACCAGCACGCCGTCGGCTGCGTTTATATCGTCGTTGAGGGCAAAGTCCTCTGTCCACAGAGCCGTGCCCTGCTGGGAAATTTTATTTAAGTAATGAATCTGATACATGTCTGTTCGGCCTTCCTTTACACCGTTTTCTCGTACTTCTCCATGAAGCCCACCAGCTGCTTCACGCCCTCGATGGGCATGGCGTTATAAATGCTGGCCCGCATACCGCCCACTGTCCGGTGTCCCTTCAGGTTCACAAAGCCAGCTTCCGCCGCGGCCTTGACGAACTTTGCGTCCTGATCCGGGTCGCCGGTGACGAAGGGCACGTTCATAAGGGAGCGATCCTTCTTCACCACGGTGCCGTGGAAGAAGGAACTGGCATCCAGGTAATCGTAGAGAATGGCGGCCTTCTTTTCGTTGTAGGCCTTCATCTCCGTCAGGCCGCCGTTGCGCAGCAGCCACTTGAACACCTTGCCGCAGATGTAGATGCCGTAAGCGGGCGGGGTGTTGTACATGGAGCCGTTGTCCGCGTGGGTCTTGTAGCGCAGCATGGTGGGGGTGCCGGGAAGCACGTCCTCCCGGATCAGATCCTCCCGGATGATGCCGATGACCACACCGGCAGGGCCGATGTTCTTCTGCACGCCGCCGTAGATCATGCCGTACTTGGTCACGTCCACAGGCTCGGACAGGAAGCAGCTGGACACATCGGACACCAGGTCTTTCCCCTTGGTGTTGGGCAGCTGCCAGAACTTGGTGCCGTAGATGGTGTTGTTCTCGCAGATGTAGACGTAGTCCGCGTTCTCGCTGATGGGAAGGTCGGTGCAGTCGGGGATGTAGGTGAAGGTTTTGTCCGCGGAGGAAGCCACGGCGTTGGCCTGACCGAAGAGCTTGGCCTCCTGCCAGGCTTTCTTCGCCCACTGGCCGGTGATGATGTAGTCCGCCACCTTGTTCTTCATGAAGTTCATGGGAATCATGGCAAACTGCTGGGACGCGCCGCCCTGCATGAAGAGCACCTTGTAATTGTCGGGAATGCCCATCAGGGTGCGCAGGTCAGCCTCGGCCTCGTCAATGATGGTCTGGTAGGCCTTGGAGCGGTGGCTCATTTCCATGACGGACAT
>UQXG01000181.1 GCA_900544945.1 uncultured Eubacteriales bacterium | reverse complement strand
GGGGGCAAAAGATCCGCTATCCAGCCGCAGACGATTTATTCAGAGTTTCCCTAATAAACAGGGCTAGTCGAAAGCCCGGGAAGGGAGTATAATATCAAAAACAGAATTAAGGAGGCTTTCCATTATGAACGGCAAAAAGCTTTATCGCTCCAAGGACAACGCCATGCTGGCAGGGGTCTGCGGCGGCCTGGGCGAATTTTTCGGCATTGACCCCACTCTCATTCGGCTGGGCTGGTGCGCTTTCAGTCTCTTCGCCGGTGCGGGCATCTGGGCTTATATCATCGCTGCCCTGATTATTCCCTCCCGTCCCACCTACATCGAGGGAGAAAAAGTGTGATTTCCAAGTCCCCGGCACAAGCCGGGGGCTTGACATTTTTCTGATTCTCTGATAGAATATCACCACAATTCCATAGGACAGTTCGTAACCATCCTGTCGGTAAACAAAACTAGGATTTGGCATGTGCTTTTGGGCAGGCCTTCTTAGATGGACGCTTTCGCGCCCATTTTTTGTTGCTATGGGTGCGGACTGCGCCCATTTTTTCAGTTTTAAGGAGAATCGTCATGACCAAATCCACCCGCTATCTGACCCAGGCCGCCATCATCGCCGCCCTGTACGCCGTGCTCACCCACCTGCAAAACCTGCTGCTTCCCGGCTCCGCCACCTGGGCCATCCAGATGCGTCTGTCCGAGGCTCTGTGCGTGCTGGCTCTGTTCACCCCTGCCGCCGTTCCCGGTCTGACCCTGGGCTGCCTGATCTTCAACATCACCTATGCCGCCGCCCTGCCCCTGGACTTTGTGCTGGGCTCCGCCGCCACCTTGCTTGCCGCCGAGGGTATGTGGCTGACTCGAAAGGTCACTGTCCATGGCTATCCCCTGCTCGCCATGCTGATGCCCGCCATCGCCAACGCCATTCTGGTGGGCTGGGAACTGACGGTGTACATCGGCGGCGGCTTTGGACTCAACGCCCTGTACGTTGCTCTCGGCGAAATCGCTGTGCTGCTGGTTCCGGGCTCTCTCCTCTATTACGCCCTGAAAAAGCGGGGCCTGGACAGTAAGCTCTTTGCCTGAATCGGACCACCGGAGAAAACTCCGGTGGTTTTCCTTGTCTTTTTGGGCAGAATATGCTATCATAACAAACTGAAGGATGTGAAAGTATGATCTCTTTTTCCCGTTTACAGCTTTCTCAGAAAGCACAATATGACAACATTTTATTTGCCTGTCCCCCCAGAAGCTGTGAGTACAGCTTCGACAATCTCTACCTGTGGGGGCGGCAGGAGGCTGCGTTTTTTCCCGGCGGCATTGCCTTTTTCTCCCATTTTTACGGAAAAAGCGTCTACCCCTATCCCATCGGCACCGGCGACCGCCGGGCCATCGTGGAGGCCGTGATCCAGGATGCCCGGGAGCGGGGCATTCCCTGCCGATTCACCAGCCTGACCCGTCCGGAGACAGAAGAGCTGGAAAGCTGGTTCCCCGGCCGTTTTCTGTTCCGGCCAGACCGGGACGGTTTCGACTATGTCTATGCCATTGACGATCTGGCTGACCTGAAGGGGCGGAAATTCCAGAAAAAGCGCAACCATGTGCACAAATTTCAGGCCACCCACCCGGACTGCCTTAGTATCCCCCTGGAGAAGGAAAATCTTCCCCAGGCCCAGGAGATGGTGGACGAATGGTTCCGCCAGCGTCTGGAAGAGGATCCCCACGGGGACTATCTGCTGGAGCGACTGGCCCTGGGCCGAGCCTTCCGGCATTTTGAGGCACTGGGAATGGAGGGGCTGATGCTGGTGGAAAACGGCCAGGTGCTGGCAGTGACCATGGCCTCCCGGCTGTCGGAAAACACCATGGACGTCCATTTTGAAAAGGCCCGGGAGGACGTAGACGGGGCTTACGCCGCCGTAAACTGCGAATTTGCCCGGCATCTGCGGATGAAATATCCGCAGATTGCCTTCCTGAATCGGGAGGACGATCTGGGCCTGCCCGGCCTGCGTCAGGCCAAGCTCAGCTATCAGCCCCACCATATGGAGGAAAAATACAACGCATATCTGGCGGAGGGGCTGCATGGAGAAGACGATGTGGAAGGCGCTGTGGTCGGCGGCCTTCGGGGATGACGGCTGGATTGACAGCTTCTTTCGGACTGCCTTCCAAGCGGAAAACACCCTGGCAATCTTCCGGGACGGACAGCTTGCCGCAGGCCTTGCCTGGATGCAGACAAGCTGCCAGGGACGGAAGCTTGCCTACCTCTACGCCGTGGCCACCGCCCCGGAATACCGGCACCGGGGGCTTTGCCGGGCGCTGCTGGCAAACGCCCAGGAAACCCTTGCCGCCCGGGGCTATGACGGCTCTGTGCTGGTTCCGGCGGACGATGGCCTTCGGCAAATGTACGCGGCCATGGGCTACCGGAATTTCGGGGGTGTGGAGAATCTGACCCTTCCCGCCGGGGTACCAGTACCGCTGCGGGAAGTGACCCCTGAGGAATATGCCGCCCTGCGCCGGAACTACCTGCCAGAAGGGGGCATTGTCCAGGAAGACGGCGCCATCGAATATCTGGCTCAGTCCGCAAGGCTCTGCGCCGGCAACGGCTTCCTTCTGGCCGCCACTGAGGGCGAACCCATGGAGCTTCTGGGTGACGCTTCTCAGGCTGCCGGAATTCTGAGTGCCCTGGAAAAAGGCCAGGGAACCTTCCGTCTGCCCGGCCCATCTCCCTTCGCCATGTTCCGTCCTATCTGTGACGATTCCTGGACTCCGGCCTATTTCGGCCTGGACTTCGCCTGAACCCCGCAAGTCAAAAATTCGGCCGCCTCCGAAATGTGATATGTACCCAGTTTTCTGGACACCGTTATTTGAACTGAATAGTTAGTTTTTCAT
>UQXG01000180.1 GCA_900544945.1 uncultured Eubacteriales bacterium | reverse complement strand
TATGGTTGCGGAGGCAGGACTCGAACCTACGACCTCCGGGTTATGAGCCCGACGAGCTTCCAACTGCTCTACTCCGCGATATGCAGTGCACTCCTTGAATGCTTGAGTATTATAGCACGGCGCAAGGATTCTGTCAAGACCATTTTTAGGAAAGTCGGGGGCACGTCCTTTCCCGGATGCGCCCTCGGCTCTCTTGATTGAAAATTACTGCTTTTCTGCTTCGTCCAGCAGGTTGGTCATATTTTTCAGGCTGATGCCCAGAGTAGAGGTATTATGAAGCAGTGCCGAGGTGGTCGGCGGCAGAATCCCCGCCACGCCCAGCAGAATCAGCGACAGATTAAAGCCCACAATGAAGCGGTAGCTGCCGTGAATCCGGCTCATCAGCGCCTCGCTGAGCCGCCGCAGGATCACCAGCTCGAACAGATCCTCGGAGGCAATGGTGATATCCGCGATCTCCCGGGCGATGGCCGCACCGGTGGAGATGGCAATGCCCGCATCCGCCTCAGAAAGAGCGGGAGAATCATTGACACCGTCGCCAACCATGATGACAGTGTGGCCCTTCTCCTTCTCCGTGCGGATGAAGGAAGCCTTGTCCTCTGGCAGCACCTCGGCGTAAACCGCATCCACGCCAACCTCCCGGGCCACGGACTCCGCCGTGCGCCGGTTGTCGCCGGTCATCATCACCACGTTGGTAAAGCCGCAATCGTGGAGCGCCTTCACCGCGTCCCGGGCCTCCCGGCGCAGGGGATCATGTATGCAGATCACCGCCGCCAGCTCCCGGCCGATGCACAGGTACAGATGGGAATAGGCAGCCGGAATGGCATCAAACTTCTCCCGCTCCCCTTCCGGAATCCGGCAGCCCTCGTCCTCGAAGACGAAGTGGGCGCTGCCGATGAACACCTGCTCCTGCTCCACCATGCTGGAAATGCCGTGGGCCACCACATACTGCACCTGAGAATGGTACTCCTCGTGAGATAGACCCCGGCGTTTTGCTTCCTCTACCACGGCGTTGGCCATGGAATGGGGATAATGCTCCTCCAGGCAGGCGGCAAGACGCAGCATTTCGCTTTCGTCCCGGCCGCCGAAGGGAACGATTCTTGCCACGATGGGGGTAGCATAGGTCAAAGTGCCAGTCTTATCGAAGACGATGGTATCCGCCTTGGCCACGGCCTCCAGAAAACGGCCGCCCTTGACGGAAATGTGATAGCCGCTGCTCTCCCGCATGGCCGACAGCACGGAAATGGGGATGGCCAGCTTCAGGGCACAGGAGAAGTCCACCATCAGCACCGCCAGCATCTTGGTCACGTTCCGGGTGAGAAGATAGGTCAGCGCCGTGCCGCCCAGGGTATAGGGCACCAGCTTATCCGCCATCCGGGCGGCCTTGTCCTCGGCGGTGGATTTCAGCTTCTCCGACTCCTCGATCATCCGGACGACCCGGTCATACCGGCCGGAGCCGGAGACCTTCTCCACCGTGATGACACACTCGCCTTCCTCGGCCACGGTACCGGCGTAAACCGGGCTTCCGGGCCGCTTGGCAACGGGCATGGACTCTCCGGTGAGAGAGGCCTGGTTTACCATGGCCTCGCCCTCGGCAACCGTGCCGTCCAGGGGGATCAGGCTGCCGGTGCGAACCACAATCCGGTCGCCGGGCTGCACATCGGTGATTTTCGTCAGCACCTCGGTGCCGTCCACCTGCATCCAGACGTTATCCACATGCAGGCTCATGGCCGAGGCCAGATCCGCCACGGACTTCTTGTGAGTCCACTCTTCCAGAATTTCGCCCAGCCGCAGCATGAACATCACGGACCCGGCGGTATCGTAATCGCCCCGGATCACGGACACCGCCACGGCGGTGCCATCCAGAACGGCCACGGTTAGCTGACCGTGGAACAGTGCCCGGAGAGCCTCCTTGATGTACTTGACGGAGCGCAGCACCGCAATGGCAGAGGTAACAGGCACCGGCAGGAAGAGCCGGGAAAGGCCCCGGCGGATTACCGTCGTGACCAGCTTATCCTCAAATTCCCGGTTCAGGGCCCGGGAGGTATGCTCGGGCACCAGCTCCATAGCCTCAGCTTTTCCGAAGGAGAAGACTGCCAGCGCATGGAGCACGGCCTTCTTCTCCCCGGTGTAGCGCACCACCGCGTCCTGAGTCCGGTCGTAGACCTTCACGGACTGAACGCCCGCCTGGGAGCGCAGGTAGTACTCCAGCACATCCGCCTGACGCAGGCTCATCCGGCCGCAGCACAGGTGCACCCGGAGCCGCCCCGGAATATCATGTTGGATTGTGCACTTCATGGGTTACTCCGCCTTGCTTTCCTCCGCGGCGGCATCCTCCACCACGGCCTCGGCTTCCGCCTCGGCGCGCTGCTCGTTGATGGCCTTGGCATCGGCGTAGATGTCATCGGCGCACTCCCGAACGGTGGTCACGGTAGTCATCACGCAGTCCTTCGCCCGCAGCGCGGCGGCAGTGGTCTGGGCGTAGACCTTCCGTGCGTCCTTGCTGCCCAGAACCTTCAGACCGGCAGTGCCGAACAGCACACCTGCCGCAAACAAACCAATTTTCTTCATAGCCATATTTTTGTCCTCCAATGGAATATATTAGACAAACCAGCCGCCGGATATCCGGCTGCCGGAATCATCTGCTCAGCTTTGGCCCCGACCCTCCGGCGAGACGATTGCAAAGTTTTCCTAGCAAACTGTTAGCTTCGGCTAACAAATATTCTTCAGAAAAGCCGCCTGTCGGCGGCCCTCCCCCGGAAACTTTACACCCTCATATTAGCAATATCCGGTAAAAATGTCAAGATACGCACCGCACAATTCCGGTGCCGGATTTTCAAAAAGTTTCGTCAAATCATCGAAATTCCTGTCGTTGACTGTCAAAAAGTAGATTT
>UQXG01000179.1 GCA_900544945.1 uncultured Eubacteriales bacterium | reverse complement strand
CTCAGTCATGGCCTTGCGTGAGACGGCCATGACAGCTCCCCTTGGACAGCAAGGGGAGCCTTTGCGCTTTGCCGGTAGTTCTCGGAAAAATCGGGGGATTGCCACACCAGTCTGCGGACTGGTTCGCAATGACAATTCCTATTTCGGTGCATACCAAGAGAAAAACGGATTGTGACCGGAGGGAATCCTTGGAAAGGGCCACGCCAGTGTGAGCACTGGCTCGCAATGACATATGTTATTCTGTTCTGCTCTGAAAACAGAACGATACCGAGCGATACCCAAAGGTATCACGATGACAGACCGGCCATGCACGCACTGCCTGCCCGGGCACCGGGCCGACTTTATGGAATCGTTACAAAACCGTTCAATATCGTTTGACAAATGTGACGAAACCCGTTATAATGGAAGTGTTTGGGTGGAAAAACCAAATATCGTTATTCACCATTCTGAAAAGGAAAAGGACGGATCAGAAATGTATAAAATCGTGCGTAAGAAGGAGCTCAATGCCAACGTCACCCTGATGGACATCGAGGCCCCCTTCGTTGCCAGAAAGGCAAAGGCAGGTCAGTTCATCATCTTCCGGATCGATGAGATGGGCGAGCGTGTGCCTCTGACCATCGCCGGCTACGACCGTGAGAAGGGTACTGTCAGCATCATCTTCCAGAAGGTTGGCTTCACCACCAAGGCTCTGGGGGAACTGAACGAGGGCGACTACATCCGGGACTTTGTTGGCCCCCTGGGCAAGCCCACCGACGTGGAGGGCAAGAAGCGGGTGTGCGTCGTGGGAGGCGGCGTGGGCTGCGCCATTGCTCTGCCGGCTGCCCGGGCCTTCAAGGAGGCCGGCGCCATTGTGGACGTAATCATCGGCTTCCGGAACAAGGACATTGTCATCCTGGAAGACGAGTTCCGTGCCTGCGCGGATAACCTGTACCTGATGACCGACGACGGCTCCTACGGCGAGAAGGGCTTCGGCACCGTCAAGCTCCAGGCTCTGCTGGAATCTGGTGTGCAGTACGACGAGGTGCTGGCCATCGGCCCCGTGCCCATGATGAAGTTTGTCTGCAAGACCACCGAGCCCTTCGGCGTGCACACCATGGTTTCTCTGAACCCCATTATGGTGGACGGCACCGGTATGTGCGGCGGCTGCCGTGTTACCGTGGGCGGCGAGACCAAGTTCGCCTGCGTGGACGGCCCCGAGTTTGACGGCCACAAGGTGGACTATGCCGAGCTCATGAGCCGCAACGCCACCTACCGGGAGCGGGAAGCCGAAGTTGCCAAGGATCATGTCTGCCGCATGGAAGCCATGGGCAAGGCTCTCATCAAGTAAGGAGGTACGGGAAAATGGCTAATATGTCTTTGAAGAAAGTTCCCATGCCCGAGCAGGAGCCTCTGGTTCGTGCCCGGAATTTCCAGGAAGTCACCCTGGGCTATACCGAGGAAATGGCCGTTGAGGAAGCTGGCCGCTGCCTGAACTGCAAGAACCCCAAGTGCGTGGAGGGCTGCCCCGTCAACGTGCGCATCCCCGAGTTCATCGCCAAGATTCGTGAGCGGGATTTCAAGGCCGCTTACGAAGTCATCACCTCCACCAACTCCCTGCCGGCTCTTTCCGGCCGTGTGTGTCCCCAGGAGACCCAGTGCGAAAGCAAGTGCGTCCGGGGCATCAAGGGTGAGCCGGTGGCCATCGGCCGTCTGGAGCGGTTCGTTGCCGACTGGTATCGGGAAAACGTCAACGCCATGCCCGAGAAGGCTCCCTCCAACGGCATCAAGGTGGCCGTGGTTGGCTCCGGCCCTGCCGGCCTGACCTGCGCCAGCGATCTGGCCAAGAAGGGCTATCAGGTTTCCGTGTTTGAGGCTCTGCACACTGCCGGCGGCGTGCTGGTTTACGGCATTCCCGAATTCCGTCTGCCCAAGGCCATCGTGGCAAACGAGGTCACCAAGCTTCAGGCGCAGGGCGTGGAAGTGATGACCAACATGGTCATCGGCCGGGTTCTGACCATCGATGAGCTGTTCGAGATGGGCTATAAGGCCGTGTTCGTAGGCTCCGGCGCAGGCCTGCCCATGTTCATGCACATCCCCGGCGAGAGCCTGAAGGGTGTCATGTCCGCCAATGAGTACCTGACCCGTACCAACCTGATGAAGGCCTACAATTCCGATTCCGACACCCCCGTCATCCGCTCCAAGGTGGTGGCCGTGGTTGGCGGCGGCAACGTGGCTATGGATGCCGCCCGCTGCGCCATGCGTCTGGGTGCGGATAAGGTGTACATCGTCTATCGCCGCGGCGAGGCCGAGATGCCCGCCCGGAAGGAAGAGCAGCACCACGCCAAGGAAGAGGGCATCGAGTTCAAGACTCTGTGCAATCCTGTGGAGATCCTGGCCGACGAGGATGGCCGGGTCTGCGGCATGAAGTGCGTCCGCATGGAGCTGGGCGAGCCTGACGCTTCCGGCCGCCGCCGTCCCGTGGAGATTCCCGACAGCCAGTTTACGCTGGATGTGGACACCGTGATCATGTCTCTGGGCACCAGCCCCAACCCCCTGATCCGCTCCACCACTCCCGGCCTGGAGACCAACAAGAAGGGCGGCCTGATCGTCAATGAGAACGAGATGACCACCCGGGAAGGCGTGTTCGCCGGCGGCGATGCCGTTACCGGCGCCGCAACCGTTATTCTGGCTATGGGTGCCGGCAAGAAGGGCGCCGAGGCCATCGACAAGTTCCTGAGCAAGTAAGGCTTCCGGTTATCCATTCTGTCAATCCATAACGTACCCCCGGGGCGAGTGCCCCGGGGGTGTTTTTATAGCGAAATCCTGGATAAACAATGTAGGGGCGGCCATTGGCCGCCAGAGGCTCCCCTTGTGTAAAGGGGCGAAAGGCTCCCCTTGCTGATCAAGGGGAGCTGCCCCAGTGCGCACACTGGGGCTGA
>UQXG01000178.1 GCA_900544945.1 uncultured Eubacteriales bacterium | reverse complement strand
ATATGCTGAAAAAACCGGCAAGCCTTATTTTGCTTCTGTACCTCACATTGGGGTGCTTCCGGGGGTATCTGGCGCTGTTCGACAAAGGCGCTTCCGAACCGAAGCAGATTTTCCCCTGTCAGGTGTCCTCCCTCCCCGACGCCGACCGGGAGGCTCTGGAAAAAGGCATCCCCATCCGGTCAGAGGACGAACTGAATCAGTTTCTGGAAGATTTTCTGTCCTAAAATGCCGCCCTGTTTCTGTACAAAATGACCTCTTGATTTTGCGCGCGCCCTGCGGTAGAATATAGGCATCAAAAGCGGGGGGCGATTTCCTTGGCAGACCAATACGGTTCTGATTTCATCACCATCGTGGATGAGGAAGGCACCGAATACGAGCTGGAGGTACTCAGCACACTGGAGTACAACGGCAATACCTATATGGCAGTCATTCCAGCCGACGACGGTTCCGATTCGTTGGATCTGGAGGTCAGCATTTTCAAATCCATTGAGGAAGACGGAGAGCCGATCCTCTGCGCCATCGAGGACGAGGCGGAATTGCAGGCCGTGTACGACCTGATTATGGATTCTCTTTACTCGGAGGACGCGGAATAAGCGCGATATTCCTCCTGCTTGGTGCGTAGCGTGTCCTTTTGGACCCACATTTTTTACTAGGGAAGTTAGACTTCCTGTTCTGTTTGCAGACCTCCCGCCTGCGCTGCGACGTAGGGTGGACGCTGGGAGCAGTAAGGTTCAGGAGCGGCAACCCACCTGCCTTTTCGTGCAGGTCATAATTGGATGTGCTACGGCTAAAGCGGGGTGCCTGGGGAGCTTCGGCTCCTCAGGTTTTTATTTTTTCGGAAGCCCCAACAATTCGTGTAGGGGCCGATGCCCTCATCGGCCCGATCATAAAGCCCGCCAATGCGTGAAACGGGTCGATGAGGGCATCGACCCCTACGGATGCTTACGAGGGTTTTTCTAAATTTCAACGTGTCTTTGCCCTCATCCGTCACGGCTACGCCGTGCCACCTTCCCCGTGGGGGAAGGCTTAGGGGCGGGATTTTTCCGGGCGGTTACGGGAATTTGTAAATTTTTTCTCTATTTTTCTATTTTCCGGCTTTTCCCCTTGCAAGTGACCGGGTTTTCGGTTATAATACCGGGGTCTATCTATTTCCAGCGAAAACACACGAAGACAATTGAGAGGATTTGATCACATGAGCGCATCCAGCAAGAAACAGCTCCGCAAGGAGCAGGGTGCAGGAAAGCTGACCGAAAAGCAGCTCGCTGCCCAGAAGGAAGCTTCCACCACCCGCCTGTACACCGCAGCCTTCATCATCGTTCTGGTGGTTCTGCTTGCCATCGCCATTTTCGTAGGCGTGAACCAGAGCATCAAAAATAGCGGCTATCAGGAGCGGCACACCGTTGCCGTACAGATTGGCGACCATAGCCTGTCCAATGCGGAACTGAACTACTATTTCTTTGACGCGGTCAACACCTTCTATTCCAGCTACGGCAGCTACGCCGGTATGTTCGGCCTGGACACCAGCAAGCCTCTGGATCAGCAGGTCACGGACGAGGAGTCCGGCCGCACCTGGGCTGACGATTTCCTGGAATCCGCCAAGGAGACTGCCCGGAACGTCTACGCTATGTCCGATGCCGCCGAGGCCGCAGGCTTCACCCTGCCTGAGGACAAGGCCGCGGAGCTGGAGCAGAACCTGGCTTCCATCGACACCTACGCCAAGCTCTACGGCTTCCAGAGCGGCAAGGCCTATCTGAAGGCCATGTACGGCAATGGCGCCACCGAAGAGGGCTTCCGGGAGTATTCCACCCGCAGTGCCCTGGCTGACGCTTACTACGCCAATTACTCCGATTCCCTGACCTACACTGACGACCAGATCGCCGCCAAGGATGCCGAGGATCCCAAGGTCTACTCCTCCTATTCCTATCACGCCTACTATATGGCCATCTCCAAGTTCCGCACCGGCGGCACGACGGATGCCGACGGCAACACCACCTACACCGATGCGGAGAACGCCGCTGCCGAGGCCGCTCTGAGAGCCGCCGCCGAAAGCCTGGTTTCCGATGAAATCAACTCTCCCGAGGCTCTGGATGCCGCCATCGCCGCACTGAGCATCAATGCCGACGAGGAATCCGCCGCCAGCACCGCCAGCACCAACATCCGCTACTCCTCTCTGAACAGCGCCTATCAGGACTGGGTCAGCGACAGCAGCCGGAAGGCCGGCGACAAGCAGGTGTTTGAGAGCACCACCACAAATGACGACGGCACCGAGACCCTCAGCGGCTGCTATGTGGTCTACTACGACGGCTCCACTGACAACGAGTTCCCCATGGTGAACGTGCGCCACATTCTGGTCAAGCCCGCCCATCCCACCGATGAGGCCGAGGATGCCCACACCGACGACGAAACCTACTCCGCCGAGGAATGGGCTGCCGCCAAGGCTACCGCCGAAGAAATCTACAACCAGTGGAAGGCCGGCGAGGCCACCGAGGACAGCTTTGCCGCCCTGGCCAACGAAAAGTCTGACGACGGCGACGGCACCACCGGCGGTCTGTATCAGAACGTGACCCCCGGCCAGATGGTTCAGGCCTTCAACGACTGGTGCTTCGATTCCAGCCGGAAGAGCGGCGACACCGGCATTGTGGAGACCCAGTACGGCTACCACGTCATGTACTTCGTGGGCACCAGCGACATCACCTACCGCACCTCTCTGATTGAGAGCGATCTGCGCAGCGCGGATGTGGCCGCCTGGCAGGAGGAGATGGTCAACGCCCTGACCATCACCGACGGCGACACCAGCTATATCCGCACCGACCTGGTGATTAACGCCAACGGTCAGTAAACCCCGCAAACGTGAATAATACTATTTCTGAATAAAATGATTTCATCCTTTTATTCTGCCGTTTCACGGCAGACCGCCTGG
>UQXG01000177.1 GCA_900544945.1 uncultured Eubacteriales bacterium | reverse complement strand
TTTGCAATGTCAAACAGTTTTGCGTTATGAACAGCCTTTTGCAAATCCTGTTCAATAATGCGGCGTTTGGAATCTCGGAGCAATTCCAAATTGCCCATGGAAACGAAAGTACCTCTGCCCGCCTGACTGACGGCAAAGCCCTCTTTTTCCAATTCCTCATAGACGCGGCGGATCGTCAGGACGCTAACCTGAATATCGTTTGCAAAGTTCCGACTATGTTCATATTCTGTCGCCTCCCATAACTGTGTATCTAATACATACACATTATATACAAAAGACACGATTTTGTCAACACCCCAACGGGATGAAATTAAACAGTCTCTAACATGAAATAAAATACCGTTCAAATCAAGCCACCTGAAATGTAAAATTACATAAGGTGGTGATGACATGAAGCATGAACGCGATGACCGCAAATTTGATTTTCACGACATTGGGATAGCTATCAAACGGGCACGGGAAAAGCAGGGATTGACCCAGGAACAACTGGCCAATATCATTGACCGCGACCCGCGCACCGTCATGTACCATGAGAATGACGGCCAGCATCCGAGCCTCAATGTTTTCTATCAGTTGGTGACGATGTTCGATATATCGGTTGACGAGTTTTTCTACCCGGATATGGGAGCAGATGACGCCTGCAAAAAGCGAATCAACGTCATGCTGAGTTCCATGGACGCAAAGGACCTGCATCTTGTTGAAAATCTGATACGGACAGTCAAAGAAACCAAGGAAGCGGAGGACGTGTGAGAAAAGCGCGGCCTCCGTTTTTCGCGCAGTTTGGGCTTTTCGCTAAACGGCAAGCAGGGCAAGTGTATTGACACTTGCTTTTTTCCGGCCCCGGAGGGCCGGAAAAATGCTTGTTGGGGAGCCTCCCCAAACCCGGCACTTCGGGCCAACTTGGCCCGAAGTCAGCCGCTTTGCGTCTTTCGGTTGCGTCATGTCGCTATCGCTCCATTTCCTTATTCCGGCTGTCGCCGGTTACGGCCAGCAGACGGTCTATATTGGCCTTGATCGTCACGATCTCCCGCATATCCGCCTTGGCCTCCTTGTACTGTTGCAGGGTATCCCGACGCTCTGTCGTCAGCTTTTTACGCTCCGCTTTGAGATCGTCCATACTTGGCAGCTTTCCTCCGGCCAGCAGCCGTGAAAAGGCGGCCCGTGCCTCCCGGTGTGTTTGGATGTCGGCTTCATGCTCCGCAAGATATTTCTTGCTGTACCGAGACTCCTTGTATCCCTCGAACACAGCCCGGGTCTTGGCATAATTCACGACCGCGCCCATGAGCTCGCTGTTGCGCTGCAAGTCAGCGTCGATGTTCTTGACCTGCCATTCCAGCGTGTGAAAGCTGTCCGTGGCCTTGGCCGCTCTGTCGGCAAGCTCCGCGTAATCCGTCAGGCCGTGTTCCTGGATATAGGCCAGCGCCGCCGCCATCTGCTTGACATTGAACGCCTTGGCCCACCGCTCATAGCCGGGGCCTTTGCCTGCCTGCATACGGGCTTGGATGTCGATTGCCAGGCTGATTTTGCGCCGTGGCAGCACCCGGTCTTTGCCGCCGAGAGCGGCGCGTATATCCTCCGGGCCGTAGCCCGCGCCGAGCGTTTCAGCCCGCAGCCGTGTAAATCGCTCCTGCCCGGGTGCCCTGAAACTGATAGCCCCGCGCTGCTCCTTGACCTCGTATCCCGCCGCCTCCATACGCCGAAGGAAATCGGGGAAGTCGGTGGGCCCCTCTGCCAGCACAAGATCAATCTGGAACTTTAGTTTCTCCTGATGGGTCAACGGCTTATCAGCGCCCAGCCATTGGCCGTAATGCCGATAGCGGCCTTGGCTTTTCAGCTTCGGATTCTGAATGACGGAAAGGCCGTGCTCAATACATACTCTGTCAGAGAGCTTGCGCAGGGCGCGGGCCGAGCCGAGGAAATCCCGGTATTTTCGGGTGCAGTCCAGAGAGGTCGAATTGAAATAGATATGACAATGGGGATGGGGCCTGTCGGTATGGGAAACGACGAAAAAGGCGTGTTTGCCCTTGGTCCAGCGCATAGCCAGCTCATAGGAGATTTTTAGCGCCTCTCGATGATCTATTTCCCCCGGCGGGAAGGATTGACGGATCTGATAGCACAGCACATCCGCGTCCCGCTTCTGCTCCCGGCCTGTAATCACCTTGTACCTGGCCTTCGTCAAAAGAAACTCCGCGTCGGCGGTCCGGGGGTCGCACTCATAAGCCATGATAAGCTCGCCCTGTTCCGTCTTATCCGGGTTTTGCCCGTAGTCAAAACGATCTCTCATGGATTGCGCTATGGTCTCGCCTCTGCTGATGTGATGGGCCTTTAGATAGGTCGTCGCCATAGGCATCCCCCTTAACAAAAATGACGGCGGCCTTTTACAGCCGCCGCTTGTGATGGGACTTCGGGCCAACTTGGCCCGAAGTCGTTTAATCGGTCAAAAAGCATTTCAGCGAGTAGTTGAGATCGGCCAGCTTTTCGATGATCCAACCGGCCACCGCAGGAAGGCCAAAGGGCGAAATCAGGAAAGCGATCACCATGCCGCCTATGCCCGCTGCCGTACCGCCGCCTGTTACCAGCGTGATGAAGCTGAGGATGCCGAGGATCGAGGCGATGATAGAAAGCGGCCAGCCTGCCAACGCCACAAGGAAGCCCAGCACCGCTGTCAGCAGCGTCAGCACCAGGATGATCGGGAGAACAAGGATTTTCAGGATCAGTCTCATATCGTGCAGCCCCTTTCTAAAGCGTCTATGTTTATCCTACACCTATATTGTACCATGCCTCTAACGTGGCAACAATGATGTCGAGACTTTGCCGATCCTGTCCCGCACTTCGGGCCAACTTGGCCCGAAGTGTCTATAAAACGATTGTAGAAAGAAAAGATTAGAAAGATGCTATAATTACTTTGATTATATTGCAGCGAGGGGGCAGAGAATACTATGAGGCAGTATTCAATCAA
>UQXG01000176.1 GCA_900544945.1 uncultured Eubacteriales bacterium | reverse complement strand
GGCCGGTGCCGATGGCCCAGATGGGCTCGTAGGCGATGATGACCTTGCGGATCTTATCCTCAGGTACGCCAGCCAGACCCAGCTTGATCTGCATGGTGATGTGCTCGGCGGTAATGCCGGACTGACGCTGCTCCAGGCTCTCGCCGCAGCACATGATGGGGATCAGGCCAGCTTCCAGAGCTGCCAGAACCTTGGCGTTCACATCGGCATCGGTCTCGCCCATGGCACGGCGCTCGGAGTGGCCGATGATGACGTACTTGCAGCCGGCGTCCACCAGCATGTTGGTAGCGATCTCGCCGGTGTAGGCACCGGAGGCGTTGGCGTTGCAGTTCTCGGCGCCGATGCCCACCCGGGTCTCCCGCATGGCGCGGACGGCGGCGGGGATGCACACGGCGGGAACACACAGAGCCACGTCACACCAGCGGCCCTTGGGCATGATGGCCTTCAGCTGGGTCATGAACTCCTTGGTCTCAGAGGGAGTCTTGTTCATCTTCCAGTTGCCGGCGATGACAGTCTTGCGATACTTTCTATTCATGGTTGATTTCTCCTTGTTGCTTATATGTCTACACCCATCCGGGCGTAATCTACGAATTCAAATGTAGTCAAACCCGTTTTTGCGCAGTTTCGCTTATACGCTTTTGCTTCAGAAGCAATTTAAGGAAGCTCCAAAGAATCCAGCAAGCACTGTGAGGCGAAGATTTTGGTTCCAATCAAGGATTCTCAAGCGGAGGCGTACTTTGTGTACGTCCCGCTTGAAAATCCACTGAGCGGGGGCAAAAGATTGCCTCACAGCCGCAGATGGATTCTTCGGAGTTTCCGTCAAACAATCACTTGTCTTCCAGGCAGGCAATACCGGGCAGCTCCAGGCCCTCCAGGAACTCCAGAGAAGCACCGCCGCCGGTGGAAATGTGGGTAATCTTGTCAGCGAAGCCCAGCTGCTCGCAGGCGGCTGCGCTGTCGCCGCCGCCAACGATGGTCACAGCATCGGAATCGGCCAGAGCCTGAGCCACCGCAATGGTGCCCTTGGCCAGAGTGGGGTTCTCAAAGACGCCCATGGGGCCGTTCCAGACAACGGTCTTGGCAGTCTTGGCAGCCTCGGCGAAAATCGCCTGGCTCTTTTCACCAATATCCAGACCCATCTTGTCGGCGGGAATGGCATCGGCGGCCACAGTCTCCACGGCGATTTCGCCGTCAATGGGGTTGGGGAAGGAATCGGCAACCACCGCGTCCACAGGCAGCAGCAGCTTGACGCCCTTGGCCTCGGCCTTGGCCATCATTTCCTTGCAGTAGTCGATCTTCTCGCTGTCCACCAGGGACTTGCCGATGTCATAGCCCTTGGCAGCCAGGAAGGTGAAGGCCATGCCGCCGCCGATGATCAGGGTGTCCACCTTCTCCAGCAGATTGTTGATGACGTTCAGCTTGTCGGAAACCTTGGCGCCGCCCAGAATGGCCACGAAGGGACGCTCGGGGTTGGCCAGAGCCTTGCCCATGATGGAAACTTCCTTCTCCACCAGGTAGCCGCAGACGGCAGGCAGGTAGTCTGCCACACCGGCGGTGGAGGCATGGGCCCGGTGAGCCGTACCGAAGGCATCGTTGACGAAAATGTCAGCCAGAGAAGCCAGCTTCTTGCTCAGCTCAGGATCATCCTTGGTCTCGCCCTTCTCGAACCGGGTGTTCTCCAGCAGCATGACCTGGCCCTCTTTCAGGGCAGCAGCCTTGGCATGGGCGTCGTCACCGGCTACGTCGGCAGCCATGATGACCTCCTGACCCAGCAGCTGGCTCAGCCGATCGGCAACCACCTTCAGGCTCAGTTCCGGCTTCCACTCGCCCTTGGGCTTGCCCATGTGGGAGCACAGAATGACCTTGGCGTTGTGTGCAATCAGGTACTTGATGGTGGGCAGCGCAGCCACAATCCGCTTGTCAGAGGTGATCACACCGTTCTTGGTGGGAACGTTGAAATCGCAGCGGCACAGTACGCGCTTACCGGCTACGTCGATGTCCTCAACGGACTTCTTATTGTAGTTCATAGTACATCCTCCTTAATAAAACCGGGGATCAGCCCCGCATTTTTCCATAGTCCCGCAGATCAGGAAAAGACAGCTGACGCAGCGCTTCGTAGACGGTCACGGCAACGGCATTGCTCAGGTTCAGGCTCCGGGCGTCGGGCCGCATGGGAATGCGCACGCACTGCTCATAGTGCTCGGCCAGGAAGCTTTCCGGCAGGCCCTTGGTCTCCTTGCCGAAGAACAGATAGCAGCCGTCCTCGAAATTGGCCTCGGTGTAGCACCGGGGCGCCTTCGTGGACAGGCACCACATCTGCCTGACCTGGTTTCTGGAGAAGAAATCCTCCAGATTTTCATAGTCCAGAACCTCCACCATATGCCAGTAGTCCAGCCCGGCTCTTCGCACCGCCTTCTCGGAGATATCGAAGCCCAGGGGCCGCACCAGGTGCAGACGGCAGCCGGTGGCCGCGCAGGTGCGAGCAATGTTGCCGCAGTTCTGGGGAATTTCAGGCTCCACCAGCACAATATTCAGCACTTGCCATCACCTCAAGAAACGCTTTGCGTCGATCCGCTTTCCGGATCCCGCTCGGTTCCTATTGTATGCCAAATGGGCCGTAAAATCAATCTTAAAAATGGGGAAAAGTCAACTTTTTTATACTATTCACATAAAAAAAGAGGAACTGTCCAGAAATTTGTGAAAATTGCTCTTACCTCGGCCTCGCCCCGGCAAATCGGACAATTTCCCTGTGTTTTCCTTTGAGCTTGAGCCTCTCCAGGCCATCAAAACCTTACATTCCCGTCCAAAATAGGAATTGTTCCTTTCGTAGGGGCCGATGCCTTCATCGGCCCGTGAATTGCAAATCTATCCTTATATTCCAAGACTCACAGAATATTTCGGTGCAGGTCCCTCCGGGGGCAATGTTCTTGTCCCGGCAAGAACATTGAGAAGTAAGCGGG
>UQXG01000175.1 GCA_900544945.1 uncultured Eubacteriales bacterium | reverse complement strand
GCGGGCTTTCCTTTTGCCAAAGATGTTGACAATACAACATCTTTGTGATATACTCTCAAACGTTGAATCTTCAACAAGTCAGGAGGCGGCATCTATGCTTCATCGTTTTGAACGCTTTTCTTTGGCAATTACAGAAATTTCCCGGTATTGGCACCAAATTGCCGGGGAAGAAATGGGAAAATATGGTCTGAAAGCCTCCCACGCCACCTATCTTGTTACCCTGTCCCGATTTCCCGATGGACTCACCGCCCCCAGGCTCGCCGAGCTTTGCGGTCGGGACAAGGCAGATGTCTCCCGGATGATGTCCATTCTGGAGGCCAAGGGATTGGCCGTCCGGGACGGTGCCAATCGCTACCGGGGAAATCTCCGGCTGACCCCGGAGGGTCAGGCTCTGGCGCAGGATATCTCCCAGCGAGCCCAGCGGGCCGTGGAGCGAGCCGGAAGCGGGCTGACCGAGGAGACCCGGAGGATTTTTTACAGTGCCCTGGATTCCATTACCGAAAATCTTCGTAAAATCTGTCAGGAGGGTCTATGAATCCCATCAAAGCCATTTACTGCCGCACGGTGCAGGCCGTTCTTCGAGCCGCCCTGCCGGTGCTCCCCTACCGGGAACCGCAGGTGTTCCACAGCTGTGGGGAACTGAGCACCGTATTTCAAAAAGAAAATATCCGTCGGGTGCTGATTGTCACCGATGCCGGCATCGTCCGCAGCGGCATCGCCGCCCAGTTGGAGGCGGTGCTGGACGAAGACGACATTTCCTACGCAGTCTATGACCAGACCCGACCCAATCCTACGGTGGTCAACGTGGAGCAGGCATTGAGCCTGTACCGGCGTTACCGGTGCCAGGCTTTGATTGCCATAGGCGGCGGCTCCTCCATGGACTGTGCCAAGGCCGTGGGGGCTCGGCTGGCTCGTCCCGGCACCCCTCTGGGAAAGCTCAAGGGTACCCTGCGGATTCTGCGTCCCCTTCCCACTCTGATTGCCATTCCCACCACCGCCGGAACCGGCAGCGAAACCACCCTGGCTGCCGTCATTACCGACACCCAGGCTCAGCACAAGTATGTGATGAACGATTTCGTCCTCATCCCCAAGTATGCGGTGCTGGACGCCCGGCTCACGCTCTCCCTGCCGCCCCATCTCACCGCCACCACCGGCATGGATGCCCTGACCCATGCGGTGGAGGCCTACATCGGCCGCTCCACCACCCGCCAGACCCGGCAGGAGGCTCTGGAAGCCACCCGGCTGGTCTTTGCCAACGTGGAGCGGGCTTACCGAAACGGCAAGGATTATGAGGCCAGAAGCAATATGCTCACTGCCGCCTATCGGGCGGGCATTGCCTTCTCCCGATCCTATGTGGGCTATGTCCACGCCGTGGCCCACTCTCTGGGCGGCCAGTACAACATTCCCCACGGCCTGGCCAACGCGGTGCTCCTGCCCTATGTGCTGGAAAACTACGGCTCCTGCATCCACCGGAAGCTTCACGACCTTGCCGTTGCCGCCGGGGTTGCCTCCCCCCAAGAGGAAGATGCCGGGGCAGCCGCCAAATTCATCCGTGCCATCCGTCAGCTGAACGCCCGGATGGGCATTCCGGAAACCCTGGAGGGCATCCGTCCCGAGGATATTTCGGTGATGGCCGCCCATGCGGAGAAGGAAGCCAATCCCCTTTATCCCGTGCCCCGGCTTATGACCCGGGAGGAGCTGACCTTCTTCTACGAGCAGGTCGCCGGAAAGGAGTGCCATGGACAGCAAGCAAGCTGAAGCCCTTTTATCCTCTCAGCGGGATTTCTTCCGCACCGGAACCACATTGCCCGTGGCCTTCCGGCTGGAAGCTCTGGATCGGCTCTACCGAGCCATTGAAGCCCGGCAGTCGGAAATCTGTGACGCTCTGAGGCACGACCTGGGCAAAAGTGAGACGGAAAGCTATATGTGCGAAATTGGCCTGGTGCTGTCGGAAATTACCTACATGCGCCGTCACCTGCGGAAGTTTGCCGGTGCCAGAACCGTGCCGACGCCTCTGGCTCAGTTCGCCTCCCACAGTTTTGTCCAGCCGATGCCCTATGGAAATGTGCTCATTATGAGTCCCTGGAACTATCCGTTCCTGCTGTCCGTAGAGCCGCTGGTGGATGCCATCGCCGCGGGAAACACCGCCATTGTCAAGCCCAGTGCCTACGCCCCCGCCACAGCCCAGTCCGTCCGCTCTCTGGTTGAGAGCTGCTTTGCGCCGGAATTTGTAACGGTGGTCACCGGCGGGCGGCAGGAAAATGCCGTCCTGTTGGCTCTAAAATTCGACTTCATTTTCTTTACCGGCTCCCAGACCGTGGGGAAGGTGGTGCTGCGTCAGGCGGCGGAGCACCTGACTCCCGCGGTGTTGGAGCTGGGCGGCAAAAGCCCCTGCATTGTGGACGCCAGTGCCGATTTGGCCTTGGCCGCCCGGCGGATCGTCTTCGGAAAGTTCCTGAACTGCGGTCAGACCTGCGTCGCCCCGGACTACATTCTCTGCCACGAGTCCGTCCGGGAGGAGCTGGTGGAGGCGCTGAAAAAGCAAATCACCGTTCAGTTCGGCGAACACCCCCTGGACAACCCCAATTACGGCAGAATTGTCAACGAAAAGCACTATTCCCGCTTACTGAGGCTGATTTCCCCGGAAAAAGTGGTTTTCGGCGGAGAAACCGACGAAGCCCATTGCCGGATTGCCCCCACCATCCTCACGGGCGTGACCCCGGAGGACGCAATCATGCAGGAGGAGATTTTTGGGCCTCTGCTGCCCGTGCTCACCTTCCGGAACTTTGGCGAAATCATTTCTCAGGTAGAATCCGGCGGGAAGCCTTTGGCTGCTTACCTGTTCAGCCGAAACCGGGAGCAGATCAATCTGTTCCGCACTCGGCTGCCATTCGGCGGCGGCTGTATCAACGACACCATCATCCATCTGGCTACCTCCCAGATGGGCTTCGGCGGTGTGGGCGAAAGCGGAATGGGCGCCTATCACGGCAAGGCAGGCTTCGATGCCTTCTCCCACCGGAAGAGCATTGTGGATAAAAAATGTTGGCTGGATCTGCCCATGCGCTACCAGCCCTACACCAGCAGGCTGAACCGATTCCTGCTGGGTCTGTTCTTAAAATAATGCGTACTGAACAACGCAAAACGCCTTGAACGTCAAGGCGTTCAGGCA
>UQXG01000174.1 GCA_900544945.1 uncultured Eubacteriales bacterium | reverse complement strand
TCGGTCACTGGTTCGCAATGACATTGTATATTTTGGCTATTTTGACCCATAGGGGAACTTAACGAGACAGCCCCCGCTCTTCACCATTCTCTACTGACTATGCAAAAACCCCCTTGCGTTTCCACAAGGGGGTTCTGAGCGTTAATCAAGAGGGATATCAGTAGAACTTTCTCTTGTTCTTACGAGCGGCCTCGGACTTCTGCTTACGCTTCAGGCTGGGGCTGACGTAATGCTCGCGCTTCTTCACTTCGGCAATAACGCCCTCCTTGGCGCAGCTCCGCTTAAAACGGCGCAGGGCGCTCTCCAGAGACTCGTTCTCCTTAACGCGAATTTCAGACATTGTTTTCCCTCCCTCCGATGGCATCCGGCTAAGTCCAGGATGCGTTCAGGGCCTCAATACTAGGCTAGAATATTATATACGCTGTTTCCCCAATTGTCAATAAAGATTTTTGTTTTTTTACAAATTATTTGACAATCAGGTTGACCAACTTATTCTTGACCACGATGGTCTTGACAATGCTGCCGCCCTGCTTGTCCAGGAACTTGGCAATCTTCTCGTCGGCAGTGGCGTTGGCGATGACCTGCTCGTCGGGAAGATCCGCATCCATCAGCACGGTTCCGCGCATCTTGCCGTTGACCTGCACCGCGATGTTCACCTCGGCATCCTTGCACTTGGCTTCGTCATAAGAAGGCCAGGGCTCATAGGCAATGGTCTTGTCGTGACCCAGGAGCTGCCACATCTCCTCGCCCACATGGGGGGTGATGCAGGAGAGCATCTTGACGAAGCCCTCGGCGTACTCTCTGGGGCAGGTGCCGTTCTTGTAGACCTCGTTGACGAAGACCATCATCTGGGCAATGGCGGTGTTGAAGCCCAGGGACTCAAAGTCGCTCGTGACCTTCTTCACGGTCTGGTGATAGATCTTGGTCAGCTTGCCGTCGTTGTCCTCGGTAATATTGGCAGGCTCGGTGAAGAAGTTCCACACACGATTGATGAACTTCTTGGCACCCACCACGCCGGTGGTGCTCCAGGGCTTGGAAACCTCCAGGGGGCCCATGAACATCTCATACAGCCGCAGGGTGTCCGCGCCGTAGTCCCGAACCACATCGCTGGGGTTCACCACAAACTCCGGGAACCGCTTTCCCATCTTGATGCCGTTCTCGCCCAGGATCATACCCTGGTGCACCAGCTTCTGGAAGGGCTCCTTCACGGGAGAAATGCCCTCGTCATACAGGAACCGGTTCCAGATCCGGGAGTACATCAGATGACCCACCGCGTGCTCCGGGCCGCCTACATACAGATCCACAGGAAGCCAGTGCTTCAAAAGCTCCGGGTCGCACAGCTGCTTGTCGTTCTTAGGATCGATATAGCGCATATAGTACCAGGAGGAACCGGCGGAGCCGGGCATGGTGGAAGTCTCCCGGGTGCCGTGGATGCCGTTGCGGTCATACTTCTTCCACTCGGTGGCATTCTCCAGGGGAGCCTGACCGTTCTTGCCCTTATAGTCGGCCAGCTCCGGCAGAATTACGGGCAGCTCCTCATCGGGAACGAAGTAAATCTTGCCGTCGTCGGTGTACACGCAGGGCACGGGCTCGCCCCAGTACCGCTGACGGGCGAAAATCCACTCCCGGAAGTGATAGTTGACCTTCCGGCGGGCAACGCCCATGGCCTCCAGCTTCCGGGTGATGGCCTCTTTGGCCTCCTCCACGGTCAGGCCGTCGAACTCCTCGGAGTTCATAAGACGGCAACCCTTGCCCAGGTAGTCCTGCTTCTCAAAGGCCCGCTCACTGACATCTCTGCCCTCGATGACCTGAATCATGGGAATGTTGTGGGCAACGGCATACTCGAAGTCACGCTGGTCGTGGCTGGGCACGGCCATCACCGCGCCGGTGCCGTAGTTGGCCAGGACGAAATCGCCGATGAACACGGGAACCTGTTTGCCGTTGACGGGATTGATGGCGTATACGCCCTCCAGCCGGCAGCCGGTTTTGCCCTTGTTCAGCTCGGTTCTGTCCATGTCGCTCTTCTTGACGGTCTCGTCAATGTAGGCCTGAACCTCCTGCTTGTTCTGCACCCGATCCATGAGGCTCTCCACGATCTTGCCGTCGGGAGCCAGCACCATGAAGGTGATACCGTAAATGGTTTCGATACAGGTGGTGTAAATGGAGAAATCCCCGCCGCCCACCAGCTGGAAGTCCACCTCCACGCCGGTGGATTTGCCGATCCAGTTGCGCTGAATTTCCTTGGTGGATTCGGGCCAGTCGATCTCGTTCAGGCCGTCCAGGAGCTTCTCGGCGAAGGCAGGCTGGTCGATGACCCACTGCATCATGTTCTTCTTCACAACGGGATAGCCGCCCCGCTCGGACTTGCCGTCGATGACCTCATCGTTACTGAGCACCGTGCCCAGCTCCTCGCACCAGTTGACGGGCATCTCAATGCGCTTGGCATAGCCGGCCTCATAGAGCCTCTTGAAAATCCACTGGGTCCACTTGTAGAAGCTGGGGTCGGAGGTGGCAATCATTTTCGACCAGTCATAGTCGAAGCCCAGCTCCCGCAGCTGCTTGGAGAAGGTCTTGATGTTCTCCTGGGTGAAGCCGTCGGGATGGTGACCGGTGGTAACGGCGTACTGCTCGGCGGGCAGGCCGAAGGAGTCATAGCCCATGGGGTGCAGCACGTTGTAGCCCTGCATCCGCTTCATCCGGGACATGATATCCGTAGCCGTATAACCCTCGGGATGACCTGCGTGCAGACCCACGCCGGAAGGGTAAGGGAACATATCCAGCACATAATACTTGGGCTTGGAGAAATCCCAGACATCCGTGTGGAAGGTGTCATTTTCCTCCCAGTACTTGTGCCATTTTCCTTCAATAGCAGCAAAATCGTAGTTCATTGTGAACATTCCTTCCTAAAATACCGCTTTATTCCGCGATAATAATATCTTTCAGGTCAACCGTTTCCGCGTCCGCCCACAGCCGCTCCAGTGCATAGAACTTCCGGGCTTCCTCGGTAAATACATGCACCACGATGGTGCCATAGTCCAGCAGCTCCCAGGCGCTGCCCCGATGCCCCTCCCGGCCCAGCATAGGCTCGCCCAGCTGCTCCAGGGTGTACTCGGCGTAGTCGCACAGGGTTTTGACGTGGGTGTTGGAAGTGCCGGTGCAGATCAGGAAATAATCTGCCAGAGAACTGACGGAATCAATTTTCAGCAGCTTGATATCCATGCCCTTCTTGGCATCCAGAGCCTTGGTCACTTCCAGCGCGATCTCTTTAGGTGTTAACATAACATCTATCCTTTCTGGGATTCTTGGGATGCTAAGGAAGCTCTGATGAAATCGGCAAGAGCTGGTAGCGAGAGATTTTGTTCTCAGGCAAGGTTTGAAAAATTGAGGAATACTGTATGTATTT
>UQXG01000173.1 GCA_900544945.1 uncultured Eubacteriales bacterium | reverse complement strand
AGGCGATGCCTTCCTGATTAAAATTAAGATTTTAATCAGGAAATAGTATCAAATTTATGGAGGAATTTTCTATGAAAAAGAATCTGACGGAAATTGTATTTATTCTCGATCGCAGCGGCTCCATGGCGGGGCTGGAAGCGGACACCATCGGCGGCTTCAACGCCATGATCGAAAAGCAGAAGGCAGAGCCCGGTCAGGCTCTGGTTTCCACGGTGCTCTTCGACAACGAAATTCAGGTGATTCACGACCGGGTGCCCTTGGAGAAAATTCCGCCGCTGACGGAAAAGGAATACTTTGTCCGGGGCTGCACCGCACTGCTGGACGCGGTGGGCGGGGCTATCCATCACATCGGCAACGTCCACAAGTACGCCCGGGAGGAAGACCGGCCGGAGAAGACCCTCTTCGTCATCACCACCGACGGCATGGAAAATGCCAGCCGCCGCTACAGCTATGACCGGGTTCGGGCCATGGTTCAGCGTCAGCAGGAGAAGTACGGCTGGGAATTCCTGTTCCTGGGCGCCAACATCGATGCCGCCGAGGAAGCCGGACGATTCGGCATCCGGCCCGAGTGCGCCGCGGACTATCACGCGGACAGCAAGGGCACGGCGGTGGTCTACGAATCCGTCTGTCAGGCGGTACACCAGGTTCGTTCCTGCGCCGCACCCTTGGCGGCGGACTGGAAGCGGAAGATCGATCAGGACTTTGCGGAAAGACAGAAGTAAACAGAACGCGGCACAGGCATCATCTTTCGGTGGTGCCTGTGCCGCGTTGTAAATGGATTACACATTGGAAGCGAGAATAGCCTCAATCTGTGCCAATTCTTCCTGAGAAAGGGCGGGGAAGGACAGAGCCTTTGCGTTTTCCACCAGCTGCTCCGGGCGGCTGGCGCCGATGAGGGCACTGGTGACGACGCTGTCCCGAAGCACCCATTGCAGTGCCAGCTGAGCCATGGATTGGCCCCGGCGGTCAGCGATTTCCTTCAGATGCCGGACAATCTCCAGCTTTTCCGGGGTAATCATGCCGGGCTTCAGATACCGGGGGTCGTGGCCTGCCCGGGAATCCGGGGCAATGCCGTTTAAGTATTTGCCGGTGAGAATGCCGTTGCACAGAGGGGCGAAGGCAATGCAGCCCACGCCCTGCTCCCGAAGAACGTCGAACAGCCCCTGCTCCGGCACCCGGCTGAGCATGGAATACCGGGGCTGATGGATGAGCATGGGTGTGCCCAGCTTCTTTAGGGTTTCGATGGCGGTTTTGGCCTGCTGGGGGTCGTAGTAATTGGAAATGCCCACATAGAGGGCCTTGCCGCTGCGGACGATCTGATCGAGAGCCCCCATGGTTTCCTCAATGGGGGTATCCGGATCGGGCCGGTGGTGGTAGAAAATGTCCACATAATCCAGGTGCATCCGCTTCAGGGACTGATCCAGGCTGGAAATCAGGTATTTTCGGCTGCCGTGGTCGCCGTAGGGGCCGGGCCACATGTCGTAGCCGGCCTTGGTGGAAATCACCAGCTCGTCCCGGTGGGTGCGCCAGTCCCGATCCATATGGATGCCGAAATTCCGTTCGGCCTCGCCGTAGGGCGGGCCGTAGTTGTTGGCCAGGTCAAAGTGGGTGATGCCCAGGTCAAAGGCCTTGCGCAGAATGCTCTGCTGAGTGCCGAAGGGGGTGATATCCCCAAAATTGTGCCACAGGCCTAAGGACAGGGCAGGAAGCATCAGGCCGCTTTTGCCGCACCGGCGATAGGACATGGTCTCGTAGCGGTCGGGAGCGGGGGTGTAGTCCATGGGAAATCCTCCTTACAGATTCTTGGGCAGTTTGAAGCCGCTGATGGGTACTTTCAGAACCAGCTTCCGGTAGCCCTCGGAACCGCTGCTGCGGATTTTCCGGTGGGCATCCTGGGGGAAGAAAATGGCAAAATCGTTTTCATCCAGCCGGATGGGCAGATAGTTGCACTGGGCGGTGGTGTAGGCGGTGTCCCGGGTTTCGTCGTATTTCCAGCCGGAGAGCTTGTTGCGGGGGGCGTAGCCGATGAGCTCTGTGCCGCCGGTGAGGACACACTGCACGTCAATCTGATTTTCATGGTATTCCCAGGGGATGGCGTTCTCGTCGGTGACGATCTCCGGCTCCAGAATTTTCAGGGTGGTGTTGCACCCGGCGATGGGAAAGTCATAGTAGTCGCCGGGGTCCAGCAGGGACAGATTGTAGTGCTTCAGCACCGTCAGAGCCGCGTCCAGCTCCCGGGACATACCGAAATAGAAGTTGATGTTGTCAAGAGTATCGACGATCATGGTATTTCTCCTTTCGAGGAAAAGTTATTCAGAGACGGCCTTGTCGGGATGGGTGGTTTCCTTATGCACCAGGGTGTGGAGCATGGTAATGCGCTTGACCACGGACTTGGGGTCAGACATCCGCTCAAAAAGCAGATCGAAGGCAGTTTTGCCCATTTCGTAGCCCGGCTGCTTGACGGAGGAAATGGCGGGGGTGCACATGTCGGACAGGAAGGTGCCGTCGAAGCCCACCACCTCTACGTCCTTGCCCGGCTCTTTTCCGTGCTTGAGCAGGTATTTGCACACGCCGCCGGCAGTCTGGTCGCAGGTGGTGAAAATGGCGGTGGGAGGCTCCGGCAGGGCCATGAGCTTTTCGCAGGCGTTGTAGCCCCCCATCACGTCATAGTCGCAGGTAACGGCGTATTCCTGCCGGAAGGGAAGCTGATTGGCGGCCAGGCCCGCCCGGTAGCCCTGATCCCGCTCCACCTCGTACATCCGGGAGAAGCTGCCGTTGATGAAGGCGATGCGGCTGTGACCGGCCTTGGCGAAGTAGGACACCACCTCCTGGGCGGCGGCGGCATCGTCGATGCACACACAGGGAATGCTGGGACTGCTGACCTTGGCACCGCACTGGACATAGGGGTAATTCTTGGAGATGACCTGAAGCTTGGCTTCCGACATGGCGATGGTGAAGCTGATGGCGCCGTCCACCTGCTTGGTCTTCAGCAGCTCCAGATACCGGTTCTCCACCTGGGCATCCCGGTGGGTAATGCAGACGATGGTGTCGTAGCCCTTGACCTGGGCCCGGTTCTCCACACCCTCCAGCATCCGGGAAAAATAGGGGTTTGCCATGGAGGGAATGAGCACCAGGATCTTTCCACTTTTTCGGGAGCGCAGAGCCCGGCCCACCATGTTGGGTTGATAGCCGGTGGTTTCGATGACCTCCAGAACCCGCCGCTTGGTTTGGGGGGACACGTTGTCCTCGTTATTGATCACTCGGGATACGGTGGCTACGGAGGTTTCCGCCAGAAGCGCGATATCCTTAATATTCACCGAAGCACAGTCTCCTCTCTTTCAAATTTGGCATTTTTCGCATCCGCAATGTAAATGCGTTACATTGTTTTCTTTCTTCTGTTCCAGATAAATGGGGAATAGAGTGAAAACGGGGG
>UQXG01000172.1 GCA_900544945.1 uncultured Eubacteriales bacterium | reverse complement strand
GACACGAAAAACGAGCGGCTGGCGGAGATGCGCGAGGAAACGGTGCAGCTTCTGCGGAGCATCGATCCCGTGCTCAGTCTGCATGATTTCCGCATGGTGCCGGGAAAGCACCGGACGAATCTCGTCTTTGACGTGCTCGTGCCGTTCGGGTATAAGCTCTCGGACGAGGACGTGCGCAAAGCTGTCCGCACCGCCGTGGAGGAGCGCCACCCGGACTGCCGGTGCATCATCCAGATCGATAAATCCTATACATAACGCGAATTTCGCCGCAGAGCGTACAAAACCGCGGATTTTGTACGCCCCGCGGCGTTGACAAGGCGCGAAAAACGTGGTAGAACAATAGACGCCGGGTAAACCGGCAGAATTCTTGAATCGCCAAACCAAATACGGCTTATCAAGAGTGGTGGAGGGAACGGCCCTGTGAAACCCGGCAACCTGTCCGAAAGGAAAAGGTGCCAAATCCGTCGGCAAACGAAAGATGAGGATCTGATATTCTAGCGCACATCAGGTCTTCTGGTGTGCGTTTTCTTTTGCATTTTGCGCGCGAAAGAAAGGAAAATATTATGGAAAAAAGACTCTTTACCTCGGAATGTGTAACCAACGGCCACCCGGACAAGGTTGCCGACTCCATCTCCGATGCCATCCTGGATGCCTGCCTGGCGCAGGATCCCGGCTCCCGGGTGGCCTGCGAGACCATGGTCACCACGAATTTCTGCGTCATTTGCGGCGAGATCACCACCAAAGCCCAGGTGGACTACGCCCAGGTGGCTCGGGATACCATCCGGAAAATCGGCTATGTCTATCCCGGAGACGGCTTTGACGCGGACAGCGTCCAGGTGGAGTGCCGGATTCACACCCAGTCCGCGGACATTGCCCTGGGCACCAACGACGAGGTGGGCGGCGCAGGAGATCAGGGCATGATGTTCGGCGGTGCCTGTACCCAGACTCCGGAGCTCATGCCCCTGCCCGCCGCCCTGAGCCGGGCGCTTTGCAGCCGATTGACCCAGTGCGTGCAGGCCAATGACCTGCTTCGCCCCGACGGCAAGACCCAGGTCACCGTGGAATTTGACGAAACAGGGAACGTTGTGGGCATCGACACCGTGGTGGTATCGGTCATGCACAGCGCGGATTTTGAGATTTCCCGGCTGCGCCGGTATATCCGGGCGGAGGTCATCGCCCCGGTTCTCCGGGATTACGGCTTTGATATCGAAAGTGTTCCCAATATCTTCATCAATCCCACCGGCAATTTCGTCATCGGCGGCCCCAACGGAGACACCGGACTTACCGGCCGGAAAATCATCGTGGATACCTACGGCGGCTATTTCTCCCACGGCGGCGGGGCTTTTTCCGGAAAAGACCCGACGAAGGTTGACCGGAGCGGTGCCTACATGGCTCGGTATCTGGCCAAGAATCTGGTGGCAGCCGGTCTGGCGACCCAGGTGCAGGTGCAGCTGGCCTATGCCATCGGCGTGGCGCATCCGGTGTCTGTGCGGGTGGACAGCTACGGCACAGGCCGGATTTCCGACGAGAAAATGACGGAGCTTCTTCGGGAAATTTGCGATCTGACCCCGGCCGGCATTATCCGCAAGCTGGCTCTGCGCCGTCCCATTTATGCCGACACCGCCGCCAGAGGGCACTTCGGCCTGGAAGGCCGCCCCTGGGAGCAGACCGACCTGGCTCCCAGGCTGAGAGAATTGGCAAATCTCTGATTTAGCGCATCACTGCGAACCGGTGACCGATGTCGCCCGGTTCGCAGTGACGAGATAGTATTCGAAAATTTGCGGGTAGGCCGTCTTACGCCGCCTTGGGCGTGGTTTCCTTTGTTGTGGTTTCCTTGGGGGCCTTTGTCTCTTCGGTTGCCTTGGTTTCCTCCGCTTTTTCCTCGTCCTTGCCGTAAATGGTTTCCTCGTAGAGCTTTTCGCCAAAGAGGGCACGAACCTTCTGCATATTTACGGACTCGGCTCCTAAGTATTCCTCCAGACAAAGGCCTGAGTCCTTCATGTCCATGGAAACCTCCCTCCCCACATACCGGAAATGCCACGGCTCATCGGTAATGCCGGTGATGGACTCCTTATCCGCGGTATAGCGCAGAATGAAGCCATACTCCCAGCAGTGCTGGGCAAACCAGGCATCCGCCTCGTCGCCCACCAGATCTACCGACAGCCCCAGCTCATGCTCGCTGGTGCCGGGGACGGCTACGGTTTCCAGTGCCTTGTCCCGAGCCTCCCGGAAGTCCAGATTGTAGGTCTTCATATGCTCCCGGGTTCGGTATTCCAGAATGGCGGTCTGAGACCAGTGGGTTCGGTAGCCGGAGTTGACCTCGTAGGTAATACCGGCGGCGGTGCAGTCGTCCAGCATCTGGCGAAGGGCGGAGTAGCACCGCTTGTCCACGGTGTGGGTGTCATCGATTTTCCACTCGTCCAGGGCAAAGTCCTTTGGCAGAGGATTCAGACCGTTGACCAGAATCACCTCAATGCCCTTGGGGGAGAAATAGTGGGTTTTGCCGTCAATCTTCGTGGGAGACACGGCCATGAGCCCGTCTTCCTTGAAATAATATCGGTATTCGCCCTCTTCGTGCCAGCCTACGGTGAGATAGCCGGAATCGTCGAAGAGCCGTTTTCCGTCCTCCATGTCCTGCCAGCCGGTGAGCATAGGCCCTTGGGGACTGAAATACCGCCGTCCCCCTTCTTCCTCCAGCCAGCCGGAATACTGCTTTCCATCCTCACCGAAGCACCAAAGCACGCCGTCAATTTCTGTCAGGCCGGTGGCAAGAAAGCCGTCCACAAAGAAGTAGTTGTCCGCGCCGATCTGGGTAAAGCCGTCTGCCGCCAGACCGTCGGCTCCGAAATAGCACCGCTTGCCATCCAGTTCCTGCCAGCCGGTGAGAAGGGCTCCGTCCTCCAGATAGTATCGACCCTCAGGCAGCCAAAGCCAGCCCGTGACCATGGCTCCGTTGCCGCCGAAGTAGCAGGTTTCCCCGTCAATGGTCTGCCAGCCGGTGAGCATGATGCCATCGGAATCAAAGTAGTATGTAGTGCCGTCGATGGTCTGCCAGCCGAGGCTGGGGGTGCCGTCTTCTTGAAAATAGTACCGCCCCTCGGGCAAGTCCATCCAGCCGGATACCGGATTCCCGTGGAAATCCTGGTAGTAGCGGATGCCGTCCTTTTCCTGCCAGCCGCTGTGGTCGGTGTTTTGCTCATGCCAAACAAGCCCCCCGATCAGGGAGCCCAATATAATAATCAGAAATACAAGCGGCACCAGCCGCTGCTGCTTGGTTGTCATGTGCTGCCTCCAAAGTGTGTTAAGGTCATTCTAACACGCTTCGACAGCTTTTGCAATAAGGCAACACCGCACAATTGCGCCTTCGAGTCTCAGCCGCCTTTTTGCCCCACTTCTTCAGTTCCAAAAATGGGAAATACATACAGTATTCCTCCATTTTCGGAACTTTGAATTGGAACAA
>UQXG01000171.1 GCA_900544945.1 uncultured Eubacteriales bacterium | reverse complement strand
CCAGCGTGAAATGGTCGCCCACCTTGGGCAGGTGGCAGGTCTTTTCCTGCACCAGGCCGTTGACCGTGTTGGAGTCGATGTCCTCGTCCTCCGGCAGACCCAGCATCTCGTACAGGTCGTCCACGCTGGCGCTGCCCAGCACGATCCAGCTGCCGTCGGACTGCTTGTGGAAGTCCTCGGTGGCCTCATCGTGCTCATCCCAGATCTCGCCGACCAGCTCCTCCAGAATGTCCTCCATCGTGACGATTCCCAGCGTGCCGCCGAAATCATCGACCACGACCGCAATGTGGGATTTCTGGTGCTGGAGCATCTTCAGAATGTCCCGGATTTTGGTATGCTGGTAGACGAACAACGGCTCCGTCATGATCTGGGCGATGGGCTGATCGGTCATTTTGCCGTTGATATAGAAATCCTTCTGATGGAGAACGCCCACGACCTGATCGATGGTATCCCGGTAGACAAGCAGCCGGGAGAACCGGGACTGGGTAAAGGCTTTTGCGATTTCCTCGTGGCTCTCGTTGATGTCCACAGCTTCCAGCTCGATCCGGTGGGTCAGAATTTCCGCCGCCGTCAGGTCGCCGAACTCCAGAGCATTTCGCAGAAGCTCGCCCTCGTTCTCGTCAATGCCGCCGTCATGCTCCACGTCCTCCATAAAGAGAAGCAATTCCTCGTGGGACATTTTGGCGCTGCCGTCCGTCTTGATGAAGCGGGAGATGAACTTTTTGCACTGGGTAAAGAGGAAATTCAGGGGCGTCAGCACCCAGATCCACAGGCGGATGAACGGCGCACTGAACATGGCAAAACGCTCCGGGGCGTCCTTTGCGATGCTCTTGGGGGTGATCTCGCCAAAGAGCAGGACGACGAGGGTCACGACCACGGTGGAGATCGTCGCGCCCACGTCGCCGTAAAGCTCGACGAACAAAAGCGTACCGACGGATGCTATGGTAATGTTTACGATATTGTTTCCAATCAGAATGGTAGAGATCAGCCGGTCGTAATTCTCGGCAAGCTTAAGGGCCAGCGCCGCCCGTTTGTTTCCGTTGTCGGCGAGAACCTTCAGCCTGGTTTTGTTCAAAGAAGAGAATGCCGTTTCCGTTGCGCTGAAATAGGCAGACATGGCAAGACAGACTGCCATTGCGAAAATGCTTCCAATGTGATTCATACAAAGCTCCTTTTCTGTTCATATATTGCCGGACAAGATCACACGCCTATACTCTGTATCGCAGGAGCGGGCGAAGATGTGCCATATAGGAACAGGGAATGCAGGAGTAATTGTCAGCACCGTCGCTGCTGTCGGATTCCACGGTCTTTCCTCCTTCCGTTATCATGAAATGAACCGCATAGGTTTGCCGTTCATTATAGCATGGTTATGGCTAGGATTTGGTAAAGAAATTTACAGCGACGCGGAATGCGACGATAAAATGGGAAATGGTGGGGAATAACGGCGGTCGCCCATAAAAAAGGATATGAAAAAGTTTCTCTTATAAAGAAAGGCCGTTTGGCTGTACACGCCGTCTTCCGGAATTTGGGATATTTGAATATTGACAGAATCGGTCTTTGCGTGTAGAATGACGACAACCGAATAGAAAAGCGATGACGAAGACGGATTGGAAGCTTCGCCTGATAGAGAGCCGGGGACGGTGGAAGCCTGGCAGGAGACCTTCCGGCAATCCCATCCCTTCCGAGCTGAAGCACCCCAAAGCATTTGCCGGTAGGGGCTTCCGCGCAGGCTGCGTAAGTGCCTAGGGCTTGTTGGAGTCCGAAGAGGGGCGCATTTGAAATGCGCAATTTGAGTGGTACCGCGGGTATTGTATTTACAAGGCTCGTCTCAAGGAAACTTGAGGCGAGCCTTTATTTATTTTTAGGAAAACTCTGAACCAATCGTCTTCGGCTGTGAGTGGATCTTTTCCGCCCACTCATCGGCATCAAAAGTGGGAAATACATCCAGTATTCCTCCCCTTTTGGTGCCTCGATTGGTCGAAAAATCTCTCACCCACAGCTCTTGCCGATTGATTCAGAGCTTTCCTATTTTTTAGTTATCATTCGTTCGGGAGGAAACAAAGATGAAACTTGGTAAAAAAGATCTGTCCGTGGTCAGCGTCATGCTGTTTGCCCTGTTCTTTGGCGCGGGCAACCTGATTTTCCCGCCCTTTCTGGGACAGAACGCCGGAGACCAGACCCTTCCGGCCATGCTGGGCTTTCTGGCTACGGCGGTGATTCTGCCGGTGCTGGGCGTTGTGGTGGTTGCCCGGTTTGACGGCCTGGAAAAGCTGGGTCAACAGGTGGGGCGGCGGTTTGCCCTGGTGTTCACGGTACTCATTTATCTGTCCATCGGCCCGGGACTGGGCATTCCCAGAGCGGCCTCCGTGCCCTTTGAGATGGCGGTGGCTCCCTATCTGCCCGTCGGCGCAAGCACCGGACTCTGGATGGCGGTTTATTCCCTGCTGTTCTTCCTTGTGGCGCTGTGGCTGTGCCTGAATCCCGGAAAGCTGGTAGATCGGATTGGCAGGGTGCTCACGCCTACCCTGCTGACCCTGCTGACGCTGCTCTTCGTCTGCTTTCTGTTCCGGGGACAGGTTCAGGTCGCTCCCGCCCAGGAAAGCTACGGCAGCGCCCCCCTGCTCAAGGGTTTTTCCGAGGGCTACAACACCATGGACACCATTGCCGCTCTGAACTTCGGCCTGGTCATCTCCACCACCCTGGGCACCTTCGGTCTGACGGAAAAGAAGGACAGAATGCGCTACACTGTGTTGGCCGGCGTGCTGGCCGGCTCCATCCTGGCTCTGGTCTATGTCATGCTGTCTTACATGGGGATGTGCAGCTCCGGGGTCTACGACATTCAGGAAAACGGTGCCTGGACCCTGCGGTGCATCGTCTACCAGGTCTTCGGTGCTCCCGGCGCGGTGCTGCTGGCGGCTATCTTCACCCTGGCGTGTCTGACCACCTGCGTAGGGCTCATCAACTCCATTTCCCAGTATTTTTCCACCCTGTTCCGGCAGATTTCCTACAAAAAGTGGGTGTATATCATTACCTTTTTCTCTTTTCTCGTGTGCAATCTGGGACTGAGCATGATTCTGAGCATTTCCATTCCCGTGCTCAATGCCGTCTACCCCGTGGCCATTGTGCTGATTCTGCTGGGACTGAGCCACGGGCTCTGGAAGGACAATCCCTATGTCTATCCCATGACCGTGTCCGGCACCGGCGTTCTCAGCGTACTTTACGCTTTGGATGAGGCCGGGCTGCCCCTGGGGGTTATGGGCGGACTGCTTCACAAGCTGCCTCTGTACGGTCTGGGCTTCGGCTGGGTCTGGACCGCCGCCGGAATGCTGGTGCTGGCACTTCTGGCAGGTGTTCTTTCCAAGGAGAAGTGTGCGCTTGCGAATCAGTGATTACGCACCGGTTAAGGCCTTGGGGTCGATTGCGCGCATCGTCCCGTCAAAATCCGGGCTTTTCCGATGTAGGTGAATCAGATACAGATTGCCCCGGCGGTGCGATTGC
>UQXG01000170.1 GCA_900544945.1 uncultured Eubacteriales bacterium | reverse complement strand
GGAAGACGAAAACTTCTCTCCCCGGCAGATGTTCTCCTATCTGGGAAAGAACAAATACCTGCTGACCTACTACGGCGGCTACTGCGCCACCGATGCGCTGAAAACCTCCGCCGCCGTGACGCTGTTCGTCTCCTTCTACCTTTTCGGCAACTCCCTTTACTCCATCGTCCTGAATCTGCTGAACATGGTGCCGGGTGTTTTCGCCGCCATGCTCATGCCCACCATCCTGAAAAAGCTGGATAAATTCAAAACGCTTTTCTGGTGCAACATCGTCAACATCATCTTAGGTCTGGTGATTTTCTTCGTTGGCTACGAAAACCGGGCGCTGTTCCTGACGCTGACCTGCGTCCGCACCGTTCCCATGAGCATCGTGGGCATTCTCGCCTTCATGTTCACCCCGGACTGCGCCGAGTACGGCCAGTATAAATCCGGCATCAGCGCCAAGGGCATCACCTTCGCCATCCAGACCTTCTCTGTGAAGATCACCGCTGCGGTCTCGTCCTCGCTGGCTTTGGCGCTGCTGGGCTGCTTCCACTGGATTTCCGTGGAGGCGGAGAGCTTCGAGAGGCTGAAGGCGCTGAACATCCAGCAGAGCGCGGGGGCGCTGGAAGGACTGTGGATCGTGTACGCCCTGGTGCCTGTCATTGGCATGATCATTTCCACGTTCTTCTACTTAGGCTACAAGCTCAACGACAAGGACGTACAGATCATGGCGCGATGCAACGCCGGAGAGATCACCCGGGAGGAAGCCGAGTCCATGCTGTCCCGGAAGTATTGAGCTTTCTGCATACGTTTTTCTACAAAATAAACGGCCTCCCGCTTTCGCGCGGGAGGCCGTCTTATGAACATAAGGGTAGTTGACCGTCAGGGTTTTCCAACAGGAATGGATGTGTTCTCCTGAATCGCTGCCAGCAGGGCGTTCAGATCATCCTCACGGGTGAAGCGGAACGCTTTCTGCTTGCCGTCGTAGCAAACTACCAGATAGCACAGGGTGCCGTAGATTTTTCCGTTCTCGAAAAAGCCCTTGGTCACAGCCAGACGCTTAAAGACTCTGGTGATCGCAGACAGGGGAATGTAGCCGATCCGGTTGATGCCATACATGCCCACATACAGCGCCTTATCTCCCAGGCCGAAGTCCTCATAATGGGTGCAGCATACTCTGTCCGGGCGGAGGATCTCCGGCGGCAGAACTTTCTCGGAAAGCGCTTTTGGCGGAATGTACATAGGCAAAATCCTTTCTCAGGTGGAATGATTACTGTGCCTCAGCGGACTTTTCGGCTTTGGCGCCCTTCTTGGGAGCCAGCACGACAAACAGCACGAACAGCACAACCGCGATGCCCACGCCCAGATATCTGGAGATGGGAGGCAGGAAGGAGATGCCGCCCAGATACAGCTTGCTGCCAAACACGAAAGACATGGTAACGGCGGTCATGAACGCTGCGGGAACAGCGGCCACATAGGCGTTCTTGCCCTCATGGCGCAGATACATGGCGGCAGTCCACAGGACGATAGCGGCCAGAATCTGGTTGGTGGAAGCGAAGTAGTTCCAGATGGAGGTGTAGTCCAGCTGAGAAACCAGAACGCCCAGAGCCAGCAGGGGGATGGTCAGGATCAGACGGTTCTTGTAGCTCTTCTGGTCCATCTTCAGGGCGTCAGCAATGGTCAGACGGGCAGACCGGAAAGCGGTGTCGCCGGAGGAGATGGGGCAGGCAATAACACCCAGCATCGCCAGGATGGCGCCGAAGCCGCCCATGGTGGTGAAGCAGATGTTGTACACGCAGCCGGACTGGCCGACAGCCATAGCTTCCTTCAGGCCGGACATAACGCCGCCCTCGATGGGGAACAGAGCGCAGGAGGCAGCGGCCCAAACCAGGGCGATGATGCCTTCGCAGACCATGGCGCCGTAGAAGACCATGTGAGACATCTTCTCACTCTTGCAGCAGCGAGCCATGATGGGGGACTGAGTGGAATGGAAGCCGGAGCAGGCGCCGCAGGCCACGGAAATGAACATGGCGGGGAAGATGGAGGTTCCGGCGGGGTGCATATTGCGCAGGGGGAAGATTTCGGGAATCTCATAGCCCCGGGCGATGGTGCCCACGCCCACGCCGATGGCCATGATGATCAGGCAGATGCCGAACACAGGGTACAGCTTGCCGATGATCTTGTCAACGGACAGGAAGGTGGCGATGAAGAAGTAAGCGAACACGATGACCAGCCAGAAATACTTGTTGGTCAGGATGCTGGTGCCGCCGCCCTGACCGCACAGGTAGGCCAGCAGGCCGGCAGGGCCCACAGCGAAGACAACGCCCACCATGAACAGCAGCACGGTGGAGAACACACGCATAACCTGCTTCATGACGTTGCCCATGTACATACCGGTCAGCTCGGGGACGCTCAGGCCGTTATGCCGCATGGACATAAAGCCGGAAGCGAAGTCGTGAACACCACCGGCGAAAATGGTACCGAAGGTGATCCACAGGAACACGCTGGGGCCCCACATTGCGCCGCCCACAGCACCCCAGATGGGGCCCAGGCCAGCAATGTTCAGCAGCTGAATCAGGAAGATCCGCCAGGTAGGCATGACGACATAGTCAACGCCGTCCTCCATGGTAACAGCGGGGGTCTCACGGTCGTCAGGACCGAAGGTCTTGGATACGAATCCGCCATAGATAAAGTATCCGCCGATGAGAAGTGCCAGGCATACGAAGAAACTAATCATATATTACCCTCCTTACAGTTTGGCGTTCCGCGGACACGAAACGCGTTTCCAAACGCAGAGCGGGAATGTTGGCGCATTCCGGCTCGTCCTCTGTATTATATTGCCTTTCTAGCGAAATGTCAACAAAAAATTCACATTTTTTATTGTCCAAGTTGGGCAACCGTAGCAGTTTGAATCCTTTCTGTTTCAAAGAGAAGCAGCAGCCGGAGTCGGACTTTCCGGGGGCAAAAGTGGCCGGAATCCCGAAAGTCCAATTCGGGTATCTGCCAAAAATCCAAAAACCGCCGCTGTCCCCCTGCCGGACGACCCGGATATTGAAGGAACGGGGTGCCTTTCCCTCAATATCCGGGTCGGTATTTTTGTCGGCGGCGGCCTCGCCGACGCACCGGAGTCAGGGAAGCCCCCGGAGAAAACCGGCGGTTTTCTTCAAGGGCTTTGCTTCCCCCTTCCGGAGTATGGTCTGTCCTCTTCGGCACCGCCCGCCATAATGAATTGGCCCGCATAAAAATATTGTTGAAAATGGTAAGCACCCAAAGGCTCCCCTTGCTGACCAAGGGTGGTGCTCCGCGCAGCGAATCAAAATCGAAATGATTGCCGGTGGCAATCATACCATAATTCATGCTATCATGGCCGTCCCCCGCAAGGCCATGACTGAGGGGATCAGAACTACCACTTTTCCAAGCACTCTCACAGATGCAGCTTCACAATCCCTCAGTCTCGCGCTTGCGGGGGACGCGCGAGCCAGGAGCTGTCTCAAAATAGCAAAGTGCCCAAATAGAACAATGTCATTGCGAG
>UQXG01000169.1 GCA_900544945.1 uncultured Eubacteriales bacterium | reverse complement strand
TCAGGCGATGCCTTCCTGATTAAAATTAAGATTTTAATCAGGAAATAGTATCAAACCGTAATCCGCAGAAAACGCAAGGGGCCGGATGTTACCGAAAAAGAAAACGGGAGGAACCTGAAATGATCGTGACGCAGCATTACGACTCGCCCCTGGGGGGCATCCTGCTGGCGGCAGATGAGATTGGACTTCGAGGCTTGTGGTTTGACGGGCAGAAGTATTTTGCGCAGGGGCTACCAGGGGAATGCGTTGAAGGGGACGCCCCTGCCCTCTCGGAAGCGAAACGCTGGCTGGACATTTATTTTACCGGAAAAGAGCCGGATTTCCTGCCGCCGCTGCACCCGGTCGGCTCCCCGTTCCGGCAGTCGGTATGGGAGATCCTTTTGCGGATTCCCTACGGCAAGACCGTGACCTATGGCGAAATCGCCCGGCGGCTCGCCGAAAAGTCCGGGTGTGCCCGGGTGTCCGCCCAGGCCGTCGGCGGCGCGGTGGGGCATAACGAAATCTCCATCCTCATTCCCTGTCACCGGGTGGTGGGCACCGGCGGAAGCCTGACCGGCTACGCCGGAGGAATCGACAGAAAGATCCGTCTGCTGGAGCTGGAGGGCGCGGACATGAGAGACCTTTTCGTGCCGAAAAAGGGCACTGCGCTCTAAGTGAAACCGAAAAAAGCACCAGGGCAAAAGGACGGACAACCGCCGCTTTGCCTGCTCCGCGCCGCAGCGCGGGGCCAGATTTTCCACAGGCAGGCCTCAGCGGAAGCTGTTTTCGATAACGCCGGGGAGACAATCGTAAACGGAGCAGCCCATGATGCCTTCAAAATGTGCCTTGATGTCCAGAACCGCTTTCCATCGGTCGATGGTGGCCGGGTGCATTCCGTAGCGCAGTGCCACGTCCACGAACCGCTTTTCCAGCAGGCAGAAGCCCGAGGGCAGAGCCAGGGCGTCGCACAGCTGAACCAGCAGGTCGTAGTCGTCGTAAACCGCCCGGTCGATGAACTGGCGCATGAATTCCTTGTCCTCCGGGGGCATATCGAAAATGCCGATGGAGGAATCGATGGTTTTCACCATGAAGGCGTGGGAAATGCAGATCTGGGCGGCCTTGACCCAGCCCCTGGCCATGCAGTAGCGGTAGCCGTCGATGAGATGCCGCTCGGAGGTGACTCCGGCGTGGCGGCCGATGTCATGGAGAATGCCGTAGATGTAGGCCTCGTCCGCGTCCAGCCTGGGACAGCGGGCGGCGATATTCCGGCAGGCCTGGGCAACATACCGGCTGTGATTGACCCAGGGGCCGGGATTCGACCGACCGGCCTCTTCCAGGGCTTGCTCGGCGGTGTATCGGGACAGCAGCATAGTTTTGGCTCCTTTCTTTCGGGAAGACCCGGCAGGGGGGCTCGGCGGCAGACAGGGGGAGAATGTGTGCCTGATCCATCCGGTTGCCGCCTTTATCAAAAACCAGGATAACACGGGAAAAAGGAGATTGCAATTCCGTTTTCTCGGGAATTTTGTCAAGTTGGAAATATCAACAAGTTTTTACGCAGAAACTGAACACTCTTCACAAAACTTAATACTTGCTTAATAACTTTCCTCTTTTTTCGTTAATATTTTCCGGCTATAATAAGGCCATAAAGATCAAGCGAAACATCCCAGTCCGAACCCCGGACGGTATTTATAAATTTGCTACCTATCCTCTTTTTCATTTTTTCCTCTCCTCTTTTCTTGTTGCAAAAACCGCGGCGAACGCCGCGGTTTTTGCATTTTCCGGGAAAACCGCCCCTTGACAGGAAAACAAAATCCGGCTATGATTCCTTTGATGGGATATGAATTCCATTCATATCCCTATGCCAAACAAAGACTACAAAAACGCCCGGATCTGCGCTATAATGCGAGCGAAACAGATAGGGCGCACGAAAGATGTGAGCACGAAATGTTGGATATATCCCTGAAACAAATGCGATACGCAGTGGAAATCGCCCAGTGCGGTTCCATCAACCAGGCAGCGCAGAACCTGTACGTTACCCAGTCCAGCCTGAGCAAGGCTATGAAGGAATTGGAAAATGTCCTGGGCTACGCGGTGTTCCAAAGAACCCCCGCCGGAACCGCAGTGACGGAGGAAGGCCAGTCCTTCCTGGAGCTGGCTCACCAGATCGTCTACAAGATGGAGGTTCTGGAGCGGCAGCTGCAAAACCGGAATGAGCGGCTGGCCGCCATGAAGATTTCCATTCCCCGGGCCACCTACATTACCTACGCTTTCACCGAGTTCTTTAAGGAGATTCAGAACCAGGAGCAGATTCAGATCAACTTCTCCGAGACCAATTCCCAGGAGGCCGTTGACAACATTCTGAATCACGGTTTCCAGCTGGGAATCATCCGGTATCCGGAGTTTCTGGAGGAAAGCAACCGACAGATGCTGCATCAGAAGCACCTGCGGGTTAAGCCCATCTGGACCTTTACCTACCGGCTGCTGGTTTCCCGGGAGTCGGTGCTGGCGACCAAGGAGCTGATTGCTCCCGAGGAGTTGGCAGGCTTTACGGAGCTGGTGCATGGCGATGAGCAGACCTTCCTGCCGGAGGCTGCCGGGGTGGAGCAGAAGCGAATCTACCTCTACGAGCGAGGCAGTCAGTTCGACTTCCTCAGCAACGTGCCCCAGACCTACATGTGGGTCTCTCCCCTGCCGGAGAAGGTGCTGCGGCAGCATGGGCTGGTTCAGATTCCCTGCACGGAAAACCGCTATCGCTACACGGATGTGCTCATTTACCATGAGGACTATCCTCTGACGGGATACGCAAGACAGTTTTATGACATTCTGCTCCGAACCAAGGAGGAAATTGAGGCTTCTCTTTGAGCCGCTCCCGGTTGGAGAATGATAAAGGAAGATGCCGATATGGAAGAAAAGAACGTTACCTTACATCCTGTATTTGCCATGCACGGCTATGCCGTGGATATGCCCAGCCAGTCCGGCGCACACACCTATCGGTTCCGTGTGCACTCCGGCGACATTGAGATTCAGCATCACAGCTACGACGGCATTGCAGGCCTCTGGTGTCTGCCTCCCGAGTCCGGCGACCGGGCGTCCATCGTCCTGCACAGCGGCGAGGAAGCGATCATCACCATTGATAGCCGTGTTCACGACTGTGAGCCGGACTGCGTGGAGATTGCCAACTGCCACTACGGCAAGCGCGCCGTCTTCTCCTATCAGGAGATTGACAGCGAGAGCGAGTGCGTCGACGAGCGCCTGGCTTCTTAAACGAAAATCCGCCTGTTTCCGGCGTTTTGTCAGAACGCCTTGAATCCCCAAAAACACCCCCTGTGCTCCGAAAGAAGCACAGGGGGTGTTTCTTGTAGTATGCGCTCGCATAGAGGGCGTCATTGTGAACCGGTGCGCACACTGGTGTGACCCTTTCCAAGGATTCCCTCCGGTCACAATCCCCCGCAAGTGTCCGAGAACCATCGAAAAACGCACTGGTGCGGGAGCACCCCCGGCTCCCTTGTGCAAAGGGAGCTGTCATGGCCGTCTCACGCAAGGCCATGACTGAGGGATTGTCAGAGTGGGCAAGTTCTGATCCCCTCAGCCCCAGTGTGCGCACTGGGGCAGCTCCCCTTGGTCAG
>UQXG01000168.1 GCA_900544945.1 uncultured Eubacteriales bacterium | reverse complement strand
TGGCCGCCCGCCATATTCTACCAGTAAATTCCCAATTTTGCGGGCGGCCAATGGCCGCCCCTACAATTTCTATCGGGGGCAATTTACATTTTTGATAGAACCCAAGGGGCGGCGTGGGCCGCCCCTTGTAGCGTTTTCTTTAGTCAACAGACTCGTAGTCCGCGTCAACCACGCCGTCGTCGCCGGGCTGATTGCTCTGGGTACCGCCCTGAGCACCACCCTGGGCGCCCTGAGCGCCGGTCTGCTGATACAGCTTCTCGGATACCGCGTAGAAGGCCTTCTGGACTTCCTCGGTAGCGGCCTTGATGGCGGCTACGTCATTGCCCTTGTTGACTTCCTTCAGCTTGTCGATGGCAGCCTGGATGGAAGCCTTCTCGGCAGCGTCGATCTTGTCGCCCAGCTCGTTCAGAGTCTTCTCGGTCTGATAGACGGTCTGGTCGGCGGCGTTGTGGGTGTCCACCTCTTCCTTCCGGGCCTTGTCCTCGGCGGCGTACTGCTCGGCGTCCTTCACAGCCTTGTCGATGTCCTCCTGGCTCAGGTTGGTGGAAGCGGTGATGGAGATGTTGGCCTCCTTGCCGGTGCCCAGATCCTTAGCGGAAACCTTCACAATGCCGTTGGCATCGATGTCGAAGGTGACCTCAATCTGAGGCACGCCACGGGGCGCGGGAGCGATGCCGCCCAGCTGGAACCGACCCAGAGTCTTGTTGTAGGCAGCCATTTCCCGCTCGCCCTGGAGGACGTGCACCTCAACGGAGGTCTGGCCGTCGGCCGCGGTGGAGAAGATCTGCTTCTTCTGAACGGGGATGGTGGTGTTCCGGTCTACCAGACGGGTGAACACACCGCCCATGGTCTCAATGCCCAGGGACAGAGGGGTCACGTCCAGCAGCAGGATGTCGTTCACATCGCCGGTGAGCACACCGCCCTGAATGGCAGCGCCCACAGCCACGCACTCATCGGGGTTGATGCCCTTGAAGCCTTCCTTGCCGGTGATGTTCTTCACGGCGTCCTGGACGGCGGGGATACGGGTGGAGCCGCCAACCAGCAGCACCTTGTGAATGTCGGAAGCACTGAGGCCGGCGTCGGACATGGCCTGACGGACAGGCTTCATGGTGCGCTCGACCAGATCGGCAGTCAGCTCATTGAACTTTGCCCGGGTCAGGGTCACGTCCAGGTGCTTGGGGCCGGTGGCGTCGGCGGTGATATAGGGCAGGTTGATGTTGGTGGAGGTCACGCCGGACAGCTCAATCTTGGCCTTCTCGGCAGCTTCCTTCAGACGCTGCATAGCCACCTTGTCGCCGGCCAGGTTGATGCCCTCGGCCTTCTTGAACTCGTCTACCAGGTAGTCCATGATTCTCTGGTCGAAGTCGTCGCCGCCCAGATGGGTGTCGCCGGCGGTAGCCAGAACCTCGATGACACCGTCGCCGATGTCCAGGATGGACACATCGAAGGTGCCGCCGCCCAGGTCGTACACCATGATCTTCTGCTCGGACTCCTTGTCCAGGCCGTAGGCCAGAGCCGCGGCGGTAGGCTCGTTGATGATCCGCTTCACATCCAGGCCGGCAATCTTGCCGGCATCCTTGGTTGCCTGACGCTGAGCGTCAGAGAAATATGCGGGAACGGTGATGACGGCCTCGGTAACGGGCTGTCCCAGATAGCTCTCGGCATCCGCCTTCAGCTTCTGAAGAATCATTGCGGAAATTTCCTGAGGGGTGTAGTTCTTGCCGTCGATGGTCACATGATAATTTTCACCCATGTGACGCTTGATGGAAGCAACGGTGCGGTCCGCGTTGGTCACGGCCTGACGCTTTGCCACCTGACCGACCATACGCTCGCCGGTCTTGGAAAATGCCACCACGGAAGGGGTAGTGCGGTTGCCTTCGGCGTTGGCGATCACAACAGGCTCGCCGCCCTCCAGAACAGCAACACAGGAATTCGTAGTACCAAGGTCAATACCAATAATCTTTGCCATAATCATTATCCTCCTATATATTCATGAAAAGAATTTATAAATTTATATGTTTCCTCTGGCTCTCGGAAGAACCGGGGGATTGCCACGACAGTGTGAGCACTGTCTCGCAATGACATGCGACTTTCGTTTGCTTGAACGATACCGAGCACGCCCAATGGCGTACCAAATATCGACCGGCTGGCGCACGCATTGGCTGTCGGCCCTGCCGACTTAGTTCGCAACCTGAACCATTGCGAACCGAACGACTTTATCGCCGATTTTGAAGCCCTTCTGGAAGACCTGAGCCAGGACGTTCTCGCCCAGACTTTCATCTTCCGTGTGCATCACGGCGTTGTGCAGGTTGGGGTCAAAGGTCTCCCCCACCGTTCCGAAGATTTCCACGCCCAGACCGTTCAGAATCTTCACAAGCTCGGTCATGGTCATCTCCACGCCCTTTTTATAGGCGGCATCCTCGGTGGGCTGGTTCAGCGCCCGCTCCAGGTTGTCGTAAACGGGAAGAATCTTTGCCACCGCGTCGGCCTTGCCGTTTCCGTAGGCCGCGTCCTTTTCCTTGACGGTGCGCTTGCGGAAATTGTCATATTCCGCGGCGATCCGCAGGTGGGCGTCCCGCTCGGCGTTGTATTTTTCCTCCCAGGGATTTGCTTCGTCCTTCTTGACTTCCTGCGCCGCTTCCTCCTGAGGAACTTCCTCAGCGTTGGAAACCGGCTCCAGCTCTTCTTCTGTTGTCTTCTTTTCTTCTGCCACGTTCATTCCTCCATATCATACGCCTTGCGGCGTTCCACTGTCTTTTTTCTCCGGGGTGGGCAGCTGAGGCTGCTCGGGCTTGGCGAACATCTTGGAAAGGCTCTCGGCAAAGTAGCTGAGCCTTGCCGTGACCTTGGCGTAATCCATTCGGGTGGGGCCAACCACACCGATCATGCCCTGAAGGCCGTCGCCGATGTCGAACTTTGTCATCACCACGGAGGTGTCCTTCAATTCCTCGGATACGTTCTCCGGCCCTACGATGACCTTGGTGCCGTTGGTGTTTTCCATCACCGCGGGCAGGTTTGCCAGGGCGTCCTCATCGATGGAGGCCATCACCCGCTGAGCCTTGTCCACGTCCCGATACTCGGGAAGTCCCAGAAGTCGGGACTGACCGAACACGGCAACATTGGGGCTTTCGCTGGCTCGCAGGGTTTCCTGAACGAAATCCACGATCACGGGAACCAGAGAAGCGGCTCCGCCGGCCGAACGCATGACCTTATCCAGAAGCTCGGCGGTGATTTGCTCCGGCGGGATATCCGTCAGGGAAGCGTTGAGCACCGCGCTGAGGATTTTCAGGTCTCCGTCCCCCACGTCCAGGGGAAGCTTGATGAGCTTGTTGCCCACCTGCTCGTTACTGAGCATCAGCACCAGAATCACGCTGCCGGGGCCTGCCAAAATCAGGTCATACCGCTTGACGGTAAGCTGACCGCTGCGGGAGGCGGCGGAGATGGCCGGAAGATCCGTTGCCTGGGAAACCAGCCTTGCCACCTTCTCCACCATTTTATCCACACGCTGCATCTTTTCCTCGATGGCATTGTTGATAGATTTGGTTTCGTCGATGCTCAGCCGGTAGTCCATCATCAGCTCATCCACATACAGCCGATAGCCCGCGGCGGAGGGAATCCGACCGGCGCTGGTGTGAGGCTGCTCCAGATAGCCAAGAGCGGTAAGCTCTGCCATCTCGTTGCGGATGGTCGCGGAGGAGTATTTCATATCCGGAAGCTCCGTGATTGCCTTGGAGCCAACGGGCTCGGCGGTGCGGATATAAAGATCCACGACACTGCGCAGAACCTTCTTTTTCCGATCACTCAGCTCCATGTTTCCTCCTCCTTTTTCTTTAGCACTCCTTTCTCTTGAGTGCTAAGC
>UQXG01000167.1 GCA_900544945.1 uncultured Eubacteriales bacterium | reverse complement strand
TAATCCTGTATTATTACTCAGTAACTACTGTATATTATTCATATGGAGGCTGCATATCATGAATAACAAAGAATCTGTCAAGAAGATCGTTTTGGCTTACTCCGGCGGTCTGGATACTTCCATCATCATCCCCTGGCTGAAGGAAAACTACAACAATCCCGAGATCATTGCCGTGGCCGGCAACGTGGGTCAGGCCGATGAGCTGGAGGGTCTGGAGGCCAAGGCTCTGGCCACCGGTGCCAGCAAGCTGATCGTTGCCGACCTGGTGGACGAGATGGTGGAGGAGGTCATCATCCCCTCTGTGAAGATGGATGCCAAGTACGAAACCTATCTGCTGGGCACCGCCTTTGCCCGTCCCGTTATCGGCAAGAAACTGGCCGAGATCGCCCTGGCCGAGGGTGCCGATGCCATTTGCCACGGCGCTACCGGTAAGGGCAACGACCAGGTTCGGTTCGAGCTGGCCATCAAGCGGTTTGCTCCCAACATCAAGATCATCGCTCCCTGGAGAGAGTGGAATATCAAGTCCCGGGACGAGGAAATCGACTACGCCGAGGCGCATCATGTGCCTCTGAAAATCAGCCGGGAGACCAATTACTCCAAGGACAAGAACCTGTGGCATCTGAGTCACGAGGGCCTGGATCTGGAGGATCCCGCTAACGAGCCCAACTACGACAAGCCCGGTTTCCTGGAAATGGGCGTATCTCCCATGATGGCTCCCGACGTTCCCACCTATGTGACCATCGACTTTGAGGCCGGTGCCCCTGTGGCCGTGGACGGCGAGAAGATGAAGGCCTCCAAGATCATCGAGAAGCTGAACAAGCTGGGCGGTGCCAACGGCATCGGCATCATCGACATCGTGGAGAACCGGCTGGTTGGCATGAAGGATCGGGGCGTATATGAGACTCCCGGCGGCACCATCCTGTACTTTGCCCATGAGCAGCTGGAAATGCTCACCGTGGACAAGGACACCCTGCATGTCAAGCAGAAGCTGGCTGTGGATTACGCCGACCTGATTTACAACGGCAAGTGGTACTCCCCCTTGCAGGAGGCACTGACCGCCTTTGCCAACGAGAGCAACAAGTACGTCACCGGCTCCGTGAAGCTGAAGCTCTACAAGGGCAATATCATCCCCGCCGGCACCACCTCTCCCTACTCCCTGTATTCCGAGAATCTGGTGACCTTCGGCGAAAGCGACTACGACCAGAACCAGGCCGCCGGCTTCATCAATCTGTGGGGTCTGCCCACCAAGGTGCAGGCACTGCGCGAACAGGGAAAACTGTAATCTATAGAGAAAACCATTGCGATGCTGAATGCGAAACCCGGGGCATTGTGCTCCTGGAACGCATTTAGCATTTCACATTAGGGTCTATCTGAAAACCGGAAATATGACCAACGGCGAGGGATTTTTCGCCTGATGAAGCCATTTTTTTGCAGGAATACTCTGGGTATTGCAAGAAAAAATGGTGCCCAGCAGGTGGAAAAGACCCGCTGTTTGGGCGTGTTGACGGTTTTTAGATAGACCCTAAAACGAAAGAAGTACGAGGACAGGATTATGGAAAAAATGTGGGCCGGACGGACCTCCGGCAAAACCGACAGCATTGCGGACGATTTCAATTCCTCCATCCACTTTGACTGCCGGATGTACCGACAGGATATCACCGGCTCCATGGCTCATGCCGCCATGCTGGGCGCCCAGGGCATCATCGCCCAGAGGGAGGCCGAGCAGCTCATCGACGGCCTTCAGGGAATTTTGGAGGATCTGGATTCCGGCAAGCTGGCATTCGACTTCGGCTGCGAGGATATCCACATGTTCGTTGAGCAGGTGCTGACCCAGCGGCTGGGGGATGTGGGCAAGAAGCTTCACACCGCCAGAAGCCGGAATGACCAGGTGGCTCTGGATTTGCGGATGTATCTGCGTGCCGAAATTGACGAGATTACCGGCCTGGTAAAGGAGCTTCTGGAAGCGGTGGTTGTCCAGGCCGAGGCCAACAAAACCGTGATTCTCCCCGGCTACACCCATTTGCAGCGGGCTCAGCCCATCCTGTTTTCTCATCATCTGATGGCCTACGCCATGATGCTCCTGCGGGACATTGACCGGCTGTCCGATTGCCGGAAGCGGATGAACGTGTCTCCCATCGGCTCCTGCGCCCTGGCCGGAACCACCTACGACACCGACCGGGTGTTCGAGGCCAAGCAGCTGGGCTTTGACGATGTGGCGAGAAACTCCATCGACGGTGTGTCCGACCGGGATTTCTGCGTGGAGCTGCTGAGCAGCCTGTCCACCCTGATGATGCACCTGTCCCGGTTTTCCGAGGAGGTCATCCTCTGGGCCAGCTGGGAGTTTAAGTTTGTGGAGCTCAGCGATGCCTACACCACCGGCTCCTCCATCATGCCCCAGAAGAAGAATCCGGACATGGCAGAGCTGGTGCGGGGCAAGACCGGCCGGGTCTACGGCGACATGATGGCCATGCTCACCACCCTGAAGGGCCTGCCTCTGGCCTACAACAAGGATATGCAGGAGGACAAGGAGGCGGTATTCGACGGGGTGGACACCGTGAAGATGTGCCTGAAGGTTTTCGCTCCCATGATCGCCACCATGACCACTCGCCCGGACAATATGAAAAAGGCGGCTCAGGGGGGCTTCATCAATGCCACCGATCTGGCGGACTACCTGGTGAAGAAGGGAATGCCCTTCCGCAGTGCCTATAAGATTTCCGGCCAATTGGTTGCCAAGTGTATTGCCGAAGGCTGTGTGCTGGAGACTCTGCCCCTGGAAACCTACAAGCAGTATTCGGAGCTCTTCGACGAAGACCTGTACCGGGACATTGATCTTCTCACCTGCGTGGAGAAGCGGATCTCCCTGGGCGGCACTTCGGTGCCCTCGGTGGAGGCTCAGATTGCCTATGTGAAGGAGCGGCTGGCATGACCAAGGTATTCATTGACGGAAGTGCCGGAACCACCGGCCTTCGGATTTGGCAGCGGTTGGCGGGAAGAAAAGACTTGACGCTCATTACCCTGCCGGAGGAACTGCGCAAGGACTTGAACGCCCGGAAGGATGCCCTGAACGGGGCGGATGTGGCCTTCCTGTGCCTGCCGGACGCCGCGGCCATCGAGGCGGTTTCCTTGATCGAAAGCGATCATGTGGCGGTGATCGACACCTCCACCGCTCACCGGGTCAGCCCCGACTGGGCCTATGGCTTTCCGGAGCTGTCTTCCGAGCACCGGGCGGCAATTGTGAATTCCAAGCGGGTAGCCAATCCCGGCTGCCACGCCAGCGGCTTTATCGCCGGGGTGTACCCTCTGGTGCGCCACGGGGTGATTTCCGCCGATTTTCCTCTGACGGCCTATTCCCTTACCGGCTACTCCGGCGGGGGCAAGAAGATGATTGCGGAATACGAGGACGAGAACCGGGATCCCCGGCACGAAAGCGACCGGATCTACGCCACAAGTCTGACACATAAGCATCTGCCGGAAATGCGGAAGCTATGCGGCCTGACGAAAAAGCCGGTGTTTTCCCCGATTGTCGGGGACTTTTATGCCGGAATGGCAACCTCCGTGCTGCTGCCCGGCGTAGATGCCCAGAAAGCCTGGGAGGCACTGAGCGACCACTACGCCGGTCAGAAGCTGGTGAGCGTGGCCCCTCTGGGCGGCGACGAGCCGGTGATTTACGCCAACACCTACGCCGGAAAGGACACCATGCGCATTCAGGTCAGCGGGCAGCAGGATCAGTGCATGGTTACGGCGGTTTTTGATAACCTGGGCAAGGGTGCCTCCGGCGCGGCAATTCAGAATATGAATCTGCTGCTGGGTCTGGAAGAAACCACCGGGCTGTCTTTGTAATACTGAACTCCAATTAAAATCTTTAAAAAAGATTTTAATTGCCTGAAGGG
>UQXG01000166.1 GCA_900544945.1 uncultured Eubacteriales bacterium | reverse complement strand
TGATTTATAAGGAAAGAAATCACAAAACAAGTCTCATATGAACTCCATGCCCTTCGGGCAATTAAAATCTTTTCTAAAGATTTTAATTGGAGTTCAGTATAAGCGTTTTATGAAAAACTCGTATAAGAATCCCTCCCAGGGTCAAACTTCCCTGGGAGGGATTTTTATGAAGGAACGATTGGGGCTGATTATCGCGGGAGCCGGTGCCGGGCTGGTTGCCGGGCTCTTTGGAGCCGGGGGCGGGCTGGTGCTGGTGCCCCTGCTGGGATGGCTGACAAGGCTCAAAAGTCAGGAGGTTTTCGCCGTCTCCCTGTCCATTATTCTGCCGGTGTGCCTGGTGAGTCTTGCTGTAACCGTTATGACATCAGAAATGAGCCTTGCCTCTGCCCTGCCCTATCTGCCCGGCAGCGCGCTGGGCGGGCTTGCCGCCGGGGTCTGGGGAACAAAAATCCCAGCCCAGTGGCTTCACCGTGGGCTGGGGATTCTGATTGTCTGGGGAGGGATTCGGTATTTATGCTGAATTCCCTGCCAATTTGTTTGGTGGTCGGAACGGTTCTGGGCTTTCTCACCGGTCTTGGGATCGGCGGCGGGAGTCTGCTGATGCTTTGGCTGACCCTGGTGCTGGGGGTTTCTCAGGCCGAGGCACGGCAGATCAACCTGCTTTTCTTTCTTCCTTCCGCGCTGATCAGCTGCTGGATGCACAAAAGGCAGGGCACGCTGAATTGGAAAATCAGCTTTCCGGGCATGATCTCCGGCTGCGCCGCCGCTATGCTGGGAAGCTGGCTTGCCGCAAGTCTTGACACCGAAGTGCTCAGAAAACCCTTCGGTGTTCTGCTGCTGATTGCAGGAGCTCGAGAATTATTCTACCGTCGCAAATAGGCCAGGTATCCTTCCAGAATCAGGGAAGCGGCTACCGCATCCACGGTGTTTTTCCGCTTTTTCCCGTGGTAATTGTGCTCGGATAGGATATTGTGGGCCTCCACCGTGGTGCGCCGCTCGTCCCACATGGCAATTTCCAGGCCTGTGGCCTCCCGTAAAACCTCGGCAAATTCCCGGCACAAGGCCGCCCGGGAGCCTTCCGTGCCGTCCATATTTTTGGGCAGACCCACCACAATGGTACCCACGTCGTTATCCCGGGCCAGCCGGACAATGTCCGCAACCGCCTTCTCCCGCACCCGGCTGGGGACGACATAGGTGGTTCCCACAATGCTGCACAAAAGATCGGAAATGGCCACGCCGGTGCGGGCGTCGCCGTAATCGATTCCCATGATTCGTTTCATAAGTTTCTCCTGTCGCTTTCTGTTTTTCTATACAATAGCGGATTTTGGCTAAAACCGCAAGTCTTTTTTTACCGGATTTCCAACCGGAAAGCTCCTGAAAATGCCGAAAAAAGTAGTTGACTTTGGTGCACCCCTGTGTTAGAATGTTTTTACCTGTGAAAAAGGGCTTTTTTTGTGCGCTTTTTTCAGCCCCGGAGCGGGAAAATGTAGTGCCCGCTGTCTAAATTTTTACTAGCCGGAGTGATACAGGGAGGCAATGTTAAGGAGGTGCCGTTATGCGCGTGAAAGTCACTTTGAGATGCTCTGAGTGCAAGCAGAGAAACTACAACACCATGAAGAACAAGAAGAATGACCCCGACCGTCTCGAGATGAAGAAGTATTGCAGATTCTGCAAGAAGCACACCGTCCACAACGAGACCAAGTAAGGAGGCTCGCAATTCATGGCTGAAGTCAAAAAGGAAAACTGGTTCAAGAGAACCTGGGGCAAGGTTGCCAAGTACTTCCGTGAGCTGCGCAGCGAACTGAAGAAGGTCGTCTGGCCCACCCCCCAGCAGGTTCTGAAGAACGCCGTGATCGTCGCCGGCTGCGTTGTGGCTGTAGGCGTGTTCATCTGGCTGTTCGACTTTGTCGCTCAGGTCGGCATTGACGCTCTGATCGGCGCCTTCCACTGATAGGAGCCGCCGATGGCAGAAGCTGCAAAGTGGTATGTTGTGCATACCTATTCCGGTTATGAGAACACTGTCAAGGCTACCATCGAGAAAACCGTCGAATCCAGAGGCCTGCACGACGTGATTCTGGCCGTCTCCATCCCCTTGGAGACCGTCACCGAGATCACCGAGTCCGGCGTGAGCAAGACCTTCGACCGGAAGGTCTACCCCGGCTATGTGCTGGTGAAGATGGTCTACAGCGACGACACCTGGCATGTGATCCGGAACATCCGGGGCGTTACCGGCTTCGTCGGTACGTCCAGCAACGACCCCACTCCCCTGACGGACGAAGAAGTGTACGCCATGGGCGTGGAGAAGAAGGAGATCATCGTCAACTATCAGGTTGGCGATACCGTCAAGATTCTGGACGGCCCGCTGACCTCCTTCACCGGCACCGTGGAAAGCATCGACGTGGACAACAACTGCGTCAATGTGGTGGTTTCCATGTTTGGCCGCGAGACCTCCGTCGAGTTCGAGCTCGACATGGTGGAGGTCGTATCCCAGTAATCGCATCGAATTTTCATTCGATTGCCGGGTGGGAGGGGTGAAATACCCCGAAAAAATGCGCACTGCGCATCGTTACCACATCTTATTCAGGAGGTGCTTATTATGGCACAGAAAGTCACTGGCATTATCAAGCTTCAGATCAACGCCGCTAAGGCAACCGCTTCCCCCCCTGTCGGCCCCGCTCTGGGTCAGCACGGCGTGAACATCGCTGCTTTCATCAAGGAGTTCAACGCCCGCACCAAGGACATGGAGGGCTATAAGATCCCCGTCGTCATCACCGTTTACGCTGACCGCAGCTTTACCTTTATCACCAAGACTCCTCCGACCCCCATGCTGGTCATGAAGGCCATTGGTCTGGAGAAGGGCTCCGGTGTCCCCAACAAGACCAAGGTTGGCACCATCACCAAGGCTCAGATCGCCGAGATCGCCAAGACCAAGATGCCTGACCTGAACTGCCCCACTCTGGAAGCTGCTGAGGCTCAGGTTGCCGGTACCTGCCGCTCCATGGGCGTTACCGTCGTCGATTGATAATTGCTTATCCGGTAATATTTGAACCGGAAATGTGGGAGGATTTTTCCGCATCACCACGATAAGGAGGATAAAACATTGTTTAGAGGCAAAAAGTATCAGGAGAGCGCCAAGCTGATTGACCGCTCCGTTCAGTATGATCCCACCGAGGCTCTGGAGCTGGTTGTGAAGGGTGCTTCCGCCAAGTTCGATGAGACCGTAGAGTTGCACATCAAGCTGGGTGTTGACTCCCGTCACGCCGACCAGCAGGTCCGCGGCGCCGTGGTTCTGCCCAACGGCACCGGCAAGACCCGCCGGGTGCTGGTGTTCGCTAAGGACGCCAAGGTGGACGAGGCCAAGGCTGCGGGCGCTGACTATGTCGGCGGCATGGAGCTGGTGGAGAAGATCACCAAGGAGAACTGGTTCGATTTCGACGTGGTCGTCGCTTCCCCCGACATGATGGGCATTGTTGGCCGTCTTGGTAAGGTTCTGGGCCCCAAGGGTCTGATGCCCTCTCCCAAGGCCGGCACCGTGACCCCCAACGTGGCCGCTGCCGTCAAGGAGATCAAAGCCGGTAAGGTGGAGTATCGTCTGGACAAGACCAACATCATCCACTGCCCCATCGGCAAGGTTTCCTTCGGCGCCGAGAAGCTGACCGAGAACATGGATACCCTGGTCAAGGCTGTGGTCAAGGCGAAGCCCGCCGCCGCCAAGGGTCAGTATATCAAGTCCTGCACCGTCGTGTCCACCATGGGCCCCGGCGTGAAGGTCAACACCGCCAAGTATCTGTAAGCCTATGCTTTTTTCCCCGAATGCAGTTGCTGCATTCGGGGAATTTCTATGCGGCATCTTAGGGTCTATCTGAAAACCGTCAACACGCCCAAACAGCGGGTCTTTTCCACCT
>UQXG01000165.1 GCA_900544945.1 uncultured Eubacteriales bacterium | reverse complement strand
CTGTGATACTTTCTCACATTGTACATCATTTTCCGTCAAAAGGAAAGTCCCAATTGACACGGTATCCTGTTTTCCCATATGGACAAGAAAGCCATTGTGTGGTATGCTAACGCTATCTTCAGCAAAGGAAACACAAACTATGATACAGAGAATTCCATTCTACAAGACAGTGGCTCTGACCCTGACGGCGGTGACGCTGGTAGGATTTCTGGCAGGCTGCTCCCTGAAAAAGCGGGTCACCAAGGAAACGGACGAGACCACCATCGGCATCGACGTAGCCCGGTATCAGGGCACCATCGACTGGACGGCAGTGTCCAACTCCGAGGTGGACTTTGCCATGATCCGGGTGGGCTACCGGGGACGCTCCGATGGGCTGATCAAGGAGGATCCCAACGGCCGGTATAACCTTCAGGAGGCGGCAAAAGCGGAGATTCCCATGGGCGCCTATTTCTTCTCCACCGCCATCAGCCAGGAGGAAGCGCAGGAAGAAGCGGACTGGATGGCGGAAACCCTGGCAAGCTACCCCATTACCTACCCGGTGGTCTATGACTGCGAGGGATTCAAGGAAGAAACCAGCCGCCAGTTTTCCATGACCAAGCAGGAGCGCACCGACGTGGCGCTGGCCTTCCTGAGTGCCATTGAAAAGCACGGCTACGAGGGCATGTTCTACGCCTCCAAGGGGGAGCTGGAAGGGGAAAACGACTGGGAAACTGCCCGCATTGCGGACAAATACAAAATCTGGGTGGCCCAGTACCCGGCTCAGCCCTACCCGGATACCCCCGCCTCCACTTACAACGGAACCCATCAGATGTGGCAGTACACCACAAACGGCGAAATCCGGGGCATTCGCCAGCCGGTGGACATGAACATAGCCTACTTTGGCTATGACGGCATTGAACCAGCCAAGAGCAAGAAAACCCCTGCCCAGGCGGAGCCGGACGTGGAGGCTATGATGGACTTCACCGAGGTCAGCGAGCAGGTCACCGCCCGGGACGAGACCAATATGCGCAACATCCCCAGCCAGGGGGACGACAGCGTGGTGCTGTTCACTCTAAAAAACGGAGAAATTGCTCAGCGGATTGCCGTCAGCACCAGCGGCTGGTCGAAAATTCTCTATGAAGGGAACATCTATTACGCCGTATCCAGCTATCTGACCACGGACTTGGGTTACACGCCGCCGGACGAAAAAACCCTGGAGCAGGAGGACGGCATTCAAACCCAGTTTACTGCGGTGAACGATGTGGTGACCGCAAAAAAAGTGGTGAATTTGCGAAAGCTTCCCAGCGTGGAGCACGAGGACGCGGTGGTGCTGACTCAGCTTCAGGCGGGGGACACCGCCAATCGGGTGGGTATCAGCGAAAACGGCTGGTCGAAGCTGGAATATCAGGGTATGACCTGCTACGCCGTCACCAGCTACCTCAAGATAGTGGGCGGCGGAGAAGGGGAGACCCAGCCCACCCAAGCAGCCATTCCCGCCGCCGAACCGCCCCAGTCCTCCGGACAGGTTCAGATTCAGACCCAGTTTGAGGACATTCAGGATCAGGTCACGGCCAAAGTGGAGGTGAACCTGCGATCTCTTCCCAGTGTGGAGGATCCCAGCTGTGTGGTGGTGGCCACCCTGAAAAACGGCGAGATCGTGACCAGAACCGGCATCAACCGGGATGTGGGCTGGTCGAGGGTGATTTACAATGGGCAGACCCTGTACTGCGTCAGCAACTATCTGACGGCAGCAGGCTGAAAGAGGTTTCCATGATGGAAATTCGAGAGGGAACCCGACAGGACATCCAGCAGGTTCTGACGTTTCTGGCGCAGGTCAGGGCAGAAATGCCCCATCCGGAGTGGTTCTGCCTGGACACCCCGGAAGAATTCCGGCAGCGAATGGAAAACGGCAGTATGCGGCTGTGGGTTGCGGAGGATGCGCAACGGCTGGCGGGGGTATTTACGGTGGTCTACCCAGGCACTTCGCCGATCAACTACGGCTGGAAGCTGAACCTTCCCCCGGAAGACCTTGTGCGGGTAGTGAACATGGACACGGCGGCAGTCCACTCGGACTATTGGGGACAGGGCTTGCAGCGCAGGCTCATGGAGACAGCGGAAAGGGAACTGGGGCCGGGAAAAATTCTCTTATGCACCATCCATCCGGATAACCGATACAGCCTGCGCAATGCCCTGACCGAGGGCTACGAAATCCAGGCGACCATACCTATGTACGGCTCCGTTCGACATCTTCTGAGAAAAGACAGCAAATAGCCAAAAATAACTATTGACAAACCGCTTTGCCTATGGTATCATAAGCAAGTCGTTGAGAGACGGCGCACGTATGGGCGAGTGGTGGAATTGGTAGACTCGCTAGATTCAGGTTCTAGTGTTCACTGCGGACGTGCGGGTTCAAGTCCCGCCTCGCCCACCAAAGAGACATCCCTTTTGGGATGTCTCTATTTTTGTTGCAGATTCAAAAGGGGAGAGGGGAGACCCACTCGTCCAGAACACTTGAAACAATTGAGATGAAAGCCCAGGTATCCATGCCTGGGCTTTCGTATTTTCTATCAAAATATAATGACACCCAGAAGCAGCCCCAGCACAAAGCAGACGATGCCCAGAGCCAGATATTCCAGTGGATTTCGCCGATATTTTACCCGGACAATCCGGCGAATCACCGGCTTTTCCACCACTTTCTCCACCTCGACAACCCGATCTTCTTTCTTTACCAGGTTCACCACAATGGGCGCTTCCTCATAAACCGGTTTGACGCCTGTAGCCAGGTAGGCTACCTCCGTATCCAGAAAGTCTGCCAGCTGAATCAGGTGGATGGTGTCCGGGCTGGATTGATCGTTTTCCCATTTGCTGATGGCCTGGCGGGACACGGATAGGGCACTGGCCAGCTCTCCCTGCGATAGGTTCTTCTGGATGCGCAGCTCTGTAATTCTTTCTCCGATTGACATTATTCTACCTCAAATCTTGTCAACTATTGGTTGCATCATCGAAAATACTCAACTTTTATCGAAATCGAGCTTTGACAAAGGATTTGCCTCGGCGGCAATTTTCAGCTCGGTGCTTTCAATGTGGGTATAGATCTGGGTGGTGTTCAGATTCTCATGACCCAGAACCTCTTGGACGGTTTTTACATCCACACCGCCGGAGAGCATCATGGTTGCGGCGGTGTGCCGCAGTTTGTGAGCGGAGAACTGGGTGGAGTCCAATCCGGCCTGCAAAAGCGCCTTTTTTACCAGTCGATGGACGGCAGTAACGCTGATCCGGTTTTTGTCCCGAGAGCCGAACAGAGCCCGATTGTCGGACAGCACGATTTGCTTGCGTTCCTCCAGATAGGCATCGATGGCTTTCCGGCAGGCGGAACCGAAGTACACAAATCGCTCCTTGTTGCCTTTGCCGACGACCCGAATCCGATCCTCGTACACATCCGTCAGATTCAGTCCCACCAGCTCGCTGCGCCGGATACCGCAGTTGAGAAACAGCATCAGAATTGCGTAATCCCGCTTCTCATTCTGTCCGGAAACCGCCTGCAAAAGAGCTGCTGATTGCTCTAAAGTCAGGTATTTCGGCAGGCTTTTTCGCAGCTTGGGATACTCCAGCTCGGCCACGGGATTTTCTTCCAGCTGCTTGGTGCGCACCGTCAGATACTTATAAAAAGACTTAATGGAAGAAAGCTTCCTGGCCCGGGCGGCAGCGGAAATGCCATAGTCCGGTGCGGCGGATTCCGGGTTGACAGCCCGGTCGTTGGCCAGATAGGACAGAAAGTCAAAGATATCCGGCGTATCGATCTCCCGGATAAAGGAGATGTCAATGTCCCGGATGTCGATGGTGTCCAGGTCGGTAGTAATGGGCATATCGGCGCGCATGAGCTTGATAAAGCGCAGGAACATACGCAGATCCAAATAGTATTCGGAAATGGTCAGCTGGGATTGGCCCATGATATTTTCATGGTAGATAAGGAACTCCCGCAGCACCTGCGGACAATCAGAATAACGCTTCATAGAATGCCTCCAAGAAAGCCAATCTGGCTTTGATGACCT
>UQXG01000164.1 GCA_900544945.1 uncultured Eubacteriales bacterium | reverse complement strand
TGCCTGAGAACAAAATCTCTCGCTACCAGCTCTTGCCGATTTAATCAGAGCTTCCCTTGTACATTGAGACTATATTATAGTAGATAGCGGGAGTCTTTGCAAGTGCACCGATTGGGATATCCGTTCCAATCCGGGACATTTCGGAAACTCTTATTTGGTGGGAGAATCCCTTTACGGTGGTGACAGAAACCGATATAATAAATGGGCGGCCATCGGCCGCCCAGGGGGATTATCTGGATTCCTTGCTTTCCGCCAGAAGATTTACTACCATGCCCAGGGTCACAATGGCGCAGCCGACGACGGTGGGCACCGACAGCCGTCCCCAGAGCAGGTCGAAGACCATGCCGGTGCCGGTCTGACACAGAAAGCCCACCAGAGACATGGTCAGCACCGACAGGCGAGGGGAGGCCAGGTTGCACAGGAAAATACCGCAGCAGCCGAAAACGCCGCACAGGTACGCCCAAACGGGGACTTCGGCGGCGGGAAAGCTTGCTTCCATGGGAAAGCCCAGCAGGCAGAACGCCAGCACCGCCGCGGCAAGGCCTGTGACGTAATTCAGATAAGTGGAAAAGCCGGTGCCGCAGCGAAGACCCAGCTGACCGTTCAGCTGCCGGAAGACCACGGTAATCACTCCCCGCATCAGGGAGGCCCCAACCGCCAGGAAGGCGAAAGCGGCCGTATTTCCCCCGGACAGCAAAGGGATGGCCAGAACGCCTGCCAGCACAATAGCAATGGCGACTCGTTTCATGGGGGTGATGGGTCGCTTTCGGGAGCCAAGCGCGCCCAGACTGTCCAGCCCGGCGGCGAAGACAATTTCCCCCAGGAACATCAGGGCGTTGCTGTTGGTGATGCCCAGAGACACAATGCCATAGTTGGAAAAGAGCACATTGACGAAGCCCAGGGTGCCGCCCAGGTACAGATACCAGGGAGCACTGCCCTGCTTCCTGCCCCATTTGGTGAAAAACAGGGGAGTCAGCACCAGAAAGCCTCCCAGGTGCACGATCACCGAGGAGAACCAGTTGCCGTAGGCCTGGGTGATCTGCGCGCAGAAGGCGGACTGAACGCCGATGAGAATGCCGTAGGCCGCCGCCATCATTCCATAAATCATAAAAAACCTCGCAAGAATCGAAAACCGGTGTCATTGCGAGGCAGTGGTGCTCTGCGCAGCGAATCAAAATCTTGATGACTGCCGGTGGCAGTCATACCATAGTGCAGCGCACACTGCCGTGGCAATCCCCCGGATTTTCAGACTGTATCATATATCGCAACACATTCTACCACACCCGCGAAAAAAAGAAAACCAAAATCTGCAATGAATTGCGAAAAATGTCGTGTTGTATAGTGAAAGGCCTTTCAGGGTAAGCTCACGGGACTTCCTCAGAGCTTCCCAAAGAACGTAAGGGAGATGATTGCACGAAGGATCAGGAAATTCTGGAGCTGTACCGTGCCCGGTCGGAGACGGCGATTTCCGAAACCGAGGACAGGTATGGCAGGTATTGCCGCCGGATTGCGGTAAACATTCTGGGAAACCGGGAGGATGCCCAGGAGTGTGTCAACGACACCTTTCTCACTGCCTGGAACAGCATCCCGCCCCAGAGTCCGGCGGTGCTGGCCACCTACCTGGGGAAAATCACCCGGAACGCCGCCATCGACCGGCTCAGAGCCCGAAGCCGGGAGAAACGGGGCGGGGGAGAGACGGTGCTGGCTCTGGAGGAGCTGGACGAGGTGATCGGAGACGCCCAAACCCCGGAGACCGAGACTCTGCGCCGGGAGCTGACCCAGGCGCTGAACCGGTTCCTGGCGGCGCTGCCCAAGCAGGAGCGTTACTTATTCGTCCGGCGGTACTGGTACCTGGATTCTATACGGACGCTTTCGGAGCAAACGGGCTTCTCCGAAAGCAAAACGGCATCCATGCTCTACCGGCTGCGCAAAAGCTTGAAGAAAATGCTGACGGAGGAGGAATTGCTGTGAAAAACGACTTTTTGCTCAGCGCGTTCACGGATATCCGTGACGACTTTATTATGGAGGCGGAAGAAACTATGAAAAATACCAAGAAAAAGCTGCCCTGGAAGGCACTGCTCATTGCGGCGCTGATTCCCATTCTGACCGTTACGGCCTACGCGTCGGATTTTCTGAACATCCGGTCTTTGTGCTCCGGCAGGCTGCATTTTAGCAGCTCTCAGTATTCCGACATGGGCAAGGCGGAGAAGAAGGCGGGCTTCGACCTGAATGTGCCGGAAACCCTGGGGGACTATACCTTCCGGGAGGTGCAGGTTCAGGACGTCAACGGCCTGGACGAGGGCGACAAGCGGGTGCTCACATACCGGCAGGTTTCGGTGGTTTATCAGAACCGGGCCGGAAATCAGCTGAATTTCTTCCAGGAGCCTGTTCAGGAGGAAATTTCCAATCAGAATCGCCCGGCAGACCAGACCCGGGAAGTGAACGGCGTGAAGCTGGAATACCGGCTGGATCAGTACTGGATTCTGCCTGCAAGCTATGAGGAAACCGGTCTGACACAGGAAATGGAGGAATGGCAGAAGCTTCCCGGTCACTACATTTCCTATGGCTCCGATGCGCCGGAGCAGATGAAAGTCGGCTTCCTGAGCTGGGATCAGGACGGCCTGTGTCACGTCCTGATGGATATGGACGGGAAGGAAGGCGCGGATGCGCTCTTCACCATGGCGATCCAGCTGTTGAGAAAGTAATATAGTTCCATTTGCAGCGGACGGCCACTCTGGCCGCCCGCTCAATGTGGTATTAAGGGTCTATCTGAAAACCGTCAACACGCCCAAACAGCGGGTCTTTTCCACCTGCTGGGCACCATTTTTTCTTGCAATACGCAGAGTATTCCTGCAAAAAATGGCTTCCTCAGGCGGAAAATCCCTCGCCGCCTCTCATATTTCCGGTTTTCAGATAGACCCTAGAAGGAGAAGATTGCATGAAGAAAACATGGGAGAGTTTGCTGCTTGCGCTGCTGCTCTGCGCCTTGCTTGCGGGATGCGGAAAAAAGGGAATGGAAACCGCTGTCACAAAACCGGCAAGAGGCAAACCGGCGATTCCTGCCGCAACCGAGGAAGCACCCCCGGAGCTTCCTTATCAGCCGGGACAGATGGGCGTTTACGTTGTGACGGATCCGGAACTGGAAGCGGCTCCGGATGTTCTGGACAGCGTTCATTTTGATTTAACGGACGGGGCGGTGGAATTGACCCGCTACCCGGTTTCCAACTGCCGGCATGACCTGGTGAAAAACGGAATGCAGGTGGGCGGCTTCCTTCTGCTCGACATTCCGAAGGAAATGCTGACCGAGGCGGCAGACAATTTTGACGGCTTCAAGGCTCTGGCAAGGTTCGTCGGAGAGCAGGTGCTTCCGGAGGTGTATCCGGACAAAGCCGTCATCTGGGGCGGCGGCCATACCACAGGCGGAGATATTAACTGCTTTGTGACAGTAATTTTCAAGATGGGTGACGGCGAGGGAAAAGCCCAGCAGATTCACCGAATTTATGTGGGGGAAACCTACTGCTACGATTTCTGGTATGACCAGACATGGTTTTACGATGGCGGCACTGCCATTCTGAAAAGTCTTTCCGCGGCGGATATCCGGCCGGAGCAGAACCGGGATGCGGAGTTCCACTGGACGGTGGAGGAAATCCAGGAACAGGGAAAATTTGTGTTCTGATAGCATTAGCGTAGCGAACACTGGTGTGGCAATCCCCGAAACATTCCGAGCACCTTCGAAAAATGCACTGGTGCGGGAGCACCCAACGGCTCCCTTGTGTAAAGGGAGCTGGCTCGTGCGTCTCCCGCAAGCACGAGACTGAGGGATTGTAAGGCTGCATCTGTGGGAGTGTCCGGAAAGATGAAAGTTCTGATCCCCTCAGTCAAAAATCAAAGATTTTTGCCAGCTCCCCTTGGTCAGCAAGGGGAGCCTTTGCGCTTCGCCGGTAGTTCTCGGAAAATCCGGGGGATTGCCACGGCAGTGTGCGCTACGCTATGGTATGACTGCCACTGGCAGTCATTATCATTTTGATTCGCTGCGCGGAGCACCACTGCCTCGCAATGACCTGCGTCATTTCAAATGTGCGTATTGTTCGTATGACAGGCGGTCTTTACTGATTCCGCAAAGAAAAACAGGGGACTT
>UQXG01000163.1 GCA_900544945.1 uncultured Eubacteriales bacterium | reverse complement strand
AGACTGGGGGCAAAAGATCCGCTGCCCAGCCGCAGACGATTTATTCAGAGTTTCCATTGCTACTTGAGGGCAATCTGCTTGCCGGGAAGCCGCCTGACAATGCCCTTCAGTTCCAGCATGGTAAGGATGCCCAGAAGCCGACCGGTGGAAAGACCGGTTTCGGCAATCACATCGTCTACCAGTCTGGCTCCGTTTTTCAGGCATTCGGCAATGACCCGCTCATCCTCACTCAGGCCGGACAGGCGCGCATCCAAGTCACTATAAGCCGTAGGAGCCGGGTTGTCAATGGATTTTTTCTCTAATTTTTTCTTAAGATTCGACGTTTCCGAGGGACGAGCCGGTTTTTGCGCCACCTGTAGAGGCGTTTCCTCGGCAGCCGCCCGCACTTCCTCCGGGGAAGCGGTCATCCGCACAGGCGTGTCCTCCCGGCGCAGTTTGTCCGGGAACATGGCCTGGTATTCACTGAGCACCTCCCAGCCGGAGCTGACGAGAATGGCGCCGTCCCGAAGAAGGGCATTGCTTCCGGCGCAGGTGGGCACGTCAATGTTGCCGGGAACCACAAATACGTCCCTTCCCTGCTCGGCGGCCAGCCGGGCGGTGATCAGCGCGCCGCTGCGTTCGGGCGCTTCCACCACCAGCACGCCATTACTCAGGCCGCTGATAATTCGATTCCGCTTGGGAAACGTCCATTTTGCCGGTGGGGTTCCCGGGGCAAACTCGCTCAGAATGCAGCCGTACCGCTCCACGTCCCGGAACAGGGCTCCATTGGAAGGCGGATAGACGATGTCCGCGCCGCAGCCCAGGACACCTACGGTTTTGCCGCCGGCGGTGAGGGCCCCGGCCATGGCCGTACCGTCAATGCCAAAGGCAAGACCCGACACCACGATGCCGCCGCATTTGCCGATCTGATAGCCCAGGCGCTTGGCGGCGGTGAGGCCGTAGGCAGAGGCCTTCCGGGTGCCTACGATGCCGATGGTGGGATAGGCATCAAATTCCGGCAGCCGACCCTTATAATAGAGCACCATAGGCGGGTCTGGGATGTTTTTCAGCCTGGCCGGATACCCTGCGTCCTGATAAGTCAGGATGTGCAGTTGCTTCCGGTCGCAGACCTCCAGAATTTCCTCGGAGGAAGTGAGATTTTTGTCCAGCAGACCTTCCAACGCCTCCCGGGTCAACTCGGGAAGACCGCGCAGAGCGGCCTCGTCGGCGTAGAAGATATCCTCAGGATCGCAGAAATGCTCCATGAGCACCGCCTTCAGCCGGTCGCTCACACCGGGACGGTGTGCAAACCATATCCAGTGTGTCAGCATCTCTCTTCACCCAATTTCTCTGTGTATTTCTCTCTTTTACTGCTTCATCTGCCACATGACGATGGCGGAAGCGATGGCCGCGTTCAGGGACTCGCAGTGGGGATTCATGGGAATCACCAGCTCCGCGTCCGCGCTGTCCAGAATCTCCTGCCGAACCCCTTGACCTTCGCTGCCGATGACCACCGTCATCCGGGATAGAGGAGCCTGGCGCAGATCCTTTGCCCGTTGGCTCAAAGCCGTCACCGCAATGGGGATGCCCGTCTGGGCGCAGGCAGTTTTCGCTTCCTCCCAGGTGGTAAGCACCGGCTGGGTGCGCAGAACCGCCCCCATGCTGGCCCGGACAACCTTGTGGCTGTAGGGGTCAGCGCAGCCTTCCAGAAGCGCCACCGGAATGTCCAGAGCATCTGCCGTCCGCAAAATAGTACCCAGGTTTCCCGGATCCTGAATGCCGTCCAGCAGCAGGCTTCCCGGGGTCGGGGTATAGGGCTTTCGCTCCGGCAACGCGCACAGGAACAGTGCCCCCTGGGGGGTCTGCATGGGCGACAGGGAGGCCATCACATCCCGGGGCACCCGAATCAGGCGCACATGTTCCGGGAGCTCCGCTTCCACGCCCTCGGCAAGAATCACCGTGTGAAGCCCCGGACAGTAGCGGACGGCTTCAGCCAGAAGTTTGGTGCCGTCGGCGGCGAAAAGCCCCGCTTCCTCCCGGGCTTTCCGGGAGTTCAGCAGCTCTCGCACCTGCCGCAAAAGAGGATTCTTCCGGGAGGTAATCGTCTGCTCCGTCACAGCTTCTGCACCGCCTCTAAGGAGTAGTTGTCTCCCAGCACCACCATCACGTCTCCCGGCTGAATCTGGTAATCCGCGGAAGGGGCTACGTTGGTTTTCTTACCGCTTTCCACGGCGATGATATTCACGCCCAGCTTTGCCCGGATGTTCAGCTCCCGGAGGGTCTTGCCAATCCAGGCGGCGGGGGCGGGGATATCCAGAATGCCGTAATCCGGGCTCAGTTCAATGTATTCCAGCACATTGTGGGAATTCAGGCTCCGAGCCAGCCGCTGGGCATTCTCCTGCTCCGGAATGGTCACCCGATCCACCCCCAGCTTTTCCAGCACCCGCCGGTGGGTCTCATCGTGAGCCTTGCAGATGATATAAGGAACGCCCAGCTCCTTCAGGTTCATGGCTGTGAGCACGGAAGCCGCCAGATTGCTGCCGACGGCAATAATGGCGCAGTCGAAGTTCCGGGCACCCAAGGCACGGAGCACTTCCTTGTCCTGGGTGTCTCCCACCACCGCGTGGGTGACGTCGTCCGCCACCTGCTGCACCAGGTCGCTGCGCTTATCCACTGCCAGCACCTCCGCCCCCAGGGCGCACAACTGCCGGGCCAGGGTCTGGCCGAATCGTCCCAATCCAATGATCAAGTAAGATTTCATGTTACTTCTCCTATCCGATGAGCAGATTGGTTTCCGCGTAGCGGAACCGCTCTTCTGCCTTATTCCCTGCCAGGAAGCCCATGCTGATGGTCAGCAGACCTACCCGGCCAAAATACATAAAGATGATAATGAGAATCTGGGAGACCTGGGACAGCCGTCCTGTAGCTCCCGCGGTCAGCCCCACAGTGCCCAGAGCGGAGGCCGTCTCATACAGGGCATCCGTATAAGAAATGGGGCTGGTGATGCTTAAGAACACGCCGCCCAGCAGTGTCAGGGCGATCATCAGGAAGCCCAAGGTCATGGCGTCCAGCACCTGCCCCTGGGGAATGGTTCTCTGGAAGACGCACACCCGGCTTTTCCCCCGGGCCCGAGCCGCCAGAAACAGCACCAGCACCACAAAGGTCACGGTTTTCAGACCGCCGGCGGTGGAGCCGGAGGAGCCGCCGATGAGCATGAAGAACATGGCGATGGCCTTCCCGCCCTCGGTAAGCAGTGCCTGGTCAAAGGAGGCAAAACCGGCGGTTCTCAGGGTCACGGCCTGGAAAAAGCCATTGAGAAGCTTGTCCGCAACAGACAAATTGCCCAAAGTGCCCGGATTGTCCCATTCAATCAGACAGGTCAGACCCCAGGCAGCCAGAATCAGGCACAGGCTGGTCACCAGCACCAGCTTGGTGTAGACGCTGAACTTCCGGAACCGCTTCTTTTTCAGTACCTCCTCCCAGACGAGAAAGCCCAGACCGCCGATGATAATCAGCGCGCTGAGGGTCAGCAGCACCACCGGATCGGACTGAAATTCCATCACGCTGACACCGGGAGTCAGGCAGCCGAAAATATCGAAGCCCGCGTTGCAGAAGGCGGAAACCGCATGAAAGATTCCCCATTTCAATGCCCGGGCAAAACCGTACTCCGGCAAAAAACGGATAAACAGGATCATGGCGCCGATGCCCTCCACGCTGAAGCTGCCGAAAAGCACCATCCGCTGCAGCCTGACAATGCCGTTGATATCTCCCACGCTGAGAGCCTGAGCCATGACAAGCCGCTGCTTTAAGCCAATGCGGCGGCGCAGAAAGAACACCACCATGGTAGCCGCGGACATGAAGCCCAGGCCGCCGATCTGAATCAGACACAGCAGTACGATCTGACCGAAGCCGCTCCACTGACTCCAGGTGTCAAAGAGGGACAACCCCGTGACGCAGGTGGCGGAGGTGGCGGTAAAGAGAGCCGGAAGGAATCCGGCGGAAATTCCGTTTCGGGAGGCGGCGGGCAGATTCAGAAGCAAGGCTCCCGTCAGGATAATCAGCCCGAAGGCCACAGCAATGACCTTGGTGGTACTCAGGCTCTTGGGTCTTCGCTTCATCCAGAGCCGGTATAGTCTGGCACGCAGAGGCATAAGCACAGTCCTTTCTTGGATAGACACACTTTTCCATGCTATC
>UQXG01000162.1 GCA_900544945.1 uncultured Eubacteriales bacterium | reverse complement strand
ACCGGAGTGTTTCTTCGGCAGGACAATCCTTGGCCTACCCGGGAAGATAGGAAATGCAAACACGAATAGAAGAACCAGTCGAAAGGCTGGTTCTTTTCTTTTTCTTCGAATCACCAGACGAATGTCTGGTGATTCGGTCTGTCAAAGAACGCCTACAAGCACTCGATAATCCCCGCCTGCCATATCATTCGCCGCCTCCCTCTATCTCTACAATATCGTCATGCCCGCAATTCGTGCGGTTACGGCTGTAGAAAACCGCCCTTCTGTGCATGCCAGTAAGTAACTGTCATCTGTTTAACACAGAAGGGCGGCCTTTTCAATATTTTGGGTTATTTTCGCAGCTCAGTTTTGGGAAAATCAGTCAGTAGCAGGGAAAAGTCTTTTGGTTTTCCGCGTCAGGAGTTCTCCTGAGCTACCTCCACCACGGTCAGGGTGCTATCCTTGACTCGGAACCGCACATTCCAGCCGCCGAAGGTCAGGCCGTAGACCCGTTCCGGGTCTGCCTGATAGGAGGGACGGGGGTCGTGGGACAGCACGCCGATGAGCGCGTCCCGCTTGTTCTCCGGTATCCTTTCCAGAAGGGAAGAGGGAAAGTCAACCGTCAGTAAAAAGTCTCCGGCACCCTGAGTGAAGCCTCCCAGAGCGTCGGGTTTGGCATCGCCGTAAGGAATGTAGGGCTTGATGTCGAAAATCGGCGTGCCGTCCATCAGATCCGCTCCGCCCACATGGAGGACAGTGCCATACTCCCGGGTTTCCTCCACGCCCAGCAGCCGGACGCAGGACAGCCCCAGATTGTTGGGACGGAAGGGGGAACGGGTGGCAAAGACCCCCATCCGAACGTTGCCTCCCAGACGAGGGGGACGGACGGTAGGGGACCAGCCTTGGCGTACAGCCTGGGAAAACTGCCAGATGAGCCACAGATGGGAAAAACCCTCGATGCCCCGCAGAGCGTCGGCGTTCTGGAATTCCGGCTCAAAGACAATGGTGGATTCCAGGGCGTCCACCAGGCCGCTTTGCCTGGGAATGCCGAATTTGGTGGGAAAATCGCTTTTCATCCGGGCAATGGCCTGAATACTTGCTTCCATTTAAGAGAACCTCCTTCGCATGGCAAAGGTAAGGGCGAAGAGAATCGCCAGCAGCAGGCTGACGGCGGCTCCCGCCGAGCAGCCCAAGTAATAGGAAACGGTCAGGCCACCCAGCCCGGCGATCAGGGCGAAGAGCACAGAAAAGCCGTGGTACTGCCGTAGATTCCGGGAAATGTTCCGGGCGGAAGCCCCGGGCAGCACCATCAGGGAATTGAGAATCAGAAGGCCTACACTGGAAATGCTGAGCGTCACCACCACCGCAATGGCCACGGTGAAGAGCGTCTGGGATTTCCCCACGCTGATGCCCCGGGAGGCGGCCAGCTGGGGGTGAATGGCCGTCAGGGTCAGACGGTTGGCGTAGACCAGCCAGAAAAGAGCCACTGCCAGCAGAACCAGAGCCAGCATTCCGATTTCCGCCGGAGTGACGGAGAGCACATCGCCGATGAGATATTTGTTGTATTTGGTGAAGCTGCCGCCGCCCAGAGTGGCGACAAAAATCCCCAGAGCTACCGCCGTGCTGGAAAATACGCCGATGAGGGTGTCTGCCGCTTGGTTGGAGCGGCTGCGCACATAGGAAAACACCAGGGCGAAGCACACGCTGAAGCCCACCGCCGCCCAGGTGGGTGCGGCCAGGCCGCAGATGGCGCCGATGGCAATGCCGGTAAAGGCCGAGTGACCCAGGGCATCGGAGAAGAAGCTCATCCGGCCGGTGACGATCATGGTGGACAGGAGGCCGAACAGGGGAGCCATGAGCACCATGGCGAGAAAGGCGTTTTTCATAAAGTCCCAGTGGAGCATTTCCAGGGGGAGCAGATTGCAAAGACCATACCAAAGGCTCATAAGCTTCCTCCTTTCATGTGGAAGGCCTGGGCGAATTCCGGGGAGCTCAGAACCTCCTGGGCGGTGCCCTGAATTTTCACGCCCCGGTCAATGAGCACCACCTGATTGGCGTACCTTGGGAGCATGGAAAAGTCGTGGGTGGTCATAAGAATGGACAGGTCGTAGGTCTTTCGAATTTCGTCCAGCATGTCCATCAGGGTCTCCATGCCCTCCACATCCACGCCGGACAGGGGCTCGTCCAGAATTAAGATGTTGGGCATAGGCTCCAGAGCCAGAGCCAGCAGCACCCGCTGCAATTCACCGCCGGACAGAGTGCCGATTCGCTTGTCGATTAAATCTTCCCCGTGAACCCGCTCCAGGCATTCCTTCACCAGAGTGCGCATGGACTTGCCCAGGCCTAAAAAGGCAGGCCGTTTGCCCAGGCAGCAGGCAAAAAGATCAGATACGCTCACCGGGTCGCTGGGGTCGAAGGCCGGGCTCTGGGGCACATAGCCGATCCGGGGCTTTTTGCTCCGCTGACCCGGCTGGGAGAAGGCAATGACACCCTCGTATTCCCGCTGACCCAGAATGGCCTTCAGAAAGGTGGATTTGCCGGCCCCGTTGGGGCCGATCAGAGCCAGAAGCTCCCCGCAGTGGACGTGAAGATTTACGTCCGACAGAATCGGCTCGTTTCCGATTTTTACCGTTAAATTTTCCACCCGCAGGCAGCAGGAGTGCCCGCAGGAGCCGCCGTGAATGTCCAGATTCATCCCAATGCCTCCCGGATTGTGTCAATGTTGTGATACATGGCCTCAAAATAGCTATCCCCGGACATGGCCATGTCCAGAGCGTAAACCTTACAGCCCGTTTCCCGGGCGATTACCTGCGCTGCGGAATCGCTGCCGCTGACCTCGGTGAAGATGGCGGGAAGGTTATGATCCCGCACTAGCTCCGTCAGGTGAATCAGGTCTTTCGCCGATGCCTCGCTGCCGGATTCCTCTTCGACGGATTCCAGTATGGTCAGATGAAAGGCTTGGGCGAAATAGGAAAAGCCGTCGTGGAAGGGAATCAGCTCCCGGCATTGCAGGCCGGACAGTTGTTCCTCGCCATAGCTTTGCAGGGCTTCCAGCTGAGAAAGCAGGTCTTCCAGATTGGCTCGGAAGGTATCTTCATAGTCCGGATACTGCCGGGAAAGACCGTCACAGATATTTTTCGCCATGACCATGGCATTCTCCGGGGACAGCCAGATGTGAGGATCCTCCTCGTGATGGTGGCCGTCCTCCTCATGGTGGTGCTCCTCTTCCTCGTGCGCTTCGTCACTGTGCAGAAGGGAGATTCCCTGGGATGCGTCGATGGTGGGCACGTCCAGGAGCAAATCGTCCAGGAAGTCCTCCAGACCGGCTCCGGAGATGACCACCACATGGGCGGCCTCCGCGGCCTTAACCTGACGGACGTTCAGAGAGTAGTCGTGCAGGCAGCTGACCTGCTCCGTCACCAGTCGGGTTACGGCGAGCGGCGTGCCCTGGCATAGCCGGGAGGTAAAATCCCAGACGGGCAGGGTAGTGGCGGCGATGGGGGCGTAGTCCGCTTTCGGAGCGCAGCCGCAAAGCAATGCCGCCGCAAGAGCCGCTGTCAGTATGATTTTCCAAAACTTCATGGGGCAAAAATCCTTTCCGGATAGGTGTATATCATTTTTATTCTACCATAGCTGTCAAGAAAAAAGGAAGCCTGCTCAGCAGACTTCCTTCTCGCTATGTATGGAAACTCAGTGGTTCTCCACCCATTCCTTGACCTTGGTCTTGGCAAGTCTCTGGATATCCTCGGTAGGATACTTGGAGGTCTCGCCGCCGATGCCGTACACAAAGTACAGACCTTCGGGAGTCTGGAACAGATCCTCCTCATAGCCGGCGGGATCGCCCAGGTTGCCGCTGGTGAACTTATGAACCAGGGTAGCAGTCTCGGTGTCGTACTCCTTCTTGCAGATGATCTTCTTCATGGAATGAACCTCCTTTCATGAGTAATCATCGGGATACCTGTAATTATACACTAATTTGTCCGGAAATCAATAGACGGAAAAAAAGTTGTTGCCATAGACGATACCGGAATTTGCAATACGAGATATGTAAAGAAATTGGTTATTGGTAAAAATGTTAACTCAATCGGTACAAGAGCTATTATCAATAACTCAAATTTGGAAGTAATTGAGGTTGCCCAAGGTAATACTTCTTTTAAGGTTGTAAATGGAACATTGTTAACTGTGGATGGTAAAGAATTGGTATGCAATCCCATTAAAAA
>UQXG01000161.1 GCA_900544945.1 uncultured Eubacteriales bacterium | reverse complement strand
CCCCGAGGCTCCCCTATTTTACAATTCCTCAGTCATGGCCTTGCGTGAGACGGCCATGACTTACACTATGGTATGACTGCCACCGGCAGTCATTGGGATTCTAATTCGCTGCTCCGATCACCAGTGCGTTTTTCGATCGTTCCCGGAAGAACCGGGGGATTGCCACACCACTTAAGCGGACTGGTTCGCAATGACATACTTCTATCGAAAGCACTCTGTGAATCCAGCAATTCACCCAAAACAAGCCAGAGCCTCCGGGTTTCCCGGAGGCTCCTTTTCCTTCTTTACTTCGTCAGCCGTTTGACGGTCTTCCCCGGAATCAGTTCACCGGAAACCATAATCCGATCCACCAGGGTGGTCTTGGGATGCTCAATCAGACTGATCAGCCGCTCGGCGGCGATTCTGCCCAGAGCCTCGGTGTCCTGACGATAGGTAGTCAATCCCAACACCCGAGCCAGGTGAATGCCGTCGTAGCCCATAACCGACACATCCTCCGGAATCTGAAGACCCATCTGTGCCAGGGCGTTCTGGCCGCCTACATAGGAGTAATCGTCCGGGAACAGAATACAGGTAGGCCGCTCCGGCAGCTGCATCAGTTCCATGGTAGTCGCCGCACAGCGATCCGGATCGTGATAAGCTGCCTCCCGGACATATTCCTCCGGAATTTCCAGCCCCAGTTCCTCACAGGCCCGGTAGAAGCCCACCAGTCGGTTCTGGGTAACGGTGGTGGTTTCGCCGTGGAGGAAGGCGATCCGCCGGTGACCCATCCGATAGGCATAGTGCACCAGAGCCTCCACGCCCTGGACGTTGTCAGACATCACCGCCAGCCGGTTGTTGAACACATGATCCAGCGTCACCAGCGGCAGTTCGCTTTCCGCCAGCTCCCGAACCAGAGGATCCAGGAAATCCACGCAGGCGATGACCACCCCGTCCACTCCCCGGTAGCGGCAGTGCTGCAAATAGGAGGTGGGCTTGCCGCCCACATTGTGATTGATAAAGGTAATGTCGTAACCGTGCCGCTCGGACTCCTTCTTGAAGCTTTCCAGAACGGTGGAAAAATACTCATGCCCCAGGCCGCTGTGCTTCTCGTCCACAAACAGCACACCCAGATGGTAGGTGCGGTTGATTTTCAGGGCACGGGCGGCAGAATTGACGGTATAGCCCATTTTCTGAGCCATTTCGCATACCCGAACCCGAGTCTCCTCGCCGATGTCCGGCTGCCCGTTCAGCGCCTTGCTCACCGTGGCCACGGAGACACCGCAGGCCTGGGCAATGTCCTTCATGGATACCAAGTCTGACCCCTTCCTTTCCTTGAAACCTAAAACGTTTTCGCCTTATAAATATACCCGAAAAAGCGAAAAAAAGCAATGCTTACTTTTCGCTATTTTCGTAAATTTCTATTTTTTGTTGATATCATACATTTTACGTTCCACATTTTGTCTATTATGGCAATGCAAATTTCTGCCGCAAAAATATTTCTCTATTTCCTTCGGAAAAAGTTCTGGTTTTGCGAAAAAAAGTCTTGCATTTCCGGGAAAAATCCGCTATGCTATCCATGTAAAGCAGCGGGCTGCGGCAGCTTAATCGTTATCGTTCCCGCAACCATGACAAGTAAGGAGAGTGCACATATGAAATTCGGTCATTTCGATGATGCCCGTCGGGAGTACGTCATCACCACCCCCGCCACTCCTCTGCCCTGGATCAACTACCTGGGCAGTGAGGATTTCCTGGGCATGATTTCCAATACGGGCGGCGGCTACTGCTTCTATCGGGATGCCAAGCTGCAGCGTCTGCTGCGCTACCGCTACAACGCCATTCCCGGCGACGAGGGCGGCCGCTTTTACTACATCAAGGAAGCCGGCAAGCCCGCCTGGAATCCCGGATACCTTCCCACCAAGACGGAGCTTGACCGTTACGAGTGCCGCCACGGCATGGGCTACACCACCTTTCATAGCGCCAAGGACGGTCTGAACGCCAAGATGACCTTCTTCGTCCCCGTGGGCGAAAACTGTGAACTCCACGATCTGGTGCTGACCAACGAAACCAAGAAAGCCAAGAACGTCCACGTCTGGGGTCTGATGGAATGGTGCCTGTGGAACGCCGTGGATGACAGCACCAACTATCAGCGCAACCTGAACATTGCCGAGTCTGAGGTAGAAGACGGTGTCATCTATCACAAGACCGAGTACCGGGAGCGTCGGGATCACTACGCCTACTACGGCGTGAACCGGCCTGCCGCCGGCTGGGACACCGACCGGAACACCTTCCTGGGCCACATGGGCGAGTGGGCCGATCCCCAGCTGGTTCGTGAGGAGCGCAGTGCCTTCTCCAAGATCGTGGGCTGGTATCCCGTCGGCTGCCAGCATATGACCGTCACCCTGGCGCCCGGTGAGAGCTGGCGGGCTACCTTCGTTCTGGGCTACGGTAAGAACCCCAGAGATCAGAAGTTCATCGCCCCCGGTGTCATCCGCAAGGACACTGCCAAGCGGGTCATGGCAAAATTTGCCACCGCCGAGGCCGTGGACGCGGCTTACGCAGAGCTTGCCGCCTACTGGGACAAGCTTCTGGGGAACTATCAGCTGGTTTCCGACAACGAAAAGCTGAACCGGATGGTGAACATCTGGCATCAGTATCAGTGCATGGTCACCTTCAATATGAGCCGTTCCGCCTCCTACTACGAAACCGGCACCGGCCGGGGCATGGGCTTCCGGGATTCCTGCCAGGATCTGTACGGCTTCATGCACATCATTCCCGACCGTGCCCGGGAGCGGATCATCGACATCGCTTCCATCCAGTTCGCCGACGGCTCCACCTACCACCAGTATCAGCCTCTGACCAAGCGGGGCAACAACGACATCGGCGGCGGCTTCAACGATGATCCCCTGTGGCTGGTAGGCGCGGTGTGCACCTACATCAAGGAAACCGGCGACTTCTCCATTCTGGAGCATCCCACGCCGTTTGACAACGTTCCAGGCACCGAGGTGCCTCTGTTGGAGCACGTCCGCCGGAGCGTTAACTTTACCCTGAACAACCTGGGCCCCCACAAGCTGCCCCTCATCGGTCGGGCGGACTGGAATGACTGTCTGAACCTGAACTGCTTCTCCGCCGAGCCCGGCGAAAGCTTCCAGACCTTCGGCCCCAGTGAAGGGCCGGTGGCCGAGTCCGTGTTCATCGCCGGTATGTTCGTCAAGTACGGCGGCGAGTATGTGGCTCTGTGCCGTCAGCTAGGGCTGAACCAGGAGGCAGACACCATTGCCAAGGCCGTTTCCGACATGGAGAAGGCCGTTCTGAAGGACGGCTGGGACGGCGAGTGGTTCCTCCGCGCCTACGATGCCCATGGTGACAAGGTGGGCAGCCATGAATGCCGGGAGGGTCAGATTTACATTGAGCCTCAGGGCTTCTGCACTCTGGCCGGTATCGGCAAGGACACCGGTGAGGGTCTGAAGGCCATGGAATCCACCCGGAAGCGTCTGCTGGGCGAGTACGGCGTAGAGCTGCTGGATCCCTGCTACACGGAGTACCACCTGGAGCTGGGCGAAATCTCCTCCTATCCTCCCGGATTCAAGGAGAACGGCGCGGTGTTCTGCCACAACAATCCCTGGATTGTCTGCGCCGAGGCCACTCTGGGTCGGGGCAACGAGGCCTTCGATATCTACCGCCGAATCTGCCCGGCCTATCTGGAAGACAAGAGCGAAATCCATGAGACTGAGCCCTACTGCTACGCCCAGATGGTCACCGGTCGTGCCTCCGGCGCCCCGGGTCACGCCAAGAACAGCTGGCTCACCGGCACCGCCAGCTGGACCTTCCTGTCCATCTCCCAGGCCATCCTGGGTATTTACCCGGACTACCAGGGTCTGCGGATTCAGCCCTGCATTCCCGATGACTGGAAGGAATACACCGTCACCCGGAAGTTCCGGGGCACCGAGTATGTGGTGCACGTCAAGCGCACCGGCAAGCCCGGTATGACCGTGGACGGTCAGGCCGTGGAGGGTCATATCGTGCCCCTGAGCGACAAAAAAACCGTTCAGGTGGAAGTCAGCCTGTAAAGAACCTTTGCCAATGGGGCTGCCGCAAAATTGCGGCAGCCCTTTTTGCACCTTGCCGGATTCTTTTCTGATATTTTTCATTCCTTTATGCACTGTGCCAAAAATGCGCAAAACCGCAATTTAGTACTTTACTTCTCTAAAGTGATGAAGTATAATGCAGACAGTTGATACTGAACTCCAATTAAAATCTTTAAAAA
>UQXG01000160.1 GCA_900544945.1 uncultured Eubacteriales bacterium | reverse complement strand
CTGGCTCGCAATGACATTGTTCTATTTGGGCACTTTGCTATTTTGAGACAGCTCCGGTTCCGATGACCGAAAAAGAGGCACAGGCGGAAAGATTTGTCGGAATCGATGATAGACAAATGAAGGAAGATATGCTATGCTTACGGCATGATCCTGACATTAAGGGGCAAGCCCCCTGCGTGAAAGGTGTGCATACTTCGTCAGCTGCGGAAAAATTCCGGGGCTGTGCCGTCGTTGCCGCACCGTCAGGGTCGCGGCAGTTTTCTTTTTTAGGAGGAAAGGAAATGGAAACCAGAGTGGCAGTCATCAGCATGATTGTGGAGAACCCCGCGTCGGTGGAGATTCTCAACGGCCTTCTGCACGAATACAGTCCGTTCATCATCGGCAGAATGGGCATTCCCTACCCCAAGCGGGGGGTGAGCATCATCACCGTTGCCATGGACGCACCTCAGAATACCATTTCCAGTCTTTCCGGAAAGCTGGGCGGCCTGTCCGGTGTCAGTGTCAAAACCGCTTATTCCGGTGTAACCGGAAAAGACTGACGAAAAGAGGTATTTTTCATGAGTAAAAAGGTTCGTTGGATTACGGAAACCGCCGTCATGCTGGCACTGCTTGTCACCTTGCAGGCACTGACCAAGCCCGCAGGACAGCTGGTCACCGGCTCCTGCGTCAACGCCGTGCTGGCGGTGAGCGTGCTGCTGGCAGGTCTCGGCAGCGGCATTACCGTGGCGGTGCTGTCTCCTGTGCTGGCCTACTTACTGGGCGTGGCTCCTCAGCTGGTGACGGTTCCCGCCATCATGGTGGGCAACACCGTGCTGGTGGTACTGCTGTATTTTATCGCCGGGGACTGCGTTTCCGTGGGCAAGCGGGTGGCGGCCTGGCTGGTGGCGGCGATTGCCAAGTTCGCCACCTTGTATCTGCTGGTGGTGAAGCTGATCTGCGGCGTGATGGCGCCCGGCTTGCTGGCAAGCGGCACCCTGAAGGAGCCGATGCTGAAGATGCTGCCCACCATGTTCTCCCTGCCTCAGCTGATCACCGCCCTCATTGGCGGCGGCGTGGCAATGCTGATGATCCCTGTGCTGCGCAAGGCGCTGCATAAGTAAGCGGATAAAGAAAAGAAGCACCGGCTCTCAAGGAGAGCCGGTGCTTCGGCGTATTTGCGGAACGTTGTCATAACGTTTTGTACTGATTCCCCAGGAGCCAGTAGTGCCAGACGCCGGCGACCTCCCGCATGAAGTGGTTGATGAGCTGGGAAACGTTGCTGGTTTTCGCGGGAATGCCCACAAATTCCACGCCGCAGGCCTTGGTGAACAGGCTGGCCCGGTACAGGTGGTATTCGCTGGACAGCACGCCGATTTTCGTCGGGCGGCTGCCGGTTTTTTCTTCAATCAGGTCAAGGGCAAAATGAAGATTTTCCCAGGTGGAGGTGGCCTTGTCCTCAATCCAGATCCGATCCGGGGCAATGCCCAGCTCCACCAGCTTTTCCCACATGGCAGTGGCCTCGGCCATGGGCTCGTCGTCGCCCTTGCCGCCGGACACTACGGCGATCACATCCGGGTGCTGGGACAGGTAGTCGTAGGCTCCGTAAATCCGATCCCACAGGGAGGCGGAGGGGCCGGTGGCGCGCACCTTGGCTCCCAGCACCACCAGATATTCGATGGGCTCCTCCGGAGAACCGAAGCTGGCCTTGATGATGATACCCTCGGTGACAGTGACAACGGCGATGCCAACGGCAAGACAGCCGGTGAAAATCCGGCGGAGGATGGGGACGACAGCGGGATAGACGGGAAGAAGCATTCCGGTGATCTCATAGAAGGCGATGATGCCGGCGAGGCAGCAGCAGACCAGGGCGGAAAAGCTGTAGCCCCAGAGGACAAAGCGCAGGATAAAGGCCGCCAGAATCAGCAGGGCAACGATGACCCAGGGCAGCAGGTGAAAATGTTTCATGATGTTCTCCAAATTTATAGATATGCGGGGTTGGCGGGCAAGGGCTCCCTTGCGTAAAGGGAGCTGGCAAAAATCTCTGATTTTTGACTGAGGGATTGTCAAACTGCGTCAATGAGAGCACACAAAAAGATGGGAGTTCTGATCCCCTCAGTCATGGCCTTGCGGGAGACGGCTATGACAGCTCCCCTTGGTCAGCAAGGGGAGCCTTTGCGCTTTTTTGATGGTTCTCGGAATGACCGGGGGATTGTGACCGGAGGAAATCCCCGGAGGGGGCCACACCAGTGACATCGGTCACTGGTTCGCAATGACACCTTCCATTTTAGATTGGGGTAAAGACGTACTTTTCCATCAGGCCGTCCACCACGGCGTGGATGGTGACGGCACCGTTTGAGCCGGGGTCGGCGGACAGCTCGATTTTATGACCGGACAGCCGTCGGCGCAGATATTCCTCAGGGTCGTCGCATTCCACTTCCTCAAAGAAAACGTCGCGCATCTGGTTGTTCCGGCAGAGGTTCTGAATTTCATGCACCAGTTCGTATTCCATTACAGTTCCTCCAGAAGGGTTTCCAGCTGGGAAAGCCCCTCGATTTCGTAATCTGGGTGGATTTTGTCGGCGGGCTTGTGAGCGGGATTGACCCAGACGGTTCGAAGTCCCGCGTTGATGCCGCCCTGAATGTCCGAGGTCAGGCTGTCGCCCACCATCAGAGCCTTGCTTGGGTCGAAGCCGGGAATTTGAGCAAAGCACCGGTCGAAGAAGGCCTTATCCGGCTTGTTGAAGCCGATTTCCTGGGAGATAAACACTTTCTCAAACCAGGGGTACAGATTGGCGCTGGTGAGCCTGCCCTGCTGAACCACGGCGGTGCCGTTGCTCACAAGAAACAGCCGGTATTTTTCGTGGAGCCGCTTCACGGCCTCCTCCGCTCCGGGGAGAAAATAGTGGCCGATGGACAGATTGTGCTCATAGGACTTCATACAGTCGGCGGCGCTGACCTCCTGCCCCAGCTCCCGGAAGAGCTGGACAAACCGCCCCTCCAGCACCTGAGGCCTTGTGAGCTTTCCTTTTTCCAGCTGCTCCCAGTGCCATTTGTTGATTTCGTGGTAGCGGTTCAGAATGGCCTCCGTAGGCGCAATTCCGAAGGAACGGATGGTTTTGCTCAGGGCGATTCGCTCGGCCTTGTGGAAGTCCAGAATGGTGTCATCCAGGTCCAGCAGTAAAAATTCGATCATGTTTCTCTCCATTTGACGATTTCATTGGCTAGTCTTACAAATTCCGGGATGCTCAGTGTCTCTCCCCGGACGTTGGGGTCAAAGCCCGCGGCGGCGATCACCTGGGCGGCGCCGGCCTTGCCCAGCTCCGGAAAGCCGGAGGCCAGGCCGTTGCTCAGCTTCTTCCGGCGCATGGCGAAGCTGGCCCGGACGGTTCGGAAGAAGATGCTCTCGTCCGCAAGCCCCCAGTCCCGGTTCTGGCGAACTTTCAGCTGAATGACGGCGGAGGTCACCTTGGGCTGAGGCAGGAAGCAGTGGGCGGGCACCTCGAAGAGAAGTTCGGGCTGGGCGTAATATTGGCAGAACACGGAAAAGGCACTGTAATCCTCGCTTCCCGGGGTGGCGGCAATCCGCTGGGCTACTTCCTTTTGCACCATGACGGTGACGGAATCGAAGCAGTCCGCTTCCAGCAGGGCGGTGAGGATGGGGGAGGTGATGTAGTAGGGCAGGTTGGCGCAGGCCATGGGGCGAAGACCCTCAAATTCGCCCTTGACCAGGGCGGGAAGATCCAACCGGAGCACGTCGTTCCAGATGATTTCCAGGTTGTCAAATTCGCCTACGGTCAGCTCAAGAATGGGCGCTAAGCGCTCGTCCAGCTCCACGGCGCAGACTTTTTTCGCCCGCAGGCACAGCTGCTGGGTCAGCGGGCCGATGCCCGGGCCGATTTCCAGCACACCGGCGGTTTCGTCCACCCCGGCCTGTTCGGCAATGGACTGGGGTACCCAGGGGGCGATGAGAAAATTCTGACCCTTGGCCTTGGAAAAGTGAAAGCCGTGCTGGGAAAGCAATGGCTTCATCACCTGAATATCGCAAACATTTATCATGGCAAAACCCGCCTTTCTTCCGGCTATCATACCAGAAAAAAGGCGGAGTTTCAAGTGGCTATTCAAGGGGACGCGGGGTGCGGCGCTGTAGGAGCGAGACCATCAGCGTCCTGGGATGGCGGCAGGGTGTACCGGCGGGCCGATGAAGGGCATCGGCCCCTACGAGTTTTTACGAAAGGAGCTGTCTCAAAATAGCAAAGTGCCCAAATAGAACAAAGTCATTGCGAGCC
>UQXG01000159.1 GCA_900544945.1 uncultured Eubacteriales bacterium | reverse complement strand
CCTTCAGGCAATTAAAATCTTTTTTAAAGATTTTAATTGGAGTTCAGTATGAAAAACAAAAAACCCGCCCTTGACAGTGTCGTCAAGGACAGGACAGTTCCTGCGGTACCACCTTGTTTGGCCGAAGCCCACTCACGGAAAACGGAGTTTTCCCGATTCTTAACGCGAATCCCACGGCCGCGGCTACCGGAATCCGGTTCACCCAGCCCTCAGAGCCCCACGCGCATCCACAGACATTACCGGCTTCCACCTGCCCGGCTCGCTGAAAATCGTTACGGAAACGCAACCTGCTCGTCAACGGTTTAGCAGTATTCTACCAGGAAAATAGGGGACTGTCAATAGAAATCCCAAAAAATTCCACGACAGGCACTATGCTTGTCCTCGCATTGTGAACAAAACCCCGGCTCAGTATTCCGGGCGCAGAATAAAGGAGCAGCTTACTATGAACATCAAGGACAAAATGAACAGCCGCTTCCGTCCCTTACAGGGCGGCATCTTCGCCAAGACCCAGAAGGCGGACGTGGGCGACGGGGTGGCCAAATTCCAGGCCGCCGGCGGCGAGGTCATGGCCTGGGCCGACCCCTTCTACCCGGACCCTTCCGTGCCGGAATCGGTGAAGACGGCCATGCAGGCGGCTCTGGCCGCCGGCACCCCCTCCCATTACACCCTGCCCATCGGTATGCCGGAGCTGCGGGCCGTGCTGGCTCAGGACATCACCCGGCGGACGGGGCTCCCCATTGACCCCAACCGGAACGTGATCGTCACCCCCGGCTCGGACAGCGGCCTTCTGTATGCCATGATGCCCTTCCTGGAGGAGGGGGACGAGGTGCTGATTCCGGACCCCAGCTACCCCTCCAATTTCCTGAACCCCAAGCTTCTGGGAGCGGTGCCGGTGGCGGTGCCCCTTTACGAGGCGGACAACTATCAGCTCCGGCTGGAGGAACTGGAAAAGCGGGTGACTCCCCGGACGAAAATGGTGCTCATTACCCATCCCAATAACCCTACCACCACGGTCTTCCGCCGGGAGAATCTGGAAATGCTCTGTAAATTTATCGTGGAGCACGACCTGGTGCTGGTGTCCGACCAGGCCTTCCAGGATCACATTTTCGACGGCATCGAGTTTGTCCATCCCTGCACCCTTCCGGGCATGTGGGAGCGGACGGTGACGGTGTGCTCCATTTCCAAGGGCATCGGCCTGTCCGGCTTCCGGATTGGCTATGTCTACGCCTGCGCCGAGATCATGGACACCCTTTACGGCGGAGCCGTGAATGTGCTGGGGGCTCCCTGCACCCTGTCCTCGATCGGAGCCATTGCCGCTGTGCAGGATCGGGACTATCTGCAAAGCAATTACGTCCGACTGGAACGCCGCCGCCGTCTGGCCTACGAGAGCTTTCACGATATCCCCGGGGTATTCATGCGCCCCTCGGAAAGCGGCATTCTGTCCTGGCTGAACGTGGAGAAGCTGGGCACTGCCGACGAGGTGGTGGCGCGGCTCATGGAGGACGCGAAAATTATGGTCAACAGCGGCATTCCCTATGGAACCCAGGGCAGGGGACATATCCGCATCGTCACCGCCTGCTACGCCTCTGACGCCGATGCCCAGCAGCGGTTCAACCGCATCCGCGCCGCCCTCCTGAACCTGGGCAAGGAGAAGGGCCTGGCCTGATTTTTCGGAAAACAGCAAAAAGCGGGCAGCCGGTGGGCTGTCCGCTTTTTGGTTACTGCATACCGCTTTCGTAGGCCTCGATCATTTTCTTGACCATCTGGCCGCCCACGGAGCCGGCCTCCCGGGAGGTCAGGTTGCCGTTGTAGCCGTTCTGCAGATTCACACCGACCTCGGAAGCGGCCTGCATCTTGAACTGCTCCATGGCCTGCTTGGCCTGGGGAACGTTAAGCTTGTTATTGTTGCTGCTCATTTGAACTCTCTCCTTATGGTGGTTTTTCGGGAAAGGACACCGGTTTTCGGGGAAAATCGGCTTTTTCTTTCCGCAGGCATAGCTTGTGTCGTTTTCCACCACAAATTCCCGGCTTTTTCCGGAAAAACAGGGGAGGAATGGAAACAAAATAAAGGCCAGAAAAGAAGCTGTCTTTTTCCGCAAAAAGTACTGTTCCGTAAGGAAAAAGGAAAGGGATTTTATGAAAATTCCCTTCGAAGAGAAACCGCCTCCGGTTTTTCGGAGGTGCGTTTTTTGGTATGCTGCCTTCTGACCTATTCGAGCGTCTCCGACAAAAACACCCATAGCAACCCGAAATATTTTGGGGCAGTTCCGGCGGAGCGGCCGGGGGATTCTTAAGGGGGCGGCTTTTCGGCAGCGCCCCTTAAGCCGGCTTCTTCTCAATGTTCTTGCCGGGACAAGAACATTGCCCCCGGAGGGACTGCACCGGAAGTTTTGAGAAGGCTGAAAGCGATATGGGGGAATTGTGTTTTTACATTTGGGGCTTCCCTTTGCGGAAAAAAGCTGATATAATCAGAAAAACAGAAGGGGGACAGACCAATGCGCATTGTTGTGAAAATCGGCACATCCACCCTGGCCTATGCCACGGGACAGCTGAACATCCGCCGGGTGGAGGAGCTATGCAAGACCATGAGCGACATCCGCAACGCGGGCCATGAGCTGATTCTGGTGTCCTCCGGTGCCATCGGCATGGGGGTGGGCAAGCTGGGCCTGCGCGCCCGGCCCCGGGATATTCCCACCAAGCAGGCGGCTGCTGCCGTGGGCCAGTGCGAGCTGATGTACGTCTACGACAAGCTTTTCAGCGAGTATCACCATACCGTGGCGCAGCTGCTGATTACGGCGGATAACCTGAGCAACGAAACCCGGCACGCCAATTTTACCAACACCCTGAACCGGCTGCTGGAGCTGGGGGCGGTACCGGTGATTAACGAGAATGACACCGTGGCCACTGACGAAATCGTCATCGGCGACAACGATACTCTGGCCGCCATGGTGGCCGAAAGTGTGGAGGCCAATCTCCTGGTGCTGTTGTCGGATATTGACGGACTGTATACCGCCGATCCCCACGCAGACCCCACGGCAAAGCTTTTGCCGGTGGTGCACCGGGTGGACGACGGTATCCGAGCCCTTGCCGGGGTAAGCAGCACCGACCAGGGCACCGGCGGCATGGTGACCAAGCTCCGGGCGGCGGAAATCTGCCTGAACTGCGGCTGTGAAATGGTCATCGCCAACGGAAGCGAGCCACGGCTTCTGTATGACATTGTGGAGGGAAAGCCGATAGGCACCCGATTTGTGGGGGAAAGCGTATGAAGGAACTGTTAGAACAGGCTAAGGCGGCCAGGCCCCGGGTCGCCGCCCTCGGCACGGAGGAAAAGAACCGGGGACTTCTGGCCATGGCGGACAGCCTGGAAGCCCATGCCGGGGAGATTCTGAAGGCAAACGCCGAAGACTTAACGGAGGCTCAGGGAAAAATCTCCGATGTGATGCTGGACAGACTCCGGCTGACCGAGGACAGAATCCGAGCCATGGCGCAGGGCATCCGGCAGGTGGCCGCGTTTCCCGACCCGGTGGGGCTTATTTTAGACAGCCACACCCGTCCGGACGGCCTGAAAATTGACAAGGTATCCGTGCCCATGGGCGTCATTGCTATCATTTATGAAAGCCGCCCCAACGTGACCTCCGACGCGGCGGCTCTGACCTTGAAAAGCGGCAACGTGTGCGTTCTTCGGGGCGGCAAGGAGGCCATCCGCAGTGCGACCGCCATTGTCGATGCTCTCCGGGCAGGGCTGCGCCAGGCGGGCATCCCGGAAAACGCCGTGAATCTGGTTCAGGATACCAGCCGGGACAGTGCCACGGCCTTGATGACCGCTGATGGCTACGTCGATCTGCTGATTCCCAGAGGCGGGGCGGGGCTGATTTCCGCCTGTGTCCGCACGGCCACTGTGCCCTGCATTGCCACGGGAACCGGCATCTGCCATGTGTATGTGGAGAAAACCGCCGATCAGGACATGGCGCTGAACATCATTGAGAACGCCAAAACCAGCCGCCCCAGCGTGTGCAACGCCGAGGAGGTGCTGCTGGTTGACCGGGCCATTGCCCCGGAATTTCTGCCCAAGCTTTACGAGCGCATCGGGGCGAAGGTGGAGCTTCGGCTGGACGAGGAAGCGGCCAAGTACATTCCCGGTGTGCCTGCCGGAGAACGGGACTTTGACACGGAATTTTTGGACTACATTCTGGCAGTCAAGTGCGTGGAAAACGTCCGGGAGGCGGTTTCTCACATCGCCGCCCACTCCACCGGCCACAGCGAGGCCATTGTCACCCGGGACAGCGAGG
>UQXG01000158.1 GCA_900544945.1 uncultured Eubacteriales bacterium | reverse complement strand
TCTTCAGCACTTCCGCGATGGTCTGCATGAGCAAGTCCGCGTCCATGATGTGCGGGGAATGGCATTTGGGGTTCTTGGCTTTCCCCTTGTGGTACTCGCTGCAATAGGCAACATGGCGCTTGCCGCCATTCCGGTAATCTATACGAATGTGCATTTTTGCGCCGCAGTCTTTACAGAAAAGCAAGCCGGACAGAGGGTGGATTTCTCCGTCTCCGTTGGGGCGTTTGACTGGCGCGTTTTCTAAAATCCGCTGTGCAGTTTCAAAATCGGTGCGGTCAATAATCGGCTCATGCACGTTCTCGGTTATCCGCCATTGGCTCCGGTCTATATAGTGGTTCCGCTTGTCCCGGAAATGCTTTGTGGTTTTGAAATTGACTACATCGCCGCAATACTCCTGCCGCGTAAGGATATGGGTCAAGGTGGCTTTGTTCCACTTGCAGCGGTTATCCTCATTGAGCGCCTTGTTTTTACACGTCCCACGTCCTCGGTCTTTCATGTAGAAAGTGGGGGTAGGGATTTGCTCATTTTTCAGATACACGGCAATTTGGTTGCGGTTCTTCCCGCCGATAAACAGACGAAAAATAAGGCGCACAACCTCGGCGGCTTCCTCGTCGATTATCCAAAAATCCTTGTTGTCCGGGTCTTTCATATAGCCGTAGGGGGCTTCGGTGGCAATCGGCTTTCCGCTCATGCCTTTGGTTGTAATGCCCGTTTTCACTTTCTTGCTGATGTCCTTTGCGTACCACTCCGACATGATGTTGATAAAGGGCGCAAACTCCAGCGTGTCGGGTTTCTCGCTGTCTATGCCGTTGTTGACTGCGATAAAGCGCACGTTGTTCCGTCTGAATATCTCCATAGCGTTGCCGACTTGGAGATAGTCGCGCCCCCAGCGCGTCAGGTCTTTCATAATGCAGACACCGATTTTCCCGTTTTCTACATCGTCCATCATGCGGGAATAGGCGGAACGGTCAAAAAACCTGCCGCTTTCGTCATCGTCGATATAGTGCCGGATATTCGTCAGCTTTAACTGTCTGGCGTAGCTTTCCAGAAATTTCTTCTGGTTCTGTATACTGTTGCTCTCGCCGCCGTCCCTGTCCTCATCGCCTACGGAAAGGCGGGAGTAAAGGGCTGTAATTTTGCTATAATCAGTCATGTGCATAACCTCCTGTGCGTCCATGTATGTGTCATTTACACTTAAAATTATGCACTCCACCGGGCAGAGCCATACTCCTCGTCACGCCGGAATTTCTTTGCTTTCTTGCTTTTCATGTAGATCAGCAGCCGGAAACCAACTGCACCCATAATGCCAACAAGCCAGTCCACGGGATTCAGCCCCGGCGCAAGATCGGCAAAAGCCGGGGCGATGGTCTGGCCGATGCCCATAGCTTTTGTGAGAAACTCCGCTCCGGCAGCCATGCGGTAGGCCGTACTGATTTTGAGGATGGCCCAGCTGATAAACAGATACGGGATATTGGGCAAAAGAAATTTGCGGATTTTATCTGTTTTCATGTGCCACCTCTTTCGTGCGTTCCTTCTTATGGGACTTATCCTTGGCAAGCTGGTCTGTGCCCTGTTTGAGCTGCTCCCGGATGGGAGTACGCCGGGACTTAGACTTATTCAGCACCTTTTTGGAATACTCCGAAAAACAGGCGGTGATGGCATCGGCCTGTCCCGACTTGAAGAACAGCAGATATTTGTCCGGCCCCGCCTTATAAAAGGCATAGTCAACATTCCATTTCCGGGCCACACGGTCAAAGGTTTTGGTATCGCCTGAAAGCTCTATGCTGTTGGTAGCAACGCCGTGGGCCATGAGCTTTTTGACGCTCTGTTTACCGTGGGGCGTTTTGCTTGCCCGGTATTTCTTGGCGATCTTACGGCCAACGGCCCGGAGTGCATAGGCAAGGCTCCGGGCCGTCAGTTTGCTTGCTTTCATGGAAATTGCGATTGTACGACGGGAAATGTCCTCATCGACCAGCTTTCATCACCTCCTTGGGACAAATTGTCTCGAAGTATCTACCGATCCTCACGGCCAGGTTTTGGCAGCTTGCGCTCACCCTCCAGCGAGGAACGGTCAATGACCTCCTTAAAGGCTGCCATCTGTTCCCGGATGGACAGCCTGGGCATGGAGAATACCCGGTGTTCGTCGGGAATATCATCCCGCCCGGTGTATAGCTCCACAAAGCTGCTATGGTTATCGGCCACATACCCACCGGGGGCGAAGTGGCCGCCGTCATTGATCCGTACATCCCGGCCATACGCCTCATAGTCGATATAGTCGATCAAATGCTTCGGCACAGCCATGGCCTCAAAGTCGAGGATATACATACGGCCCAAATCTTCCTCGCTGTGGATACCGGAATAAAATTCAAAGCAATCAAGATTTTGGGTCAGATTGATTAAGTCCTTCACGCTGCCCGTATATTCGCCAGCGTCTATGACGGCCTCAAACTTTTCCAAATCGCTTTGATCCATTTCCGACAGCAGGGCGGCAAAGTAATTCAGCTCGTCGATATTTTCGTACTCGCCCAAATGCTCATGCAACCCCAGCACATCACTATCGAAGCTGGTTATGAATATCTCCTCATATCGCACGCCGTCCACGCCGATGCGCTTTAGAAGCGCCTGCACCTCCTCCGTTGTGGTTGGGAATTTCAATGTTTCGCCTACGAGCTGTCCCTCGGCGTATTTACCAAGGTTGGTAATGTAGGCTTCCAGAATAGCGCCCATTGGCTACCTCCAAAAGAAAAACCTCGGGACAAATTGTCTCGAGGTTACAGAGCCTTTTCGGTTTTCTTCTGGGGCTTCGCCAGCTCGGGCAGCTGCTTGGCCTTCCAATCGTCCAGCAGGGCGATGATCTGATCCTTCATCTCACGGGGAGATTTATCCTTGCCGAAATACTTTTCCAGTTCTGCGCCATTGATAATCACGTTCCGATCCTCCTTTTTCTTTACCTGTGACAGAATACCGTCGATCACATCCGGGTTGAGCTTGCCCTCTTTATCCAGCTTGCGGAGCTGCTGGGCCTGCGACAGCGAGGGTGTGGACTGCTGCCCCTCAATAGAAATTGCGATATACTGCTGATGCTTGGGCCGGATGAAAGAAATCTCCACAGCGGGAGTGAACGCCAGTCCCTTTTCATCCAACATTTTCTGCAATTCCGGCACAAGCTCGGTCAAGCGGATATACCGCTGTACCTGTTTGTAGTTCATGCCGTTGCGCTCACCGACAATCTCGGTGGAGCGTTTACCTGCGTCCTCACCCAGACCGGGGCCGCCTTGGTGCTTGATGGCCTCCACCTGCATTTTCAGAGAATTGGCCTTTTCGGTTGGCAGGATTTTTTCTCTGTGCCGCAGGTTATCATCCGTCATGGCAAGGATAGCCTCATCATCCGTCATGTTGCGGACGATACAGGGCATATTGGCAAATCCGGCCAGCTCACTTGCTTTCTGTCGGCGGTGGCCCGCAATAATCTCATAGCCGCCGTCCTCACGGGGACGCACCAGCGCAGGCTGATTGACACCGCTGGCCTTGACCGACTCCACCAGTCCTTTCATTTCCGAATCGTCACGGACACCGAAAGGATGATTTTTGAACGGATGCAGCTCGGACAGATTGATATAGACGATCTGCTCCGGCTCGGCAGAGCGGGTAGCGTCACGGGGAGCGGCAGGCTGCTCCTCTTCGGGAGTTTTGGCCTCCTTGGGAGCCGCCTCCGTCTTTGGGGGAATGGGAGCCTCCTTGCCGGGAACTTTTTTACTTTGGGACATTTTGTCTCGGGGCTGCTTAGGCTTTTCAGCGGGAGCGGTCTTGTCCGTTTTAGCCGGACGGCCACGCTTGGGCTTTTCCACCGCCTGTTCCTTGTCAGGCTTTTTCTCCGGCGCTGTTTCCTCCTTTGCCGGAGCCTTATTTTTTGCGGCGCTGAAATCCAGCACCTTGGGAGCGGGAGCGGCCTTTTCCTCGGGCTGGTTTTCTACCGTGGGATCGGGCGGCACTTTCGGTGCAACTTCCACCACGGGGGCCTCCGCCGCACCGGGAGCCGGCTGCTCCGGTGTTGAGGGCGTGTCCTTGATTGGCCCCGCCTTTTTCTCTTGGGGCGTCTCACCGGGCTTTTCGACCTCCGGGCCGATGTTCTTTTTATCGTCTGCCATCTTTAACCTCCTTCGTCATGGCATAAAAAAAGACCAGTCAGCAGACTGGCCAGCAACGGGAAACCTCCTTTCCGTTTGATCTATATGGAAACGCCGCCCATAGTCTCACTTGAGTGGCGTTTTGCCGAATATTAGAAACATATAGCGTTTTGCCCCCTCATTTTAATTAGATTTTTTCATGTAATAACATAGTACTTTCAT
>UQXG01000157.1 GCA_900544945.1 uncultured Eubacteriales bacterium | reverse complement strand
AGAAGTAAGTTTCTTTCCGCCAACCCAATTTGACTTTTCCAAGCCCGTTCGCAAGGCTTCGCCTTGCCAAGATGGTTTTATATAGATGAAACCTCTGGCCAGGCACAACGAAAGTCACACTTTCGAGTACCGATGAAATCATTATATTATGAAGGAGGGAAGCAAAGTGCCCAGAAGAGGTAATGTTCCCAAGAGAGAGGTCCTTCCGGATCCTAATTACAATTCCGTTCTGGTTACCAAGCTCGTAAACAGCATCATGCTGGACGGCAAGAAGGGTGTTGCCCAGAAGGTCGTTTATGGTGCGTTTGAAATTGTCGAGAACAAGACCGGCAAGAACGGTCTGGAAGTCTTCCAGCAGGCCATGGAAAACATCATGCCCGCTGTGGAGCTGAAGGCCCGCCGGGTGGGCGGCGCCACCTACCAGGTGCCCATCGAAGTCCGCCCCGACCGTCGTCAGACCCTGGGTCTGCGGTGGATCACCCTGTACAGCCGGAGCCGCAGCGAGAACACCATGAAGGAGCGGCTGGCCGCTGAGATCATGGACGCTGCCAACAACACCGGTGCGTCTGTGAAGAAGCGCGAGGACGTCCACAAGATGGCCGAAGCCAACAAGGCCTTCGCCCATTTCCGCTGGTAATCAAGGAGAGAATCAATGCCTAGACAGTATTCCCTGGAAAATACCAGAAACTTCGGCATCATGGCTCACATCGATGCCGGCAAAACCACTACTACCGAGCGTATTCTGTTCTACACCGGTAAGAACTACAAGATCGGTGAGACCCATGACGGTTCCGCTACCATGGACTGGATGGCTCAGGAGCAGGAGCGTGGTATTACCATCACCTCCGCTGCTACCACCTGCTTCTGGAAGGGCTGCCGTCTGAACATCATCGACACCCCGGGCCACGTTGACTTCACCGTTGAGGTGGAGCGTTCCCTGCGTGTTCTGGACGGTGCTGTCACCGTTCTGTGCGCTAAGGGCGGCGTGGAGCCCCAGACCGAGACCGTCTGGCGTCAGGCCGACGAGTACAAGGTTCCCCGGATGATTTACGTCAACAAGATGGACATCATGGGCGCCGACTTCTACCGGGTCTTGACCATGATCGACGAGCGCCTGAAGTGCAACGCTGTGCCCATTCAGCTGCCCATCGGCTCCGAGGCCTTCTTCAAGGGCAACATCGACCTGCTGACCATGAAGGCAAACGTCTTCTATGATGAGCTGGGTAAGGATGTGCGTACCGAGGAAATCCCCGAGGATATGGTGGATCTGGCCAACGAGTACCACGAGAAGCTGCTGGACGCCGTCACCGCTCTGGACGACGACCTGGCCATGAAGTACCTGGAGGGCGAGGAGATCACTGTCGAGGAGATCAAGACCGTCATCCGCCGGGCCACCATCGCCAACGAGATGGTTCCCGTTGTCTGCGGTACTTCCTACAAGAACAAGGGCGTGCAGGAGCTGCTGGACGCGGTTGTGGACTATATGCCCAGCCCCCTGGACAAGAAGGGCATCAAGGGCGTGAACCCCGAGACCGAGGAAGAGGACTTCCGTCCCGCTTCCGACGAGGCTCCTTTCTCCGCTCTGGCCTTCAAGATCGCCACCGACCCCTATGTCGGCAAGCTGTGCTACTTCCGTGTGTACTCCGGTACCCTGGAGAAGGGCACCTCCGTGCTCAACTGCACCAAGGGTGTCAAGGAGCGCATGGGCCGTATCCTGCAGATGCACGCTAATCACCGGGAAGACATCGATATGGTTTACGCCGGTGATATCGCCGCCGTTGTGGGTGTGAAGAACACCACCACCGGTGATACTTTCTGCGATGAGGATCATCCCATCATTCTGGAGTCCATGGTCTTCCCCGAGCCCGTTATCGAGGTTGCCATCGAGCCCAAGACCAAGGCCGGTCAGGAGAAGATGGGCATTGCCCTGAGCAAGCTGGCGGAAGAGGATCCCACCTTCCGGACCTACACCAACAAGGAGACCGGGCAGACCATCATCGCCGGCATGGGCGAGCTGCACCTGGAGATCATTGTTGACCGTCTGCTCCGTGAGTTCAAGGTGGAAGCCAACGTTGGCGCACCCCAGGTTTCCTACAAGGAGACCATCCGCAAGGCGGTGGATCAGGAAACCAAGTACGCCCGTCAGTCCGGCGGTAAGGGCCAGTATGGTCACGTCAAGATCCATGTGGAGCCCAACGAGCCCGGCAAGGGCTACGAGTTCATCAACGCCGTGGTGGGCGGTGCCATCCCCAAGGAGTATATCCCTGCGGTTGACGCCGGTATCCAGGGCGCCATGGAGGCCGGTGTTCTGGCCGGCTACCCCGTTGTGGACGTGAAGGTCACCCTGTTCGACGGCTCCTACCACGAAGTGGACTCCTCCGAAATGGCGTTCAAGATCGCCGGTTCCATGGCCTTCAAGGAGGCCTGCCGGAAGGCCGATCCCACCATCCTGGAGCCCATCATGAAGGTTTCCGTTACCGTGCCCGATGAGTATATGGGCACCGTTATCGGCGACATCACCGCCCGCCGGGGCAACATTCTGGGCCAGATCACCCGTACCGGTGCCGTCCAGATTGATGCCAACGTGCCTCTGGCTGAGATGTTCGGTTACGCCACCGACCTGCGTTCCAAGACTCAGGGCCGCGGCAACTACACCATGGAGCCCAGCCACAACGCCGAGCTGCCCAAGTCCAAGACCGAAGAGATCATCAAGGCTCGGGGCAGAGACTGATGTGATTCCCTGGCGGGGAGAGTTCTTCCCGCCGGAATTACAGATATTTTCCGGGAAATTTCAAAAATTTCTCTTGTGTTTCCGCGGCAATTGTAGTATGATGTACTCAATGTGCGGGATGGCACAAACCTAAGTTGTTAATTAAACTTTACAATCATTAACTAGGAGGAATATTTCAAATGGCAAAGCAGAAGTTTGAGAGAAATAAGCCCCACGTTAACATTGGCACCATCGGCCACGTTGACCACGGCAAGACCACTCTGACCGCCGCTATCACCAAGTATCTGGCTCTGAAGGGTCAGGCCGCCTTCGAGGACTACGCTTCCATCGATAAGGCTCCCGAAGAGAAGGCTCGTGGTATCACGATCAACACCGCTCACGTTGAGTACGAGACCGATCATCGGCACTATGCTCACGTTGACTGCCCGGGTCACGCCGACTATATCAAGAACATGATCACCGGTGCTGCTCAGATGGACGGCGCTATCCTGGTTATCGCTGCTACCGACGGCCCCATGGCTCAGACCCGTGAGCACCTGCTGCTGGCCCGTCAGGTCGGCGTGCCCTATATCGTTGTGTTCCTGAACAAGTGCGATCAGGTTGACGACGAGGAGCTGCTGGAGCTGGTCGAGATGGAAGTCCGCGAGACCCTGAACGAGTACGACTTCCCCGGCGACGACACCCCCATCATCAAGGGCTCCGCTCTGAATGCTCTGGTTTCCGAGTCCAAGGATCCCGACGCTCCCGAGTATGCCTGCATCAAGGAGCTGATGGACGCTGTCGACTCCTATATCCCCACTCCTGACCGTAAGGCTGACCAGCCCTTCCTGATGCCCGTTGAGGACGTGTTCACCATCTCCGGCCGTGGCACCGTTGCTACCGGTCGTGTGGAGCGTGGTATCGTCAAGAAGAACGAGCCCGTTGAGATCGTTGGCCTGAAGGAAGAGAAGACTCCCACTGTCGTTACCGACATCGAGATGTTCCACAAGCTGCTGGACTACGCAGAAGCCGGCGACAACATCGGCGCTCTGCTGCGTGGTGTTGACAAGAAGAACGTGGAGCGTGGTCAGGTTCTCTGCAAGCCCGGCTCCATCCATCCTCACACCAAGTTCTCCGGCCAGGTTTACGTCCTGTCCAAGGAAGAAGGCGGCCGTCATACTCCCTTCTTCAACAACTATCGTCCTCAGTTCTACTTCCGTACCACTGACGTGACCGGCATCATCTCCCTGCCCGAAGGCGTTGAGATGTGCATGCCCGGCGATAACGTCGTGATGAACGTTGAGCTGATCACCCCCATCGCTATCGAGAAGGGCCTGCGTTTCGCTATCCGCGAGGGCGGCCGTACCGTCGGTTCCGGTGTTGTCACCGAGGTTGCTGAATAATTTTCAGTAAGTTTCTGACACAATTTCGCCCCAGGCTTTTGCCTGGGGCGTTTTTTGCGTGAGTGAGCCTTCCCCTGGGAGGGGTGGTGCTCCGCGCAGCGAATTAAAATATTGATGATTGCCGGTGGCAATCATACCATGATTATGGATGGCTCGAAGAGCCGGATGAGGTCGCTCTCGAGTAATTGCGCTGGTGCGGAAGCACCCAAAGGCTCCCTTGTGTAAAGGGAGCTGGCAAAAATCTCTGATTTTTGA
>UQXG01000156.1 GCA_900544945.1 uncultured Eubacteriales bacterium | reverse complement strand
GGTAGTTGTCGTCCGTTTTGTCGGCCTCCGTGGGCACGGTCTCCGCCGGAGAGGCCGTGCCGCACCCTGCCAGCGCCAAGGCCAGCAGGCAGACGGTCAGCCATGCAAACACCCTTTTCACGGTTCCTACCTCCCTTGCATTTCTCGCCGAAAGCTTTTGCAGGATTGTGCGTTTATTTTTCGGATTTGGCGGGTTCTTCCGTTTCGGGATTCCGGAATACTTCCACCCGTTCAAGCCGGATCGTCACACGGGTCTGTCCGCCAATGGTGCAGGTAAACAGCGTCAGATCCCAGTCCCCTGCTTCCATCCCCTCCGCGTCCATGGGGTTCAGCGTCTCCCGCTCCACCATCTGGAAGGTCACCACATGTTCATCCATATCTGTAAACAGGACGATGTCCCCGGGTTGGAGCTCCTTCAGCTTTCCGAAATGGGACGCATAGTTGTGGGCGCAGAGGATCAGGTTGTCCTGATACAGCGAGCCTGCATACCGGCAGGGGGCAACCTTCAATGCGGGATAGTCCCACTGGCTGATCACCGGCAGCTCCAGCTCCAGCGACGGAATGCTCAGCACGCCGATGTAGTCCCGACCGTTGATGGTCTTCACCGGCATCTCCCGCTGGACATCCGGCAGGGATTCCGGAAGGGTCGTGGGTTCGGTTTCGCTCGCTTCCGTGGGGAGCGCATCGCCTGCTTCCGTGGGGAGCGCGTCGCACAGCTGGGCAATGACCTGCTGGGCGGAGTCCCTGGCTTCGTGGGACTCCCGTTCATTGTAAGCCGAAAGGAACAGGGCCGCCGCAATCAGCAGCAGCCCCGCATTGATCCAGACGGTTCCCCGGTTAGCCTTCATCCCTGTCCTCCCGGCGGCGCAGCAGACCCACGGCGATGCAGCCAAGCCCCGCGCAGGCCAGCACCGGCACCGGCCACCACAGCTGCCCGGTCTGGGGAAGCTTCCCGCCGCCGCCGCCGGAAGAGGGGGGCGAGGTGGGCTTGACCTCCCGTTCCAGATCGGTCTTGGGCTGGCTGGTCACCTCGTATTGGTATTCGTCCCGGTAGAGGTAAGGCACGCTCACCAGGAAGGGAGCGATTTTCCTGTAGCCGGAGGCGGCGGTTTTCTGCACCACCAGATACAGGCCGAAGGTCAGGTCGGAAAAAGTCGCCTTACCGTCCTTACCGACGGTCACGGGATCGGCGGTGACGGGAGTCAGCTTCTTTTCCAGCTTTGCCAGCTTCCCCGCCAGCTCCGGGGACTCGATGTCGCCGAATTCGGGAATGTCCCCCCGAATGGCTTCCACCGGAACAAAGCTGTAGTTGCCGTCGTTCTCCGCCACGTCGCCCACCTTGTACAGGGCAAGCTTGCCGCCGCGGACGGCTTTTTCCTTGTAGGTCATGGAGACGGTGATGCTGCAATGGCCGTTCCGGCTCTCATCCGGAACCGGGTGGGCGGCGGCGGACAGGGGCAGAGCAAGCAGGAAAAGCAGGGCCAGCAGGCCGGAAATAACATGCTTTCTCATGAAAAAACCTCCTATTTCTTTCTGTGCCTGGGCAGCAGCAGAAGAATCAGCAGAATCAGCAGCATGGGGATCGCCACGACGGGCGCCACCAGCATTGGCTCGATCTGGATGGCGTCGGCGGTGACCCGCACGGTTTTGACTTCCTCGATATTGTCGATGCGGTGTCCCCGAACCAGCAGCCGGTGGGTATTGATGCCGTAGGGGGTGCAGGTCACCAGGGTGCAGTAGTCCTCCCCTTCCACAATTTCCAGGGCGGCGGTATCCCGAGGCTCCACAATGAGGATTTGATCCACCTCATAGGTCAGAATCTCATCCAGCACCCGCAGAAGGAAGGTATCCCCCTCCCGGAGCTTGTCCAGGTTGGTGAACAGCTTGGCGCTGGGCAGACCCCGGTGACCGGAGAGGACGCAGTGGGTGCTCTCCCCGCCCACCGGCAGGCTGGTCCATTCCAGATGGCCCACGGCCACCTGTAGGACGGAATCCTCCGTGCCGTGGTAAATGGGCAGGCTCACGTCAATTTCGGGAATCTCGATGTAGCCCATGACCCCCACACCGGATACGTCCAGCAGCCTTTCGTATTCGGCCTTCTGCTCATCGGAGAGGAGGAAGCTGTTGCTGCGGTTGAGCAGGTTCCGGTTATACTGCCGGGCGGCGTCCCAGATGGCATCATAGCTGGCGTTGTCGAGAGCGGCCACGTTTTCGGCGTAGGTGGTAATGGCCTTGGTCTGGTGGAAAGAGTTCCAGTAGTCGCTGACGGTGGGGTACAGCAACAGGGACAGCCCTATAAGCAATATGAAAAGTAAAACAATGGTTGACAGATGTTTTCGCATACAGGGTTCTCCTTGTGGCTGTGTGCCGGGGAGGGGCGCTCCCCGGCACAGAACTTAGGTATAGAAAGCGGAATTACAGAGTGTGTACTCTCAGGAATTAACGATTGGCATCGCTCATGCGCTTCTTGGTGACCAGCAGGACGACCGCGCCCAGCACCAGGGCAGCGCCCAGTACATAGAAGACGGTGGTGCCCATGCCGCCGGTGGAGGGCAGGAGCGTGCCGGTGTTGTTGGCGACCTTAGCGGTAACAGAAAGCTTCGCGGTATCCGTGATGCTGCCCGCTACCGTAACTTCCTTGGCCTCAGTCAGCTGATTGTAGCCGGCGGGAGCCTTGGTTTCTACCAGATAGTAGGTGTCATCGGCAAGGCCGCCGAAGGTGGCTGCGCCGTTTGCATCGGTTGTCACTTTAGTGGCATCATCAATGGTGTTAACCCATTCGACCTTCTTGCCGGTTCCATTCCACTTGTAGTACATCTTTGTGGCCTCGGCAGCGCCTTCGGGGGTCACTTCCTTGTACAGGGCAAACTCTGCGCCAGGCAGCTTCTTGTTTTCGTTGCCGGTCTCATACTTGTCGATAACAATCTTGGAGCTGTAGACGTTTACAATTACTGGGGGCCTGTGGGTCAATTTGTCCGTATTGGAGGGGTCGTTGGTGTAGTGCAATATTGCCTTGTTTGTCGCTGTCTTCGCAATTGCATCTTCATTGACAACAGCGCTATAGGTAATCTAGGCCAGCATTATAGGCAAGGTGGCATTGATTTCCGTCTTTAGTCACATCTTCGCCATTAACCATTACCTTGACGTCCTGGTTAAAGGTCAGTCCCTTGCTCATGGTATCTTCAACCGTATAGGTATATGCTGCAAAGCCGGTGTAGTCCGGCACCTTGCTGGTGATGGTGTAGTTGACGGTCTGACCCACCTCCACGTCGGTTTGGTCGGCTGTCTTCTCAAAGGGCATGTCGTTCTTATCGTGGATGGTGACAGCAGGGTTGGTGGTGGTCAGGTTGCACAGAGCGCCGGTGTCGCTGCTGACGAAGTAGTAGCCCAGGGGGAGGCCGGAAACAGAGACAGAGTTAGCGTCTCCGGACAGTGGCTGTCCGGTCATACCATTGACAGCCGCCTTCAACGCCACGGCAAAGTCGGGCGCTCTGAAGCCGTTGCCGGTAGTAACGACATAAGTATCACCACCGTTGACCTGGGTCAGCGTCAGGCCATGCGCCGTATCTTGGGCATAGGTCGAGACAGTGCCGTACCATTCGTTGGTGCTGCTGTCGATGGTGTAAGAATAGTGACCCTCTGCGTCATAGACCACATCAAAAATCTTGTAGGCGGTATAGGTTCGGTCTGCAACGGGTTTCGCAACGGTAATGGTGCCGGTGGTGGGGGTTGTTACTGTTCCAGTGGCAAAGGCTGTGGTGGCCAGGGCGAAGACCATGACCAGTGCCAGCAGGAGACTGGCGAGTTTCCTTGCGTGTTTCATTTTTCGTGCTCCTTCTTTCATCGTAATTTTGAATTGGAATGGTGGCTTTTCGCGTATCAGGAAGATACCTCATCCTCCTTTCGACGCCTGCAATGGCTATACAACAGGGTCGCCGCGCCGAAGATCAGCGTCAGGCCGCCTGCGGTATAAGAGGTTGTCCCGGCTCCGCCGGTGTCGGGAAGCTCGTAGCCCCAAAGGGTGTCCTGAATGGGAAGCTCCAACACCTTGGAGTCGGTGCCGGTGGTAACGGTCAAAGCCGTTCCGGTGTCGGTGTCGCTGGCCTTTTCCAACGTTCCGTCCGGGTTCTCCGTGGCCGGGTAAAGCGTCGCGCCGTCGCTCCCAACCTCCAGAATCCAGGGTCCTGCCGTCATGTAATTTGACGGCGCCTTTGTCTCACGCAGATCGTAGGTGGTATTGCGCCGGATGCCGGAAAAGAGCGCGATGCCGTCTTTACCGGTGGTGACCTCCACGGAGGTTTCTGTCCCCTGTTCTTTCAGGGTGAACTGTGCGCCTTCCAGCAGCTTCTCAGCGTCCACGCTGTCCGTCTTCGTGATTTGCAGATTCAGCTGGGTCGTCATGGTGTT
>UQXG01000155.1 GCA_900544945.1 uncultured Eubacteriales bacterium | reverse complement strand
TAAAAGGCAGAGAATGCGGCAAAGGCATCTGCCAGAGAAAGGACGGAAAATATACCGCAAGATATACAGCGAAGAATGGTTCCCGCAGAGAAAAGCACTTTGACACCCTACCAGAAGCTCGCAATTGGCTTGCCGATGTGCAATACGAAGAAAAGCACGACGTTCACAGCACCTCCTCCGAAATGACGGTGGATTCCTGGTTTGAGTTCTGGATCACAAATCTCATCGCAGATTTGGCCCCCAATACCAAACGGAATTACCGGGAACGGTACCGTGTGAACATTCAGCCAGTCATTGGCAGTATGCGCCTGTGTGATGTCAAACCCATGCACTGCAAGATCATCCTGAACCGGATGGAGGCGACCTACGCAGGGTCTACCATTCGTCAGGCGTATATCACCATGGGAACCATGTTCCGAGCCGCAGTTATGAATGACATGCTGACAAAGCACCCTATGAACGGCGTTCGTTATACGAAACCTGTTCGGGCTGTGGATGACATCAAGTTTTTGACTGTGGAAGAACAAAAAGTATTTCTGGAGACAGCAAAACGCTCTCATAATTACAGACAGTATCTTCTTCTGTTGGAGACTGGGCTGCGTACTTCGGAAATGATTGGACTCACCTGGGACGCCATCGACTGGAAAAAGCGGACATTGACCGTCAGCAAAACTCTGGAATATCGCCACGGTGAAGGTATCTGGCGTGCCGGTCCCCCAAAGACCGTAAGCAGCTACCGCACCATTCCACTGACAACTCGGGCCTACGATGTGTTAAAAATGTGCTACGATGAACGCCACATCCGTAAGGAATCAGAACTGCTGTCCCAGATCCTGGAATACGTGGATCGACGGACAGGCCAGACCAGGTACCTGTGTATGCGGGATTTGGTGTTCATAAATTACCGCACCGGCGAACCCGCTAAGAACAGCTCCTACGATACCCACCTGTACAAGCTGTGCGATGAGGCGAAAATCAAGCGGTTTAGTATGCACGCTCTGAGACACACCTATGCCACACGGGCCATTGAGCGCGGTGTCATGCCGAAAGTATTGCAAAAGCTGCTGGGTCATTCCAGTATCAAAACCACCATGGATCGTTACGTCCATGTGACTGACGCATCCTTGACCATTGCCGTCCAACAGTTTGAACAGGCCACCGTTTTAGCAGGTTAAAAATGGTGCGCCGCAGAAAAATTGGTGCGGAATTGGTGCGGTGGCTACCCCCTTAATCCAAAACACTCTAGAGAATAAAGGAGATTTTGAAAAGATGAAATTAGGTATTGTGGGACTGCCGAATGTGGGCAAGTCCACTCTGTTTAACGCCATTACCAACGCGGGCGTGCCTGCGGACAACTATGCCTTCTGCACCATCGACCCCAACGTGGGCGTGGTGTCCGTGCCCGATGAGCGGCTGACCTGGCTTGCCGAGCTGCACAAGCCCAAGAAGGTGACCCCCGCCGTCATCGAGTTTGTGGACATCGCCGGTCTTGTGAAGGGCGCCTCCAAGGGCGAAGGTCTGGGCAACAAGTTCCTGTCCAACATCCGCACCACCGATGCCATCGTCCATGTGGTGCGCTGCTTCGAGGACAGCAACGTGACCCATGTGGAAGGCTCCACCGACCCCCTGCGGGACATCGACATCATCAACCTGGAGCTGGTCATGGCGGACATCGAAATGGTGGAGCGCCGGATCGACAAGGCTCAGAAGGCCATGAAGGGCGGCGACAAGAAGTTTGCCCGGGAGGTGGAGGTCTTCTCCGGCCTTCTGGAGCATCTGAACCAGGGCAAGCTGGCTCGCACCTACACCGACGATTCGGAGGAGCTGGCGCTTATCGCCACCTCCGATCTGCTGACCCTGAAAAAGACCATTTATGTTGCCAATATGTCCGAAAATGAGGTCAACGACCCGGACAGCAACCGGCATTACCAGGCAGTGAAAGCTCTGGCAGACGCCGAGGGCAGTCAGTGCCTGCCCATCTGCGCCAAGCTGGAGGCGGACATTGCCGAGTTGGATGACCCGGAGGAAAAGGCCATGTTCATGGAAGAGCTGGGCGTTGCCGAGTCCGGACTGGATCGGCTCATCAAGTCCAGCTACACCCTGCTGGGGCTCATTTCCTTCCTCACCGCCGGCTCCGACGAGTGCCGGGCCTGGACGATTAAGAAGGGCACCAAAGCGCCCCAGGCCGCGGGCAAAATTCATACGGATTTCGAGCGGGGCTTTATCCGTGCCGAGGTCATTGCCTTCGAGGATATGAAGGCCTGCGGCACCATGGCCGCCGCCAAGGCCAAGGGTCTGGTGCGCAGCGAAGGCAAGGAATACGTCATGAAGGACGGAGACATCGTCAATTTCCTGTTCAACGTTTGATTGGAAGGAGGTGCAGGCCTTGTTTTTGAGTATTGTGGTTCCGGTTTACAACGCGGAGCTGTATCTGGAAGAGTGCCTGCACTCTCTGTTTACCCAGGATCTTCCCCAGACGGACTACGAAGTCATCTGTGTGGACGACGGCTCCACAGACAAAAGCGGATTCATTTTGAAGTCTTTCTCCGCAAAGCACCCGAATCTCACAATCATCACCCAAGAAAATAGCGGCGTCGCCACCGCCCGGAACACGGGACTGTCCGCCGCCCGGGGAGATTATATCTGGTTTGTGGACGCGGACGATGTGATTCAGACCAATATTCTTCGGAAACTCCGGGGCATTCTGAAGGCGGCGGACTACGATCAGCTGATCGTAGGCGGCTTTCAGTTCGAGCAGGTGCTCACCTCCCAGCAGATGGCTCTGGGGCGTCAGGGAAACCTGCCGGACAATGTCCCCGGCCCCGGAGCCGTGGTCTGGCGCAGTCTCATCCGCAGAAGCTTCCTTTCCGCCCATCGGGTCAATTTCCGGCATCCGGAACTGACCCACGGAGAGGACGGGCAGTTCATGTTTGAACTGTCCCTGGAACGCCCAACCGCCCTGACCATCCGTGACACGGTTTATTTCTACCGGATTCGTCCGGGCTCCGCGGAAACCGCCGACAGTGCCCAGGCTCAGGAGAAAAAGCTGCGCTCCCACATTGCCGTAGCCAGCATTATGCTGGATTACTACCAGCAGAACCCGGAGGATTCGGGCACCGCCAACCGGCTGATGAGCGTGCTGTGGAACTGCCTGTATGGGGTCACCCGGCTGCCCCTGCGGGAGGCTCGGCATGTGACGGCAACCCTGCGCCGGTGCGGTCTGTTCCCCTTCCGCCGACCCAAAAGCTGCACCCTGACCCAATCCTTCCTGTTCCCTGGGGACACCGTCTGGCAAAGGCTTTTTGACTGGGTGTACCTGCGGATGCACACCCGACTGGGCTTTTTTCTCATGTGGCTGCTGTACCACATCGGTTCCATCGCCTTCCCGAATTTCTGACGGTAGCCATCCGTTTTGGGGGTTGCTTTTTCGGGGGATTCGTGTATAATATTCTCGTTGCGCAGTGATGTCTGCGCTATCCGGGTGTGGCCCAGCTGGTAGGGCGCCTGGTTTGGGACCAGGATGCCGCGAGTTCGAGTCTCGCCACTCGGACCAAAATAGAGTATTCATGTCACAGTCAGTCATGGATACTCTATTTTCATATCCACATAAGCACAAAGAGAGGTGTTTTTATGCAGGCGATAGACAACGAATTCTTTGAAGCCTATAAACGTTTAGACCGCCTTTGCTCGGATATATACGGCTGCCGGAATGGAGTCAGCCAGTACATTGAGGATATGGAGCGGGTGTCTTATCAGGGACGGCTTGCAATTCCTTCGTGGGAGCAGGCATACAGGACGCTAAAACACCTTCGGTGGGTGCGCAATCAACTCGCACACGATTCAGAACAATTGCAACTCTGTGAAGAACGTGACATTCAGGACACAAACAGCTTTTATGACGACATTGTATTGGGGTGCGATCCGCTCACGCAGCTTCGCAGATACCAAGAAGACCATCTCGCCGCCAAAAAATCGGCGCAACGTGCGAAACCCGTAGCCAGTCCAACTGTTTCCGATCACTCTGATGCTGCTCAACAACCTCGCCGCACAGGTCGTTTTCCTGTGGCAATACTGCTCCTCGCCGGTGTTGCTGCCATAGTCATTTACTTTTTGGCATATTTACTGTAACTACTGCTGACACCAGCAAACCGTTGATATATCTGTGTTTTTTGAGATCCTATAATTACACTCGGACCAAAATCCCCAAGTCTACGAAAGTGGACTTGGGGATTTTGCTTTGAATCAAGTAAGGCTCAAAAAATTACAATTGCGACATGCCAATGGCTTGTCCTTCTGGTCTGCAGAGGCAAGCGTCTTCTGCGCTGCGGCCTTTCCATGGAGGCAGCGCTTTTGAATTTCGGCCTGTTTTTCGGATTTTCGCTGTCTTGCTTTGTGATACTATTTCCTGATTAAAATCTTAATTTTAATCAGGAAGGCATCGCCTGACG
>UQXG01000154.1 GCA_900544945.1 uncultured Eubacteriales bacterium | reverse complement strand
AGGCGATGCCTTCCTGATTAAAATTAAGATTTTAATCAGGAAATAGTATCAGTCCCCTGCCTTATGCGCAGTTCAAATCTCATACAAAGGAGAGTTATTTATGAAACGTTCCGAAGTCAACAAGGCTCTGCGTGAGCTGGAAGCCATGTGCCAGAAATACTGCTGCTATCTGCCACCCTTCTGCCACTTCACCCCCGAGGAATGGGAAACCAAGGGTCACGAGTATGACGAGGTCCGGGACTGCTGCCTGGGCTGGGATATTACGGACTACGGTCAGGGGAATTTTGACAAAATCGGCTTTTCTCTCATCACCATCCGCAACGGCAGTCAGACCATGAAGGAAAAATATCCCAAGGTCTACGCCGAGAAGCTGCTGTACCTGAAGGAGGGCCAGTATTCCCCCAATCACTTCCACTGGTATAAAACCGAGGATATCATCAACCGGGGCGGCGGAAATGTGCTCATCCGGGTGTACAACTCCAAGCCTGACGAGTCCATCGACTATGAAAGCGACGTGACCGTCCACACCGATGGGCGAACCTACACCGTCCCTGCGGGTACCCAGATCCGGCTGACTCCCGGCGAAAGCATTTTTGTCACCCAGTATCTGTATCACGATTTCGAAGTTGAGCCCGGTACCGGCCCTGTGCTGCTGGGGGAGGTCAGCCAGTGCAACGACGATGCCCACGATAATCGGTTCAATCCCCCTATGGGCCGCTTCCCTGCCATTGAGGAGGACGAGCCCCCTTACCGTCTGCTGTGCACAGAGTATCCGAACGCAAAGGACTGAGAGAGGAGAAAACCATGATTGATGTAGTAGCCCTGGGCGAATTGCTCATTGATTTCGCCGCAAAATCCGCAGATGCTGCCGGATATCCCACTATGGCCGCCAACCCCGGCGGCGCTCCCGGTAATTTTCTCGCGGCGCTGAACGCCTACGGAAGAAAGACCGCCTTTTTAGGGAAGGTGGGCAATGACGCTTTTGGCCATCTGCTGCTGGGGACTCTGAATGCCGCAGGCATTGTGACGAAGGGCATTGTGGTAGATGACTCTGTGTTCACCACCCTTGCCTTCGTGACCTTTGACGAAAGCGGTGACCGTTCCTTCTCCTTCGCCCGGAAGCCCGGGGCGGATACCCAGCTAAGCTGGGAGGAGATCGACAAATCCCTCATCGACGAAGCTCGGGTGTTCCACTTCGGCACCCTTAGCCTGACGGATGAGCCTGTCCGCACCGCGACCCAGAAGGCGGTTGCTTACGCGAAGGAGCATGGAAAGCTCATCACCTGCGACCCCAATCTGCGGCTGCCCCTGTGGCACAATGAGGAAGCGGCAAAGGAGCAGATGCTCTGGAGTCTCCATCAGGCGGATGTAGTGAAGATCAGCGACAACGAGGTGGAGTTCCTGTGGGGCTGCACCCCGGAGGAGGGAGCGGACAAGCTCCTTTCGGAGTTCGGCGTGTCCCTTGCCATGGTGACCCTTGGCCCCGATGGCTGTCTGCTGAAAACGAAGAATGCTTCGTTCCGCGCCGCCTGTCCCAAGGTACATCCCATCGACACCACCGGCGCGGGAGATATCTTCGGCGGCAGCGCCGTATCCCGGTTGCTGGAGCTGGAAAAACCCATCGATGCCCTGACGGAAGCAGATCTTGCCTATATTGGCTGCTTCGCCGCAACTGCCGCAAGCCTGTCCACGGAAGCCTCCGGCGGTATCCCCAGCATTCCCGAAAAAGAAGCGGTTCTGAACGCAATGTAATAAAAGTCCCGGAGATCCATCAGGATCTCCGGGTTTTTTCGTGCCTTGCGGCGTACATTGCCGCACCGGCGGCAGCTTCCTCTTCGCAGGAAGAAAGGATCAGCGGGCAACCGAAAACCGCCTCAAACGCGCGGCAAAGATGGACATTTTTCCGCAGGCCGTTTCCGGAGCCGATGATTTTTTTCGGAGCGGTACCCCCGGCATCCAGAAAGCTGCGGTACATCCCATACAGCTCCTGCGCCATCCCGTTCATAAAGCTGTGCATCAGATGCACCGGGGTGAAATTATCGATGCCAATGCCGCTGATGCTGCCCCGTAAGCTTGCGTCCTGCCGGGTGCCCTGAAAGGTAGTCGTCGTGCAGGGCGCATTCTCCACATTCCCCGATTCCCTAAGCGCCCGATCCATGGCGGCGTATGCGCTCTGCTCAGAGCCGGTGACCATCTTCACCGTCTGGCGGAAGAAGGTTTCCAGCAGAGCGTAGCTTCTGCCGCCGCACAGGGAGGCTCCCACCAGCAGCCATCCCCCATCCGGGAAGGGTCGGGTTTCCAAACCGGGCACACGCAGAAATTTTGAGGAATATACAGCCACCTGACTGCCGGTTCCCACATTCACCAGCAAAGCGTCCTGCAAATCCCCCACCGCGCCCAGAAATGCCGCCTGATGATCGCCGATGGCGGCATAAACGGGGATGCCCAACGCGCCAGTACCCAGCAGCGGGGTGTTGGCAATCTCAGGCAGAAAGGCTTCGTCCATTTCTGCACGCAGCAAAGCCTCTGCATCAAAGCGGCGTTTTCCCAGATCAAACAACCCAAGGCTCGCCCCGTTGGTGGGTTCTATCCGGGGACAGGTCAGCCCGGCCAGCTTCATGGCGATATAGTCCCCGATCGTGCACAGGCAGACAGCATCCTCCGGCACCAATCTGTGGCGAAGATTGTAAAAATGGGTGACCATTCCATAGCCGGTGGACAGGGGATGCGCGGTGATGGCGGACAGGTGTTCCGCCCAGCTGTTGGTTTCGTCAAAAGGAAGGTCTCCCCGGCCGTCCTGCCAAGTGTAAAGGGGACTTGCGGCTTCCCCGTCGGCATTCAAATACAGAATGCCGTGCATCTGCCCAGTCACACCGATTGCCCGCACATCCGGGTGCCGTTGCAGCAGCTCGGATACCACACGGAAAGCCTTCTGCCAGATTGCCGCGGGGTTCTGCAGACGCTCCCAGCTTTCTGATGACAGAAAGGTTCCATTCGCGATGGTTTTTGCCTCCAGAACGCCGGTTTTCTCCCGGAATATCACGGAAGAAATGGATGTTGTCCCAATATCCAGACCCAATGTTTTCATAAATTCCCCTCCCGGCAGCAATTCTATTACAATGATTATAGTATTTTGGATGTGGGGGGTCAAGCGGATTGACAAAAGAAACAGGAAACCGTATAATGAGGATAAACGTACGCGCAGAAGTAGCGCATAAACGAAAGTGAGATTTGGAAATGGCGCAAAAACCACGCAACGCTGACTATACAAAGGAATACAACCGCAAGGCCGTTTTGCGCATTTTGCGGCATAAAGCCATGAGTCGGGCAGAACTGGCCCGTGCCACGGGACTGACCCGTGCCGCAACCTCCCTGATTGTGGAGGAGCTGCTGAATCTTGGAATTGTGACAGAGCTTGCGCCTCAGTCTGTGGGCAGAGGCCGCAGTGCCACACCCCTTGCTCTGCGTGCAAATTGCTATTATGCCCTCGCGGTGGATCTGGCGAGAAAAGGATGCAGCGTGGGGCTGTGTGATATGGCAGGACACCTGCTGCAATGCAAAAAGCTGCCCGACCAGGACAATCTGGTGGGAGCGATCATAACAGAACTGAAGGCTATGTTGGCAACTGTAGAACGGGACAAGGTGCTGGGCATCGGCATCAGCTCTCCCGGCCCTTTGGACTGCGAGGGTGGTCGGATTCTGAATCCCCCCCGGTTTGAACGCTGGCATGGCGTGGAAATCAGCAAGCTTCTGTCCGATGCATTGAATATGCCCGCATATCTTGAGCACGATGTCTGCTCACTGGCATTTCATCAGCTGGAAATGGGACAGAGCCGGAATTTTATGCTGGTGTTTGTTGACATTGGTATCGGCGCGGCCATTATGTCCGACGGCAAGCTGCTGGGCAATTCCAAATACTTCACCGGCGAGCTGGGACACACAACCATCCGCTTTGATGGACGGCTTTGCGAATGCGGTAACCGGGGATGTCTGGAAACTTACGCCTCGATCCCGGCCCTGCTGGAGGGATCAGAATTTCGTGACTGGGGCGACCTCATTGACCATGTGGACAAAAATCCGGATGCCAGAAGGCTGCTGGATCAGGAGGCTGTCTATCTGTCTGCCGGTCTTATTAACCTGATAAACCTGATTCCTGTGGATACCATCTACCTGGCAGGGGATATCTGTTATCGTTACGAGCTTCTTGCCCAGCGTTTACAGCGGGAGATCAGCGCAAAGGCTCTGGATCGGAGCAAAAGCGACATCCGTATCTTTCCTGCTGCTCAGGACCCGAATGTGGGGGTTCTTGCGGCGGCCGATGTGGTGTTTTCAAAATTTTTCATTGTGTAGCAAACGGTCGCTGTATCCGGACATTTTCGGATACGGTGGTTTTGGGAGTCATACTGAACTCCAATTAGGGTCTATCTGAAAACCGGAAATATGACCAACGGCGAG
>UQXG01000153.1 GCA_900544945.1 uncultured Eubacteriales bacterium | reverse complement strand
ATGTTTGAAAATCGGGGGGATTGCCACGCCAGTGTGAGCACTGGCTCGCAATGACTTTGTTCTATTTGGGCACTTTGCTATTTTGAGACAGCTCCTTCTTGCGGAAAAAGCAGGCGGCAAATCGGCAATTGACTCCCGTACCCTGCTCTGCCGAATCCTCGGAAGGATTGCCATGACATGCGTGGTTTGCAAGCCTTTTTACTGAGAGAACAGCTCCTCAAGGGTGCCGAAGCGGTAGCCCATGGCCTTCCACTTGTCAATCAGCTCCCCCAGGATTTCGGCGTTGGTTTTGGAGGTGGAGTGAAGCAGCACCACCGCGCCGTTGTGGGTTCGGGGCAGGAGCTTGGCAAAGGCCGCCTCCCGGGTGGGCTGGGAATCGTTGTTCCAGTCCACATAGGCAAGGCTCCAGAATACGGTTTGATATCCCAATTCCTGGGCCATTTTCAGATTTTCCTCGCTGTAAATGCCCTGGGGCGGCCGGTAATATTTGGGAAGCTCCTGGCCGACGGTTTCCTTGTAAAGCGCTTCCAGGTCAGTCAGCTCCTTGGCAAAGGCCGCTTTGTCCGAAAGCCTGCTCATGTCGTAGTGGTGCATGGTGTGGTTGCCTACGGTGTGCCCCTCGGCGACCATCCGGCGCACCAAATCCGGGCTTTGCCGGATATAATTTCCCACCAGGAAGAAGGCGGCGGGAACCTGCTTCTCCTTCAGGGTGTCCAGAATTTTGGCGGTGCAGCCGTTTTCATACCCGGCGTCAAAGGTCAGGTACAGCACCTTTTCGCCTACGTTGCCGATGTAGGCCGCCTGATACTGGCGCAGCTGATCCTTCCCTGCGTTGCCGATGGGCGGCGCGCCCTCCTGACGGAAGCTCAGTCCCCAGGAGCCGGTGCTCAGGGCGCTGGAAGCAAACACGCTGACGCTCACTGCCAGGGCAATGACAACAGCGATGAGCAGAATCAGCAGATCCCGTTTTTTCATACCATCCCTCCTGAAGACAGGGTATGTGCCGCCGGAGGGAATATGCCTCTTCCCCTTTGTTCCCGGGTGTGGTACAATGAAAAATCCAGGAGGTGGACATAATGAGAGAATGCGTGATTTTCTGCGCGGCGGATTTTGCGGGACTGGCCCGACCCATAGCAGAGGGAACGCTGGTCATCGCGGCGGACGGAGGTCTGCGGCATACCCAGGCTCTGGGGCTCCACCCGGATGTGGTGCTGGGGGACTTTGATTCCCTGGGCTATACCCCCCAGGGAGCCAACGTGTTCCCGGTGGAGAAGGACGATACCGATTCCATGCTGGCCGTCCGGCTGGGACTGAAAGAGGGCTGCACGGAGTTCCTGCTCTATGGCAGCCTGGACGGCCCCCGGCTTGACCACACGGTGGCGAATTTCCAAACCCTGCAATATCTGGCAGACCGCGGGGCAACCGGGTATCTGGTAGGCAATACTACCCTGGTTACGGTGGTGAAAAACGGAAAAATCACGTTCCCCGCCGGAAGCGAGGGAACCGTCTCCGTCTTCTGCATGGGCTCTGACGCTCAGGGCGTTACCGAGCGGGGACTCTACTACAAGCTGGAAAACGGGACGCTGACCAGCGGCTTTCCTCTGGGGGTGAGCAACCACTTTACCGGGGAGAAAGCGGAAATCAAAGTGAAAGACGGCAGTCTTCTGGTGCTCTGGGAGCGAAAGTGCGGCTTTCCCACCCGAAATTGAGGCATGTTATGGTAACCTATGAACTGAAAAAAGCCCCGGGCGTGCCCCTGTACGAGGCTCTGTACCGACATCTGCGGGAGGACATTCTAACCGGGAAGCTGGCACCCGGGGAAAAGCTGCCCTCCAAGCGAGCCCTGGCGCAGAACCTGGAGGTCAGCAAAATCACCGTGGAGACTGCCTATAATCAGCTTCTCTCCGAGGGCTACCTGTATGCCCGGGAGAAGGTGGGCTACTTTGTGGAGCAGGTGGAGCGGCGTCCCCGGGAGGTATCTTCGGAACCGGCGGCTCCGGCGCAGAGCAGTCCCAATTGGCTGCTGGATCTGACGGAAAACGGCACCGAGGGCTTCCCCTTTTCCGTGTGGATGAAGCTTCAGCGGGAGGTGATGCTGGACTACGGCCAGACCCTTCTGCGCCCCCTGCCCAACCGGGGGATTCCGGAGCTGCGCCGAGCCATCGCCCGGCACTTAGGGCAGTTCCGGGGGATGCGGGTTGACCCGGAGAATATCATCCTGGGGGCGGGAACGGATTTTCTCTACAATCTGCTGATTCAGCTGTTGGGTCGGGAGAAAATCTACGCCGTGGAGGAGCCAGGCTACGGCAAAATCCGGAAAATTTACGCCGCCGGCGGTGTCCGGTGCGTCAGCGCCTATCTGGACAGCCTGGGGGTGATTCCGGAGAGCCTGGAGCAGGCTCAGGTGCTCCACTGTTCCCCTTCCCATCACTACCCTACGGGGCTGGTAACTCCGGTGAACCGACGGCTGGAGCTGCTTGACTGGGCCGGGACGGACAAGTGGATCATCGAGGACGACTACGACTCGGAATTCCGGTTCGATGCCCATCCGGTGCCTGCCATGCAGGCTTTGGACGGCCGGGGGCGGGTGATCTACATGAATACCTTCACCAAAACCCTGGCTCCCTCCATCCGTATCAGCTATATGGTGCTGCCCGGGGAGCTGATGCGTGTCTTTCAGAAGCGGCTGGGGTTTTACAGCTGCACGGTGCCCTCCTTCGAGCAGTATACCCTGGCTCGGTTTCTCGACCGGGGGTATTTTGAAAAGCACATCAACCGGATGCGAAAATCCTACAAAAGCCGCCGGAACACGGTAATTTCCCTGCTGAGGCACTGCGCCTTTTCAGAGAAGCTCACCATTTTGGAGCAGGACGCGGGGCTGCATTTTCTTCTGCGGGTGGATACGCCCCTGTCCGATGGGGAGCTGACTGCCCGGCTGGCTCAGGCGGGGATCCGGGTGCGGGCACTGAGCGAATTCTACCAGGAGGGCACAGCCCAGCGGGGGTATCTGGTGGTCAACTACTCCGGCATTCAGGAGGAAGACCTGAGAAAGGCTTTGAAGGCCATAGAGGATCGGATGGAGCCCTGAACAGATTCTCCCCCTTGCCTTTTTTCGGCGAAACAGGTATAATAGAAGAAAAAACCGGGGAAAGGGGGAAAAAGCATGGCTGCAAGTCGGCAATCGGCCTATCGGGGCTGTTTACTGGGTCTGGCGGTGGGCGATGCCATGGGCTATACCGTGGACAACCGAAGCTGGCAGGAAATCCGGGAAGACTACGGCCCCAACGGACTTCTTGGCTATGACCTGGTCAACGGCTATGCGGACGTGACCTCCTATACCCAGCTGGCGGCCTTCACCTGCAACGGCCTGCTCTTCGGCATGACCCGGGGGCAGCTCAGCGGGAAAATGGCTCCCTACATCAAGTATATCGAAATGAGCAGCCGGGAATGGGCGGCCTCCCAGCGTTCCTGGGGGCGGCCGAAAAGCTGCTACTGCTGGCTGCTCCGGCGGCCCGATCTGTGCCGCCGGCACTGCATGGACACCCGGATGCTGGACACCCTGAGCCGGGAAGCCCCCAACTCCCTGGAAAGCCCGGTGAATAACTTCTCCGACCCGGCGGGGCTGACCGCCGCCATCGGCGTGGGACTGTTTTACCACAAGGATCGGATGGACTGGCGGGAGATGGCCCGGCTGGGAGCGGAGGCGGTAGCCCTGACCCACGGAAGCCCTACGGCTTTTCTGACGGGCACGGTGCTGACCCACATCATCAGCCTCTTGATTCGGCATCCCGGCGCGCCCCTGAAAAAGGTGTTTCTGGCCGCGGTGGATGCCATGAAGGATCAGTTCGGCCACCAGTATTCCCAGGCCTTTGACATTGCCACCCTGGTGCGCCACGCTGTGACCTATGCCTCCGCGCCGGATATCCGGCCGGTGGAGGTCATGGAGCAGCTGAAATGCGAAAACGCGGCCCAGGTGCTGGCAGGAGCCGTGTATACCTGCCTGATTGCGGAGAATGATTTCGACCGAGCCATGATCGTGGCGGTGAATCACTCCGGACGCAGTGCGGCGGTGGGGGCTCTGGTGGGAGCCATTCTGGGTCTGCGGCTGGGCGAGGAGGCTCTGCCGGAATTTTATATCGAGTGCCTGGAACCGGCGGATACCCTTCGGGAGCTGGCGGACGATATGGACACCGGCTGCCCCATGGTGCAGGGAAACAAGCTGTTCGATTTGGACTGGGATTATAAGTACCGCAGCGGCGGACAATGATGGAAAAGCAGTGCCGAACCCGGCTGGGTTCGGCACTGCTTGCTTTATGACTTGTACAAAGCAGCGCTTGTAGGGGCCGATGCCCTCATCGGCCCGTCGGCACTAGCCGCTGACATTGTGGGTCGATGTGGGCATCGACCCCTACGGATTCTATTAAGGCTTCCGGAATGACCGGGGGATTGCCACACCAGTTTTTCTTGTAGGGGCGGCCA
>UQXG01000152.1 GCA_900544945.1 uncultured Eubacteriales bacterium | reverse complement strand
TTCCTGCAAAAAAATGGCTTCATCAGGCGGAAAATCCCTCGCTGTTGGTCATATTTCCGGTTTTCAGATAGACCCTATTAAAAACTCGTATAAGTTTCACGGAAAATTCAGATTTGCCTTGGGGGGAACCGGTGGACAAAGGGCGCAAACTATGATATAGTGTAGGCTACAGGATTGTGCCTATGCCATAAGGAGAGACAATATGGGTAAACTGATTGTAATCGAGGGAACAGATGGCTCCGGAAAGTCCACCCAGTTCCGTCTGCTCACGGATCGGCTGGAATCCGAACAGGTGAAATTTCAGAAGCTGGTATTTCCCCAGTATTCCGAGCCCAGCTCCGCGCTGATTCGGATGTATCTGGGCGGAGAATTCGGGAAAAGCCCTTCAGATGTGAACGCCTACGCTGCCTCCGCCTTCTATTCCGTTGACCGCTACGCCTCCTACCGGAAGGTCTGGGGAAAATGGTACGAAGAGGGCGGTCTGGTAGTTTCCGACCGGTACACCACCTCCAACGCCGTTCACCAAGCCTCCAAGGAGCCGGAGGATAAGCGGGAGGATTTTCTCAACTGGCTCTATGATTTCGAGTATGACAAGCTGGGGCTGCCCCGGCCCGACCTGGTAATCTACCTGGATGTACCCACGGATTTCACCGAGAAAATGCTCCGCCATCGGGAAAGCGAAACCCACACTCACGCGGACATTCACGAGCAGGACATGCAGTATCTTGCCACCTGCCGGCGAATGGGGCGCGCCGCGGCAGAGCACTACGGCTGGACGGTGATCCGGTGCGTCCGGGACGGAGCCATGCGCTCCATGGAAGACATTCACGAAGAAATTTACCGCCATGTGGCGGCCTGTCTGGAGGACTGAATTATGATTTATCTGCTGCTTGGTACGGGCTTTGAGGTAACGGAGGCCATGGTTCCCCTGGTGATGATGCGCCGGGCGGGAATCGACGTGTGCACCGTTGGCATCAACGGCAAGACGGTAGTCGGCAGCCGGGACATTCCCATTGTGGCCGACATCACCATTGAGGAAATGGATCTGACCAACCTGGAGGGCATTGTGCTTCCCGGCGGTCTGGGGGGCGTAGCCTCCATCAAGGCAAGCCAGCCTGCACTGGATGCCGTCCGCTTTGCCTGGGAAAACGGCAAGCTGGTGGCGGCCATCTGCGCCGCGCCTACGGTGCTGGCAATGCTTCACATCACCGATGGCAAGAAGGCCACCTGCTATCCCGGCTGTGAAACCCAGATGGGAAGCGCGGTGATGGTGCCGGATGCCGCCGCTGTAGTGGACGGTAATGTGATCACCGGCACTTCCGCCGGCTGCGCCGTGCCCTTTGCTCTACAGCTGATCACCGCCCTGCGGGGCGAGAAGGCCGCCGAGGACGTGGCCCGGCAGGTCGTAATCCGCTGAAATCCCCGGAGGAGAAAATGGAAGAAAAACGTGAAAAAAAGCCTGCCTTCCTGGAAGGCGGCATTCCCGCTCAGGAGCCGGAAGCGGAGGAAATTCCTCTGTTTGAGGCGTTGAGCTTCTCCGACGAAACGCCGGAGGAAACTCCGGAGCCCCCCGAACCGGCACCGGAGGAAATCCCCCTGGATTTCCAAGAGCCTGAGGCATCGCCGGAAGAACCGAAGGCCGAACCCGAGGAACCGGCGGAAGACGTATCCCCCGTTTCCGAGGAAACGGAAACACCCACAGAGCCGGAGGCCTCCGAGATTTCTCCGGAAGCAGAATCCCCGGCGGTGACCGTCGAGGAACCCAAAGCAGAAGATTCTAAGCCCGAAGAGGTCTTGCCGGAAAACCCGGAAGCCCCGGAAGAAAAGCCTGAAATTCCTTCGGAACCTTCCGAAGAACCGGTTGTCCCGGAGCTTGCGGAAGACGAAGAAGAAAACGAAGAGGAGCCTCCCCACGACCTGGATTTCCGGGAGGAAGACGAGGATTTCGCCCGGATGCTGGACGCTCCCGACCCGGAGGAAGCCAAGAAGGACGAGCCGCCCAAGGCACACGAACCCAAGAAGGGGCGTCCCAAGCGGCGTAAAGGCGAAGGCTTGCTGGGCATTCCCAATATGCTGGCCACGGTTGTGTGGCTGGGGCTGATTCTCGCCATCGGTATTACCGCCGGACGGATGCTCTGGGTCTGCGCCGCCGATGTGCTGGCCTTCGGACGGGAAGACCGGCCGGTGACTGTCACCGTCTATGAATCCGATGACCTGGACTCCATCGTGGAAAAGCTCTACAGCAACGGCCTTATCCGTTACCGGAGCCTGTTCCGGCTTTACGCCGGAATCTCCCATGCGGAAGAAGATATTGACCCTGGCATTTATGACCTGAACGCCAAGTACGACTATCACGCACTGGTGAAAATGATGTCCGCCAGCTCCACCCGAACGGTTGTGAAGGGCGTGCTGATTCCCGAAGGCTACACCTGCCGCCAGATTTTCAATCTGCTGGAGGAAAAACGAATCTGCACCGCCCAGGATCTGGAGGACTACGCAGCCAGCGGAGAACTGAATGACTACTGGTTCCTGGAAAATGTAGACCGGGGCACGAAATACTGCCTGGAAGGCTACCTGTTCCCGGATACCTACGATTTCTACCGGAATTCTACCCCCCGGGAGGTGCTGGAAAAGCTGCTGGACAACTTCAACACCCGCTTTGACGACGATATGAAGGCTCAGCTGGAAAAGCTGAATACCACCGTGGTCACCGGCGGCGGCTACACCGTCAAGGAAATCACCATCATCGCCTCCATGATTGAAAAGGAAGCGGCGGCGCCTGCCGAAGCTCCCAACATTGCAGGCGTCATCTACAACCGTCTGTTCCGCTGGGGCAACAATCCTGCCTACCTGAATATTGACGCTTCCATCGTCTATGCTCTGGACGGCAAGAACGAGCTGACCCGGGAGGATTTGCAGATTGACAGCCCCTACAACACCTATACAAATGTTGGTCTGACCCCCACGCCCATCTCCAACCCGGGTCTTTCCAGCCTGCAGGCGGCTCTGAACCCCGCCTCCCACAACTATTACTACTATGTGCTGAATCCCAGTACCGGTATGCACACCTTCTCCACCACCTACGAGGAGCACTCCGGTTATGTGGCAGCCTACGCGGAGGGTCAATGAGGAAATTAGAGCTGCTCAGCCCCGCCGGGGATATGGAACGGCTGAAAATGGCCATTCTCTACGGCGCGGACGCGGTATATCTGGCAGGTACCAGCTTTGGAATGCGCTCCTTTGCGGGGAATTTTTCCCCGGAGGAGCTGCCCCAGGCGGTGCGCTACGCCCATGACCATGGGGTCAAGTGCCACGTCACCGTGAACACCATGCCCCGCAACGACGAAATCGCCCAGCTGCCCGCTTACTTGGAGCAGCTGGACAGTGCCGGAGTGGATGCTCTGATTGTGGCGGACTTAGGGGCTTTCATGCTGGCGGGAAAATACGCGCCCCACTGTGAGCGTCACATTTCCACCCAGCAGTCCATCGCCAATTACGAATGCGCCCAGAGCTGGTTTGACCTGGGGGCAACGCGGGTGGTGCTGGCCAGAGAATGCTCTTTGGACGAGATTCGCACCATCCGGCAGAAGGTGGATCCAAAACTGGAAATCGAGACCTTCGGTCACGGGGCGATGTGCGTCAGCTATTCCGGCCGGTGTCTGCTGAGCAATTATATGACCGGCCGGGACTCCAACCGGGGGGCCTGCGCCCAGCCCTGCCGGTATCAGTACGCCCTGATGGAGGAAAAGCGACCTGGAGAATACTTCCCGGTTTTCGAGGACGAAAAGGGCACCTACATTCTCAATTCCCGGGATATGTGCACCATTGACCATCTGAAAGACCTGATGGACGCGGGCATCGATTGCATCAAGATTGAAGGTCGGGCAAAGTCGGCCTACTATGCCGCCATCGTCACCGGAGCCTACCGCCACTGTATCGACGACGTAGCCGCAGGCCGGGAGACAGACCCCATCTGGCGGGACGAGGTGGAGCATGTGTCCCACCGGATTTACTCCACCGGCTTCTACTACGGTCAGCCCGGCCAGTATGTAGAGAATTCCCGGTATATCCGTCAGTGGCAGATCGTGGCTCGTGTGGAAGAATGCGGCGAAGACGGACTGGCTCTTTGCAGCTTGAACAACAAGTTCTCCGCCGGGGATGCCCTGGAAGTGGTCGGGCCGGATCTGCGGCCCTTTGCCGTCACTGCCCAGGGAATGCGGGATGCGGACGGAATGCCTCTGGACGAGGTCAGAACCCCTCAGTCCCGGTTTACATTGCAGCTGCCGAAGGCTGTGCCGCCTATGTCGCTCCTTCGCAGAAGCGTGGATTTGTCCGCGAAATAACAAATGTGGCCCCCAATGCCAGTTGGCATTGGGGGCTGAACTTTTCAATAGACTTGTCCGAAGAACACTGTCATTGCGAGCCAGTGGTGCTCCGCGCAGCGAATCAAAATTGAAATGACTGCCAGTGGCAGTCATACCTTAACGTAGCTCACACTGGCGTGGCAAT
>UQXG01000151.1 GCA_900544945.1 uncultured Eubacteriales bacterium | reverse complement strand
CTTTTTCCTAGCATTTTCATAGAACACGGGCGGCCAATGGCCGCCCCCACATGCTCTTTTGGAACTTTTTACGATGTTTTCCCTCATCCGTCACGGCTGCGCCGTGCCACCTTCCCCGTGGGGGAAGGCTTTGGGTGTGCATTGTCCACCACGACCCGTGGTTAACCCGCCTGGTTTTCAAAGGCGGTGACTTCGCTGGCCGCGTCCATTTCGTAGTAGCTCAGCAGAATCTGCTCGGCAACGGGAGCCAGCCAGGAACCGTGGGCCACCTTCTCGCCGTACAGGGCGATGGCGATGTCCGGGGCGGCGGCATCCTTCTTCTGGGCAAAGCAGATGAACGCACCGTGGTCGGAACCCAGGGAGGCGTGCTGGGCGGTGCCGGTCTTGGCGTAGACCAGAACCTCGTCCTTCAGAGGCCACACGCCGTCGCCTTCGCCGTAGAGATCCTTGGGGCCGCCGAAGTAGGCGGTAGCGGTGCCGCCCATCTGGGTGACGACCTTGCGCATACCCGTCCAGTAGCTCTCAATGGTGGTGGAGGCCATTTCCAGACGGTTGGCAATCTCCGGCTGATTCTCCTTGATCAGAGTCCGATAGTCAGAAGACACCACCCGGCTCAGGAAGGTGGCCTTCATCCGGGTGCCCTTGTTGGCAAGGGTGGAGGCGTAGACGCACAGCTGCAAGGGGGTGAACCGATATTCGCCCTGGCCGATGGCACCCAGAACACGGTCGCCTGCGGAGAAGTTGCCGTTAACGCCGGAGCCGTAAACCTTTCGCTTGACCTCGGCGGTGTTCAGACGGCCGGTCTTTTCCACCAGCTCAATGCCGGTGGGCACGCCCAGACCCAGCTCCTTACAGGTCTCGGACATGTTTTCCTCGTTGTTCAGGTCGCCCAGAACGTAGAAGAAGTAGTTGCAGGAATAGCACAGGGCGTCGGTGGCGTCAATGCCGCCGGGGCTGCCGTCAAAGGCGGTATGGACGAAGTGACCGGAGGTCCAGGCCAGGCAGGTAGGGGCGAAGCCTTCGTACTTGGTAAATACGCCCTTATCCTCAATCCGGGTGCCATAGGGGTGAATGAACTCACCTTTTTTATTCCGGTGCTCCATGGCGGAGATCAGGGTGCACATTTTGAAGGAGGAGCCGGGAGGATACTCGGCGCCGAAGGCTCGATTGAAGAAGGGCTTCAGAGGATCGGCCTCGATGTCCGCCCAGTCCTCGTACATGGTGGCCAGGTTAAAGGTGGGGTAGCTGGCGCAGGCCAGAATCTTGCCCGTCTGGCACTCCATGACGATGACGGCGGCACCCTCCGCGTCCAGGCCTTCACCGGCGGTGGAGGTGTTCTGCTCCGGATCCTTGATTTTGGTCATGACGCTGTCCAGCGCCTTTTCCGCCACCTCCTGAATCTTGATATCGATGGTGGTCTCCACGCTGTTTCCGGCCACGGGCTCCTTGGTGTAGTAGGATTTTGTGGTAGCGCCGGACTTGTTGACTTCGTCATAGCGGGTGCCGTCGATGCCGTGGAGGTACTCCTCAAAGGCCAGCTCAAAGCCGGTCTGACCGACTTTCGCGTCCATGGTGTAGCCCTGATCCTTGTATTCCGACCACTGGCTGTCGTTCATGCCGCCAAGGTAGCCCAGGATGTGGGCGGCGTACTTGGTGTGGTATTCCCGGACGGTGGAGGCCTCAACGTTCAGACCAGGGGTGTTCAGCTCCAGAATGGCGGACAGCTGCTGGTCGGTGACGTCCTCCAGGAAGGTGTAGGTAGGCAGGTTGGTGATACCGCGCAGGTCAAACTCATAGCGGAAGCCGATGACCGCCCGGGCATCCTCATCAGACCAGCTGGCGGGAATGTCGTAGCGGGAACGCATCTTCTCCACAAGAAGGGGGGCGGTGATGTCCGAGTCCAGACCCCGGTCTACCATGAACAGCTGGAAGTTGTTCTGCCAGGTGGTGGTGAAATCCGTCAGGGTATAGACGAAGGGGCGGCTGGTGGACACGGGGAAGTGGTCGGAGTAGGGAATGCCCAGCTCCCGGCACTTCTGCACCAGGGTGTAAAGAGCCTGGTTGCAGTTGGGGTTGGACTTGGTGACGTAGTGGTTGAACACCAGGTTGTAGGAAGCCCGGTTGCCCACCAGCACATTGCCGTTGCGGTCGAGAATATCGCCCCGGGCGGCACGGACGGTGGTGATGGTACTATAAACCTGGGTATTGTCGGTGTTGCCTTTGGTATCAATAATCTGAAGCTTGTAGAGCCTGAAAGAGTAAAGAAGCAGGATAAACGCGAACAATCCCAGAAACATACCAGCACGGAAGCGGCTTATTCTTTCCATGTATTACCTCCAATGAGACCGGTTTTGTTGATCAGGGAATAAAGAGGAATCATAATCAGACAGGTGTACAGACAGGTGAGCAGGAAGTACCGGAGCCGTCCCCAGTAGGTCAGACCCATGAGAAGGCCTGTGACAAACAGCCCCAGCTCATAGCACACAAGAGCCAGCATGGCGCTGATGGTCAGGCTGCCCCGGCTCCGGTGCCAGTACATCTGCCGCACCATAGTGGCGAAGATGCCGAAGACGGACATCAGGCCGATGCAGTAGGGACCGGGAGCGGTGCCGGAAAAGTAGTAAAGGACGGAGGCAATCAGTATAAAAAGGCTTCCCACATCCGTGCCCTCGGTGACGGTGATGAGCAGAATGGCTGCCACCGGCAGATCGGTGGTAGCACCGAGGAGGGACAGACGGCACATTACCGTATCCTGAATGACGAGACACAGCACGATGATGACCACATACAGCACCCACTTGGTCAGCCGGAGCTGCTGCTGCTGGGTCAGCTTCCGGGTTTTGAACAGAGTGGCGGTGGGGGCATCGGGCTTGAATTCGTTTGCTTTTTGCCTTTTGTGTCGGCGGAACAGGTCGGTCAGACTGCGCTGCCGGGGCCGCCGGGAGGACTTGCGCTTTTTCTTTTCAGCCATGGGCGTTCCCTCTTAGCCGAAGCCACCGTCGGGAGAGGTCTCCGTCGAGGCGGTGGGCTCGGTGGCGGCAGCGGTTTCACCGGTAGTGCCGGAAGAAGCGGCAGAAGTGCCGGAGGAGGCCACGGCCTCGGTGGTGTACTCGGTGATGATGAACACCTGCTCCAGAGAGTTGACTTCCGCGGCGGGATCCAGCAGGGCGTACTTGGCGATGCCGGTTTCCTCGAAGCCGGCGTCCACGATGTTGCCCATAATCAGCCCCCGGGGGTACACGGTAGAGCCGGAGGTCACCACCTGCTCCTTGTTCCGGATAATGGCGGCGGAGGGCAGATAGTTCATTTGCAGCAAGGTCTGGTGGCCGTTGATGTAGCCGCCCTTGACCATGCCGTTGTAGCCGGAGGAGGCGATGGTGCCGGAAATTTCCAGGGTGGAGTCCAGGATGGTGGTAACTACCGCGTAGTTCAGACCCACCTCCGTGACCAGACCTACCACTTCGCCGTTTTCCGTAATGGCGCACATGTTCACCTGAATGCCGGAGTTGGTGCCCCGGTTGATGGTCAGGGTATTCTCCCAGTCCGAGGAGCTCCAGCCGATGATGTAGGCATCCACCAGCTTGTAGTCCTCGTGGGTTTCCAGCAGATTCAGACCCTTGCGCAGACGCTGGTTTTCACGGGAGACGGACTCGGCCTGCCGGGCGGTGTCTTCCATTTCCGAAAGCTGCTTTTTCAGCACCTCGTTTTCCGCGGCCAGAGCCTCATAGCGGAACATATAACCGTAGTACTTCTGCGCCATAGAGGTCAGGGCGGTGGAAGCGGCACGGAAGGGAGCCAGCGCACCCTTCACCGCCAAGTCCACCACCGAGGTGTTGGAAACGCCGCTGGCAATGGCCAGAGCGATGGACAGCAGGATGGCAAGCACCACAAGCACCTTTACCTTGGTGCTGAAGAGATTTCTCATTGCGTATCCTCCATGATTTCCGGGGCGATTTTCCGCAGCACCTGACCCAGGCGGCAGACGGGCAGCCCCATAACGTTATAGTAATCGCCTACCATCCGCTCACAGAACAGAGCGGCTCCGCCCTGAATGCCGTAGGCACCGGCTTTGTCCATAGGCTCGCCGGTGGCGATGTAGCGGTCGATTTCTTTTCGGGAGAGGGGACGGAAGTGCAGATCGGTGACTTCGGTGAAAGTCTCGGCAATGCTCCCCTGAAGCACGGTGCAGCCGGTCATCACCTGGTGATCCCGGCCGGAAAGCAGGGTGAGCATTTCTCTGGCTTCCTCGGTTGTGTGGGGCTTTCCCAGCACCTTTCCTTCGCAGACCACGACGGTGTCCGCGGCGATGACCAGATCGTCCTTTTCCCGGGGAACGGCCAGAGCCTTCTCCCGGCTGAGCCGGGCCACCTCGTCAAAGGCAGACCAGGCAGGATCCATGGTTTCATCGATATCTGCCGGGTGCACGGTGAAAGGAACACCGAAGAGCCCCAGCAGTTCCTTTCTCCGGGGAGACCCGGAGGCTAAAATCAGTCGCATAAAATTCCTTTCAGGTAAATGCAAAATGCAGAATGCAAAATGCAAAGTGAACGTTTTCGAAAAACTCAGTAGGGGTCGATGCCC
>UQXG01000150.1 GCA_900544945.1 uncultured Eubacteriales bacterium | reverse complement strand
TTTACGTTATTCAATTTACAAGGTACAGACGCGCCTCCGTTTGATGGAAGCTTTTGCATTTTATCACATCATTTTCGGTTTGTCAAGAACTTTTTTCAAGTTTTTTCGAACCTTTTTGAAGTGATTTTTGCCTTGCTGCTCTCGTGAGCAACTTGGTTATCTTAGCACAGAAGATTCCGTTTGTCAAGAACTTTTTTCAAATTCTTTACACATTCTTCATTTTCTGAGCTTCTGCGACCCGCTCTCGCGGACAGCCTGCATATATTAGCACGCCCCTTCCCTTTTGTCAAGCACTTTTTTCCATTTTTTCGGCAAAATTTTCAAAAAGAAAAGGAGCCTCTTGCGAGGCTCCTCAGGGGGTGCAATTCACTGGGTATCATCCAGCAGGCCGTAGCCGCCGTCATTGCGCTTATAGACAACCGCGAAGGATCCGCCGTTGTCCTCATCCCGGAAGGCGAAAAAGCTGTGCTCCAGCAGATTCATCTGCATGACCGCTTCCTCCCGGGTCATGGGCTTGAAATAGAAGGCCTTATGCCGGGTAATGCTCAGGTCATCCTCCACAGGCTCCGGAGCAAAGGAGGTTTCCTCCTCCTGGACGCTGCGGACAAAGGCATCCTGCTTCAGCCGACGGGCCAGCCGGGTCTTATTCTTGCGAATCTGGCCTTCAATGGTGGCAACGGCCGCGTCAATGGAGGCGAACATATCCGAAGTGCTCTCGCTTGCCCGGAACCAGGTGCCCGCCCCATGGACGGTCAGCTCCACATTGTTCCGGTTCTTTTCTACAGAAAAGACGATCAGTGCCTCCGCATCCTCGTCAAAGAAGCGCTCCAGCTTCATAACCTTCTTCTCGGCATAGGCATGGACATTGCCCGGAAGTTTGACTTTCTTTTCTCGATACTGGAATTTCATATGCGGCAGCTCCTTTCGTTTCACCGGTTCTTCGGTGTACTTTCACTATACCACCGCTTCCCGGAATCGACAAGGTCTGTCGGTATAAAATTCTATTCGTCCGCTTCCTCCTCATCGTCCAGAAGCTCGGTCATAGTCAGATTATAGACCATTTCCGCCTTCTTTTCCATAAGACGGCTGAGCCGGACGGCCTGCCGCTGATTGGGCGCGGCCAGCTCCAGGGTCATCAGGTTCCCGGTCTCGTCGTCCAGCGTCATGACCACGGAGAATTCTCCGTCGGCCCGCTGGGTGATCTTGGTCTTCACGAAGCTGCTCCGGCGCACCTGACGATTGAACCGGTCAACGGCATTCTCCGCCCGCTGGCGGACGGTAAAGGCGATGGAGTCCTCCACCAGTTCGGCGGTTTCCCTGCCCTTGTCCGTAATTTCGTAGCACTCCTGCTCCGTCTGCCGCAAATGGTTGGAGGCAACCATCTCCGGAATGGCGGTACACACATCGAAATAGCTCAGGCAGTCGTCCTGAAAGCACAGCTCATAAATCTGCTGCATGTTCACCGGATAGCCCACCCGGGACATAACGAACAGGATCAGCACCTTTACGTCCATCATATCGTGAATAAAGCCAAGTCTCTGCATTCTGATCACCTCTTGTCTTTCATTATACAGACTGTTGTCAAAAAATCAAGCACAACCGAAAAGACCGCTTCATATTCTATTAGGAAAGGAGGAATGCCTGTGAATCCCGTTCTCATCTATCACAAAGGCACCACCGCCGCCTGCGCCCAGGCGGCAGCGGTTCTTTCCGATGCCGGGCTGAAACTGGTGGATCATCCCACCCCGGAGGTGACCCATCTGCTGCTGGATGTGCCCAGCTTCGCCTCCGAGGGCGCTCTTCGGGGCGGCGGGACAATCCGGGAGGTTCTGGAGCGGCTGCCCCCCAGGGTCACGGTGATCGGCGGGAAGCTGAGCCATCCGGACTTACAGGGACACCCGGTCATTGACCTTCTGGCCGATGAGAAATACCTGGCGCGAAATGCCGCCATCACCGCCCACTGCGCCCTGACAATTGCCGCCTCCGCTTTGGAGACCACCTTCCGGGATACGCCCGCCCTGATTCTCGGCTGGGGGCGAATCGGAAAATGCCTGGCAGAACAGCTGAAGAGCCTGGGCTGTCCCCCCACCGTCGCTGCCAGAAATCCCAGGGATCGGGCCATGCTGGAAGCGCTGGGACTGGCAGCTGTGGATTTCTCGGAAATTCACGGAATTCTCCCCGGCATTCGCCTGCTGATCAACACCGTGCCCCAGCCGGTTCTGGGCGGAACCATTCTGGACAGATACCCCAAATGCGTGAAGCTGGATCTGGCATCCAGCCCCGGACTTCAGGGAACCGGCATCATCTACGCCCGGGGACTGCCCGGGCGGTATGTCCCGGTGTCCTCCGGCCGTCTGATTGCCGAAACCATTCTGAAAACGATGAAGGAGGCGGCTGTATGACCATCGGTTTTGCCCTGTGCGGCTCCTATTGCACCTATGACCGGGTGTTTCCCGTCATTGAGGCTCTGAGCAAAGAAAACAACGTCATCCCCATTCTCTCCGAGGCCGCTTACGCAACCGACAGCCGGTTCGGCACTGCCGAGCACTGGAAGCGAAAGCTGGAAGAAATCTGCGGCTGCCCTCCCCTGCACCTGATTTCCCAGGTGGAGCCCATCGGCCCCAAGGGGCTGCTGGACATTCTGGTCATCGCCCCCTGCACCGGCAACACCCTGGCAAAGCTCGCTCATTCCATTGCCGACGGGCCGGTGACCATGGCGGCGAAAAGCCACCTGCGCAACGGGCGGCCGGTGCTGGTGGCCGTTTCCACCAATGACGGACTGGCCGGTGCCGGGGAGAACATCGGGCGGCTGCTGGCGCGGAAGCACTACTATTTCGTGCCCTTCGGTCAGGATGACCCTCTGAAAAAGCCTACATCCCTGATAGCGGATTTCGCCCAGATTCCCCAGGCAATGGAAGGGGCGTTAGCAGGACAGCAAATCCAGCCCATGCTTCTTTGATTCAGCGAATTGCACAGGTGCGCAAGCCAGTTTCTGTGAATCCCTACAAATTGATTCCATCTCTCTTGTAATCCCGCGGAAAATATTGTAGTATAGTATTCGAACGGGTTGGCACATAAGCCTCATGTATTCACAGAAAAGGAAAGGTGGAATTCCAATGAAAAAATGGATGATCCGCGCGTTGTCTGCGCTGCTGATTGCGGCCTTTTTGCCCCTGAGCGTGCTGGCAGACGAGTATGACCTGACCCAGGGCAGCGTCACCGTCTCCACAACCAAGGGCGCAGACGGCAGCACTCAGCAGAACGTCACCCACAAGGACACGACCAAGCCAGACAGTAATCCCACCATCACCAGCAATGGGAAGCAGACCGGCAACACCATCACCATCCAGATGAACGACGGTACCACCGCCAATGTGACCATTAAGGATGCCAACATCATCGCTTCCTTCGGTACTCCCGCCGTCAAAACCGAGGGTAAAGGCGATGTCAATCTGAATGTGGAAGGCACCAACACTGTTTCCAGTGGTAGTAACTACGCCGGCGTAGAAAAGGCCAACGCAGGCAACCTGACCATCGGCTCCGAGAGTGGAAGCGGTGAACTGACCGCCAATGGCGGGGAGTACGGTGCCGGCATCGGCGGCGGCGATGCACAGAGCGGAAACGACATCACCATTACCGGCGGAGAGATCATTGCCAACGGCGGCGGATACGGTGCCGGCATCGGCGGCGGATGGTACGGCAACGGCAGTGATATCACCATTTCCGGCGGAGAAGTGACCGCCAATGGCGGCAGATTCGCCGCAGGTATCGGCGGCGGATGGAGCGGAAACGGCAGTGATATCACCATTTCCGGCGGAGAAGTAACCGCCAATGGCGGGGAGGCCGGTGCCGGCATCGGCGGCGGATATCTTCATAGCGGAAACGACATCACCATTTCCGGCGGAGAAGTCAACGCCACCGGCGGAACAACCGGTGCGGGCATCGGCGGCGGCTTCAACGGCGACGCCAGCGATATCGCCATCTCCAAGGATTCTCAGGTGGAGGCTAAAGGCGGAGCTGCAAACGGTATTTCCGATTGGGGCGCATCCATCGGCTGCGGTGGAAATTACAATGGCACGCCTGGAGAGGAAGTCTCACCGGACACCTCCGGGCTGTATACCACCGGCAAGGTAGAGCGCATACGCGGCGACGAAACCGTTCTGGAAACCATTATCGGCAAGGTAGACCCCTCTGCAAAGTCCGCTTCCTCCAAGGAAGAAGCCGACAAGCGGGAGCCGCTCTATCGGGTGCTCAACCTGGACGGCAGCAGCCTGAAGCACCAGGCACAGAAGGCTGACGGGGTTCTGGCTCTGACGGCCAAGGCCAACGGCGCCATTCTCACCGGCACCCTCCGGGCGCTGGGCTATCTGCAGAACCAGGGCATTGAGAAAATCACCTTCACCGACGGCACCCACAGTGCCGAGCTGGTGCTGGCTGAGCTGATCGCCAAGGGACAGCCGGAGGATGTCTATGTCCTCACCCTGGGTGCGGAGAATACCCTGACCCTGAACGGCGAAGCCATTGATTTCTGAAAAACGCAATAGACGCAATGTGCCCCCGGTTCTGCGAACCGGGGGCATCCTATTGCCGAAAAACGCACTGGTGCGGGAGCACCCAAAGGCTCCCCTTGCTGACCAAGGGGAGCTGTCATGGCCGTCT
>UQXG01000149.1 GCA_900544945.1 uncultured Eubacteriales bacterium | reverse complement strand
CACGCCGCTTGGCGTGCTCTTTCTTTTGGTGGACCCGAGGAGATTCGAACTCCCGACCCCTACAATGCGAATGTAATGCGCTCCCAGCTGCGCTACGGGCCCATGGATTACCGGGATATTATAGCCCCGGAGCAGCCTCTTGTCAAGTTTTTTCTTCCCTTTTTTCAAAAAACGTGGTATGATGTGGGGCAGACTACACCAAAGGAGTAAAACAATGCAGACCATTGCGGAAATTCTGGCTCAGGAATTGGGTCAAAAACTGGAATATGTGGAAAATGTGGTGCGCCTGATCGATGAGGGCAACACCATCCCCTTTATCGCCCGGTACCGGAAGGAAATGCACGGCGCCATGGACGACACCACCCTGCGTTCCTTGGAAACCAGGCTCACCTACCTGCGTAATCTCCAGGATCGCCGGGACGAGGTGAAAAAGGCCATCGAAAATCAGGGCAAGCTGACACCTGAACTCTCTGCTGCCATCGATGCAGCCGGGACCATGACCGAGGTGGAAGACCTGTACCGACCCTACAAGCAGAAGCGGCGCACCCGTGGCTCTATCGCCCGGGAGAAGGGGCTGGAGCCTTTGGCAGAGGCGATTTTTGCCCAGGACGGCCGGGATCCCCAGGCTCTGGCGCTGGATTATATTGACCCGGAAAAGGGGGTAACCACCGTAGAAGAAGCCCTGCAAGGTGCAAACGACATCATCGCCGAGAACCTGTCCGACGATGCGGACATCCGCAAGGCTCTGCGCCAGCTGGTCATGCGCCGGGGCACCTTCACCTGCAAAGCGGCAGAGGATGCGGAGGAAGACGGCGTTTATCGTCTCTACTATGACTTCTGCCAGCCCATTCCCCGGCTGCTGGATCACCAGATTCTGGCCATCAACCGGGGCGAAAAGGAAGGCATTCTCAAGCCCGCCGTCACCCTCACCGGCAACGAAGGTGCCGCACTGGTATGCCGTGCCGCCCTGAAACCAACGGCTCAGGTCTCCGCCTTTGTCCGCACCGCCGCCGAGGATGCCTACGACCGGCTGATTTTCCCCGCCATCCAGCGGGAAGTGCGCAATGAGCTTTCCGACCGAGCCTACGCCGGTGCCATCGCAAACTTTGCCCTGAACCTGAAGCCTCTTCTCATGCAGCCCCCGGTAAAGGGCTTCGTCACCATGGGTCTCGACCCCGGATACCGGAACGGCTGCAAGGTGGCCGTGGTAGATGCCACCGGCAAGGTGCTGGACACCGCCGTGGTCTACCCTACTTTCAACGAGCGAAAAAAGCAGGAGGCCATCACCATTCTGTCCGGTCTCATGCGCAAACATGGAGTGCGGCACATCGCCATCGGCAACGGCACCGCCTCCCGGGAAACCGAGGCCATGGCCGTGGAAATGCTCCGTGCCTTCCCGGAGGCCAGCTATGCCATCGTCAACGAGGCCGGGGCTTCGGTTTACTCTGCCTCTCTCCTGGCCGCCGAGGAATTCCCGGAATACGATGTAAATCTGCGCTCTGCCGTGTCCATCGCCCGGCGGCTGCAAGACCCTCTGGCGGAGCTGGTGAAAATTGACCCCAAAGCCATTGGCGTGGGACAGTATCAGCACGACTGCCCCCAGAAGGAGCTGGATGCGGCTCTGGGCGGTGTGGTGGAGGACTGCGTGAACAATGTGGGTGTGGATGCCAACACCGCCTCCCGGAGTCTTTTGCAGCAGGTGTCCGGCCTGACCGCCGTCACCGCTAAGAATATCGTTGCCTACCGGGAAGAAAACGGCCCATTTACCAGCCGGACGCAGCTGAAAAAGGTGCCAAAGCTTGGGCCTAAAGCCTTTGAGCAGTGCGCGGGCTTCCTGCGGATTCCCGAAAGCAAAGAGGTGCTGGACAACACCGGCGTCCACCCGGAGTCCTACCCTGCCGCCAAAGCTCTGCTGGAGCTGCTGGACGTGAAAAAAGGCGAGAGTCTGACCGGCCTGGACGAGAAGCTGGCGGCATACGGCCTTGGAAAAGCCGCGGCTGCCTGCGGCGTGGGCGAGCCTACCCTTGCCGACATTGCAAGGGAGCTGGCAAAGCCCGGCCGGGATCCCCGAGACGAGCTGCCTGCCCCGGTGCTTCGGAAAGACGTGCTGGAAATGAAGGACTTGAAGCCCGGCATGGAGCTTACGGGCACCGTGCGCAACGTCATTGATTTTGGTGTGTTTGTGGATATCGGTGTCCATCAGGACGGGCTGGTGCACATCTCCGAGGTATGCAATAAGCGTCTTCGCCATCCCAGCGAGATGGTGAAGGTAGGCGATATTGTGAAGGTCGTGGTGCTCGGCGTGGATGAAAAGCGGCACCGGATCAGCCTTTCCATGAAGCAGGCGAAGAAATAATCCTTGCGGTGTACCCAGCCATGCAATTTCAATATAACCACTTATAGCAATCCGAAACATTTTTACGCACTTCCGGCGATGCGGCCGGGGGATTCTTAAGGGGGCGGCTTTTCGGCAGCGCCCCTTAAGCCGGCTTCTTATCAATTTTCTTGCCGGGACAAGAACATTGCCCCCGGAGGGACTAGCGCCGAAATATTCCGTGAGTCTTGGAATACAAATAAATCTGAAATTCACGGGACGATGAGTGCATTGTCCATTACGAGTTCTTAATTGGTTCGCAGTGACATGCGTTGTACGAGACTTCCGGTTGAATGATTTTTCCCTCATCCGTCACGGCTACGCCGTGCCACCTTCCCCGTGGGGGAAGGCTTTCGGTGCGGTTTGCAGCAAAATTCTCTGTCGACACTTTGTGGCGCGCCCGAGTGGGCGCGTCGTTTTTTCGTCACAACTCCAAATAAAATATTATCAAATTGTAACGTTTTCCAGGGTGCTTGACTTTATTCTGCCGATAGAGTATAATTACCGATGATTCCTTGGAAACGGAGTATTTTTATGAAGAAAGCAACCAGATTCCTGGTATCTTTGATGCTTCTGCTGCTGATTATCGCCAGCATCATCTGGTACCTGTTCATTTATGACCGGGCCTTCACCCGGGACACCCTGCTGAGCCAGGCTCGGTATCAGGCCATAAACGGCAATTCCCGGCTTTCCTCCTGGTTCTATGACTGCGCCTACAATTTCTCCGGTCATGACGAAAACGTGGCCATTGAGCTTGCCAACCAGTACAAGAAAACCGGCAACTACACCAAGGCCGAGCTGACCCTGACCACCTCCATCCGGGACAATCCCACGGTGGAGCTGTACACCGCCCTGAGTGAGGTGTTCGTGGAGCAGGATAAGCTCTTGGATGCGGTTTCCCTGCTGGAGCAAATTCCCGAGGGTTCCATCCGCCAGGAAATTGAGAACCAACGTCCTTCCGCACCCCAGGCCGATCAGGAGCCCGGCTTTTTCAGCCAGTATATTGATGTGCACCTGACCACCGACGGCGATGCCATTTTCTACACCACCGATGGAGATTACCCCTCCATGGCCGGGGATCGCTACAGCAGCGGCATTACCCTGCCCGCAGGCGAAACCAAGATCCGTGCCATTGCCGTGAAGGAAAACGGCCTTGTCAGCCGGGTTGCCGACCTGGATTACACCGTCACCGGCGTCATCGAAAAAGCGGAATTCCAGGATGCTGCCATGGAGGCTGCCATCCGGGAGCTGATCCACACCAGTGCCACCACCACGGTTTACACCGACGCTCTGTGGGGCATTACGGAGTTCACCGTTCCGGAGGGAACCAAGAATTTCAGTGACCTGGCCTACCTGCCCAATCTGACGAGCCTGACCATCAACGGCCTGGAAATTCCTTCTCTGGAATGCCTGACGCCCCTGAGCAAGCTGGTGGTGCTGGATCTGACGGGCAGCAGCTTCCCGGTGGACGACCTGAAAATTCTGGGCACCCTGCCTTCCCTGTCCAGCCTGACCATGGCGGAGTGCTCCCTGAGCACCCTGGCCGGTTTGGAAAGTGCCAAGAATCTGACCCTGCTGGATTTGCGTGGGAATACGCTGAAGAAGCTGGAACCCCTGTCCGGCATGACCTCTCTGGCGGAACTGAATCTTCAGAACAATGCCGTCACCGATCTGACCGTCCTGGGCGGCCTGACGAATCTTGCGAAGCTGAATGTGGGCTTCAACGCACTGACCAGCCTCTCCCCCATCCGCAGCTGCACCCGTCTGACCTGGCTCCACGCCGACAACAATCAGATTACCGTTTTGGACGGTGTGGAAGCCCTGACGGGTCTTACCACCCTGGACGTCAGCTACAACAAGCTGGTGAGCGTGGATGTATTGTCCGGACTGACGGAGCTGACGGAGCTGGGCATCGGCAGCAACACCATCACCGATATTTCCGCCCTGAAAACCTTGACAAAGCTGCAAAGCTTCGACTTCTCCTCCAATCAGGTAGCGGCTCTGCCTGATTGGCCCGAGGGCTGCGCCCTGCAAACCATCGACGGTTCCTATAACGCACTGACGAACATCGACGGCCTGAAAAACATGCAGTCTTTGACCCATGTGTATATGGACTACAACCTGATTACGAACATCGATGCCCTGAAGGACTGCTACTGCCTGGTGCAGGTGAACGTCTTCGGCAACGTCATCAAGGACGTGTCCGCCCTTCGGGATAAAGACATCATCGTAAACTACGACCCCACCGCGGCGTAATACTATTTCTTGATAAAATGATTTCATCATTTTATTCTGCCGTTTCACTGCAAACCGCCTGGGCGGCGGTAAGAAATGTATTGACTTCGTTTTTTAGCGGCAGT
>UQXG01000148.1 GCA_900544945.1 uncultured Eubacteriales bacterium | reverse complement strand
GGCGTACATATGGTTGTGGATGGTACAATCCGCGCAAATGTGACAATGGACGGAATTGACATTGGAACAGCTGAATTTCCGCTTCCTCTGTACGGAATTCCTTGCGATGCTGACGCAAAGGTTACGCTGGATGGTATGTGTGGATGGTCTACAGAATTCCAAGGCAAGTATAGCCTGCGTTTTGCCGATCAGCAGAATCTATGGATTATGGAAGCGTAAATGGGTATTCCAATCATTGTTCTCGCTGAAAGATATCTTCTATAAAACAAGTAAAGAGCACCATAAAATGATAATCACCCCCAGAGGGCCGGTACGGCTCTCTGGGGGCGTTTTCTGTCTGAATGACAGGGAATTATTCGGTTGAATGGAATGCGGGAAGGACAACGTTCCAAAGCCTTCCCCTCCGGGGAAGGTGGCTCGCGCGTCTCACGCAAGCGCGAGACGAATGAGGGCTGCCTATACTATATTTTCCCTCATCCGCCCGCTGCGGCGGGCACCTTCCCCCAAGGGAAGGCAGGAGTTACAGATTGCCACACCAGTGACATCGGTCACTGGTTCGCAATGACGTGCGTGATACGACGGCTTTTCAAAAATTCGTAGGGGACGATGCCCTCATCGTCCCGCCGCATATGCCATCGATATGCTATAACGGGGCGATGAGGGCATCGCCCCCTACAAATACGAATTTGGTTCTCAGATATTATTCCACGTCGCACTGGCCGTAGCCGTCGCTGCCGGTGACCACGATGGTGCCGTCGGAACGCATACCCACGGTATGGAACCGACCGGCACTGACGGCTACAATGTCCGTCCAGCCGCCTACATTGCACTGACCCATGCCGTTCTCTCCGGCGGCGATGACCGTGCCGTCGGCGCGCAGACCAACCAGGTGATTGCTTCCCGCGGCAATGGCGGTAATGTTCTCCCACTCGTCCACATCCGCCCGGCCGGAGAAGCTGTCTCCCTTGGCCGTCACGGTGCCGTCAGTGCGCAGACCCGCCACAAAGTGATTGCCCGCGCTGATAGCGGTGATGTCCCGCCAGGTGGAAACCTTAGCCTGTTTGGTGTAGGGGTTGCCGGAGCAGACCACCGTGCCATCCTTTTCCAGGCCGTAGAGGTTGCATTCCCCCACGGCCACCTGCTTTACCTCCGTCCAGTGGGAAACGTCGCACTGGTGATACTGGTTGCTCCCCGCGGCCACCACCGTGCCCGCGGCGGTGACGGCGGCGATGTTCTTCTCCCCGGCGGCCACGTCCACAATGTCCGACCAGCCGGAGATCACGCCGTAATTATATTTGTTGGTATTGTCCCCGGCCAGCACCACCTTGCCGTTCTTCCGGATGCCGATGGTCAGGTTCCAGGCGGCGACTTTCGTCACATTGTGCCACTTCTCCGCCCCGGAATAAGCCCCCACCTTGCCCACGGCGTTCACCATGCCATCGGCGGAAATCCAGACGTTGTGGAACTCGCCCGCGGCCAGACGGTCAGCGGGGTTCAGCGTTTCTTCCGGCTCCGTTTCGGCAGGCTGGGTCTCCTCCGGAACGGTCTCCGCCACAGGCTCCGTTTCCAGGGGCGCGGTGGTTTCGGGGAGAGTTTCCGCCTTTGGAAACTCCGTAGGATCAACGTAGTCCACCGCCGGAGGCTCCGTCTCCCGAACCACCGTAGCTTCCGTGGTGGGCACGGTCTCTTGGGCAGTGGTTTCCATTGCGGTGTTTTCCGTTTCCATCTGAGCGGCGGCGGGCAGAACGCAGAGATTCAGCAGCATTGCCAGCAGGCACACCAGGGTGATTTTCTTTCTGAGCATGGGTAACGACCTTCTTTTTACCGTTTTGTTTCTTTTGTTTCCGTACTGTAACTAATTGTAAATAATTACACATTTTTACAACATTCTGTAATAAGTATACCGCATTCCGCCAAAAAGTCAATCATTTTGGCAAAGAAAGCAGGGGACGATGCCCCATCGTCCCCTGCAAGTTCTCAATTAGATCTCTGGTATTGGAAGCGAATTGCCGCACCAGTGACATACTACATTCCAAGATAGGCATCCCGGCGCATGACCGCGGGGGCGCACTTACGGCAGTAGAAGTTCTCCCCTACCAGGCTGCTTTCCGACTGGTCGCCGCACCGGGCGCAGCCGGGAATCCGGGTGATTTTATAGTCAAAAATCCAATAGCCGGAGCCTGCACTGGTAATACTGGCCCAGGTGTGCTCGTCGTTGACGTGGGCGGGCACCCGGACGTAATTGTAGATATTGGAGTCCCGGACACGGACGTTTCCGTCCTCGGTGATCTCCTGGAGGGCGATGTAGTGGCCGCCACGGGTCCAGTAGCCCTTATGCTGGATGGACACCACCAGGTGGTGGTTCTCCAGTCCCTCCCAGGCCTTGGCAGGCTCATAGGTCTTCTCCACCAGGTAGAAGTCCATCACCGGCGGCTCCTTGACGAAAATCATGCCATCGGTACCATTGCGGTGGCTGTAGCCGCCGTACCGGCGGCACATCTCCGGCGGGGTCAGCAGCTCATCGGACAGATAGGAGGCAACCATGGCCATGGTGGTAATGCCGCAGCCGTTGGTACGCAGCAGGAAGCCGCCGAACATGACCCCGGGATAGTCCTGCTGCAAATACAGGGGGATTTCCGGGAACCGCTCATGGGCAATGTCGGGATACAGAAGGTCAGAGGTGGAAATCGCCGCCTTTCCTTCCGGCAGGGCGATCTGGTCATAGGCAAATTTCACGGGGTAGGCCGTCCGGGCCTGCTCCAACAGGTCTGCCTCCTGAGCGGCAAGGGACTCGTCCGCCGCCGCTACCTCCGCTTCCTCCAGGCGTCCGGAAAAATAGAGGATATGCACGCCGTCGTCATCGGTAATGGCCGTGATATCACCGCTCTGCCGAGCCGGGTCGAAGCACCAGGCATCCAATTCGGCAGGAAGCTCCCCCTTTTTCACCCGGTTATAGCCGCCGCCGTCCAGGGCTGAGGCCTCGTCCTGAGAGTAGAGGTGCGCCAAATCCTTGAAGGCAGCCTCGGACTTCTGCTCCGTCTGGGTCAGGGGCTGCAAGCGGGTCTTGGCCTCCTTCCGGAAAGCCGCCAGGGTCTCTTCGGCGGTTTTACCGTCGGTTTTCAGCAGAATGTGCTTGATGTTTACGAGGTAATCCCCGTCGGTGCTCTCCGTATATGCTACCTCCGGCTGGGACAGGTCATAGGTCAGGGTGGTGAAGTACATATAGGCGCGGTTCAGAAGCTGAGCCATGTCGGTCAATGCCGCCTGGGTGGTGCCGAAGGCGTCCTGAGCCATGGCCGCCGTATCCCCAAAGCCCTTCTCCCCTGCCAGGGCTTTCAGGGTGTCCGGCAGGGAATCCAGATAGGCCTGGTGCATGGTGTTGGGGCTGTAAAAACGGTTGTAGCCGTAGAGGAATTTGGTCGCCGGCATACCGTCCATGTAGGTGGCATACTTTTCCGGGTCGGGCTGATACTCCGGCTCCAGATTCAGGGGAACCTCCAGGCTCTGCTGATTCAGAGCCGCGGCGGTGTGCCAAGCATTCAAAGCCTGCCGGAGAAAATACTGCTGCCAGGAGCCGACAGTGCCCTCCGCCTCGCAGGGCTGGCTGTCCAAAGGCGCATCAAAATCCGGTGCCGGGGTTTTCCCGGAGGCCTGATACTGCGCCGCTGCCGCCCAATACCAGACGGCAAGGGCCTCATTGGTCAGCTTGGTGTCCCCAATCTGGGCGATCACCGCCGCCGGATCCCCCTCCCGGGTGTAGGTTCCCTTGCAGGTCACATCCTCCGGATTGCCGTCGGCGGGAACGGTTGCCCCTGCCGATGGCAAGGTGGTTTCCGCCGAATTGTCTGCGTTGCTGCCCGCCGGGGCACAGCCGCACAAAAGCAGCACCGCAAGGACTGCCGCTAACATTCTCTTCACACAAAAAACCCCTTTCGGGAAATGATTTGCTATAGTATAGCACAGGCTCCCAGGATTTTCAATTGGATGCGACGCAATTTTCCGGATTTTCCCCGCGGCTTGACTTTTCCTGGAATCCGTGATAATGTTAAGGGCAAGTACTTGACAGGAGATTCATCATGTTTTCAAAGCTGCCAAAGCTGAGACCTCGGCACTGCGCCGTGGCCTTTTTTGCCTCTGCCTTCCAGGCTTTCGGCATGTACAATATTCACGCCCTGTCCGGGGTCACAGAGGGGGGCATTTTCGGACTGATTCTGCTGCTGAATCACTGGCTGGGACTGTCTCCCGCCTTCAGCAGCTTGATTCTCAACGGTGGCTGCTATCTGCTGGGCTGGAAAACCCTGGGGAAGGAATTCATCGGCTATTCGATTGTAGCCACCCTGGGCTACTCCTCGTGCTACCGGATCTGCGAGCAGTTCCCGCCGCTCTGGCCAGGAATCGCGGAGTTTCCTCTGCTGGCCTCCGTCGCCGGGGCACTGTTCATCGGCATCGGAGCCGGGTTTTGCGTCCGGGTGGGCGGGGCCACCAGCGGCGACGATGCCCTGGCTATGAGCCTGACTCACCTGACGGGGATCCCCATTCAGCGGCTGTATCTCATCAGCGATCTGATCGTGCTTTTGCTGTCGCTGAGCTACATTCCCCTCCGGCGCATCGGCTATTCCCTGCTGACGGTGATTCTCTCCGGGCAGATCATCGGCTGGATGCAGAAGGAAAAAAAGTAAAGGCAGCCCTGCAACACTGAAAACTTCCTATTAGGGTCTATCTGAAAACCGGAAATATGACCAACGGCGAGGGATTTTCCGCCT
>UQXG01000147.1 GCA_900544945.1 uncultured Eubacteriales bacterium | reverse complement strand
CGCCGTTGGTCATATTTCCGGTTTTCAGATAGACCCTAATTGGAGTTCAGTATCAGCCGCCGAAGTAACGGCGGAAGTAATCGAACCAGTCACCGTAATCGCCGCTGGGCATCTGCGGCTCAGCCGGCTGGGTTTCCTGCGTGGTGGTGTCAGTCTGGGGCTTTTCCTCCAGAGTGATGTTCAGAGTCAGGCTCTCGCCGCTGCGGTAGACGGTAATGGTGGTTTCGTCGCCGCCCTTGAAGTCCCGCAGAGCCCGGGTCAGGGTAGTCAGATTGGTGACCTCGTGACCGCCCACATCGGTGATGATGTCCTTGGGCTGGACACCGGCCTTCTCTGCCGCGCCGCCGGCTTCTACGCTCTTGACGTAGGCACCGGTGGGCAGGTTGTACCGGGCAGCCTCTTCCTCGTCCACGCTGATGACGCTGACGCCCAGATAGGCGCTGGACACATAGCCGTGGTCAATCAGATCGGAGAACATGGAGGACACGTCGTCAATGGGAATGGCGAAGCCGATGCCCTCAATGCTGGCGCCGGAATTGGTGGTGCCGGAGTACTTGGCGGTGGTGATGCCAACCACCTGGCCGTACATGTTGAACAGGGGGCCGCCGGAGTTGCCGGGGTTGATGGCGGCATCGGTCTGAATCATGCTGATGGTGGTGGCGCCGCTGCTGGTGGAAACCTCCCGGTTGATGCCGCTGACGTAACCTACGGTCTGGGTGGCGGAAAGCTTGCCCAAGGGGTTACCGATGGCGGCGACCATATCGCCGATAGACAGATCATGGCTGCTGCCCAGGGTGGCGGCGGGCAGACCGGTGGCCTCCACCTTCAGAACCGCCACATCGTTGGTGGAGTCCTTGCCCATGAACTTGGCCTCGTATTCCGTGCCGTCGTGGGTAGTGACGGTGAGAGAATCCGCATCCTCTACCACATGGCAGTTGGTGACGATGTAGCCGTCCTCGGTGAGAATGAAGCCGGAGCCGGAGGAAGTGCCGGTGGTAGTGCCGTAGACGCTGTTGGAGGTCACGGTGCCGGTGATGGCCACCACGTTGTCCACGCAGGCGGCGTAGAGCTGGGCGGGGGTCATGGCACTGCCGTCCGTGGGCACGGTGTAGGACTTGCCGGTGCCGGCGGTCGTGTCAATCTGCTTTTGCAGAACGTTCAGCTTCTCGCTCAGTGCCTGATCCCGGGCCTCCCAACGGCTGTTGATGGAAACGGCGGTAATGCCGCAGCCGGCGGCTACCAGAACGACTACCAGCACCGCTGCCAGCACCGAGTGCCAGACGGGTCTGTGATGGGTCTTGGGTTTATGGGGCTTCCGGGGGGCGTTCTCCGGAGAAGGAGTACTGCCGGAATGGGGCATTTCGTAGGGAGAGTTGGCGTAGGGGGAAGACCGTCTTGCCTGGGCTGCGTAGGGGCAGCCGGTTTCGGGCTCCTGCGTATCAGACGTGCCCTGAGTACTCTGGGCTTCCGGAGCGTCGGAGGATTCCGGCGCGGCGGGTTGGTTTTCAAATTCGTTGTTTTCAAAGGATTCCATATTCTGGTACCTCCTTGTTTTTTATTTGCCCTCATCATAGGCGTCACTTATTAAGATTTTATGTATTTGCCTGGAATATTTCTTTAATTTCTGTTTTATCATAAGGGACAGAAACCGGTCTGTCAAGAAAAAACAGGCTCCCGTTTCGGGGAGCCTGACCGTGCGTTAGCGCATCCGGAAGGACTTGCAGTCCGTGCACTGATCCACGGTGGGGCAGGCCTCGTGGGTGCCCACCAGAATCCGATCCAGGGAGCAGTAGTTCTCCTTGTCGCAGTGGTGGGCGCACTGAGACACCGTACACTCGATACACTTATTGGCATGACAATCCATAAAAATATCCTCCTTTGATTTGGGGTACGCCGGTAGTATGGCAGAAAGAGCGGAAAGTATGCGCTTGCATTTTCTTCAATTTGTGATACCATAAATGTAGATTTTTGCAAAAGGAGATAGAACATTATGGCGATTCTTTCCCCCTCAATTCTGTCCGCGGATTTTGCCAATCTGGAGCGGGATATCCATAATATTGAGGAAAACGGTGCCGACTGGGTTCATGTGGACGTGATGGACGGTCTGTTTGTGCCGAATATTACCATCGGTCTGCCGGTGGTGCGGGACATCCGCAAGGTGACGAAGCTCCCTCTGGACGTGCATCTGATGATCGACCGGCCCATCCGGTATGCCGAGGGTTTTTTGAAGGCCGGGGCGGACTGGCTGACCATCCACCTGGAGGCAGACACTCCGGAAAACACCGGCGCCTGCCTGAAGAAAATCCGGGCGCTGGGCGGCAAGGCCGGCCTTGCCCTGAAGCCGGGAACGCCGGCAGAGGCGGCGCTTCCTTATCTGACCCAATGCGACATGATTCTCGTCATGACCGTAGAGCCGGGCTTCGGCGGCCAGTCCTTCATGGCGGACATGATGAAAAAGACCCGATTCCTCCGGGAAAAGCTGGACGAAGTGAACCCAGCCTGCCATATCCAGGTGGATGGGGGCATTGACGAAAAGACCCAGGCCATCTGCAAGGAAAACGGCGTGGACGTGTTCGTGGCAGGCTCCGCCTACTTCAAGGCCAAGGATCGGGCGGCCTTCGTTCGCACCATTCAGGGCTGAATAGTCACTCAAAGGGAAAAGATAAATGTATACCGATTTTGTTATATCGACAATTGACATTTCCTATCCCAGCCTGTATAATATTTGCGGAAAACGGGGGTTACCGTTTGTAAATCCGAAGGCGGAAACAACGCCTTTTGAAAGAAAGGAAAATTGCCATGATTTATAGTGCAGAAGTACAGAATATGTGCTCCGTGGCCAAGGGTGCCTATCACGGCCCCTCTCCCATTCCCGAAGAGGGCAAGTGGGTGCAGGCAAAGGAGATCAAGGACATCAGCGGCTTCACCCACGGCATCGGCTGGTGCGCGCCTCAGCAGGGTGCCTGCAAGCTGACCCTGAACATCAAGGAGGGCATCATCGAGGAGGCTCTGGTGGAGACCATCGGCTGCTCCGGTATGACCCACTCCGCGGCTATGGCTGCTGAGATCCTCATCGGCAAGACCATTCTGGAGGCACTGAACACCGACCTGGTGTGCGATGCCATCAACACCGCTATGCGGGAGCTGTTCCTGCAGATCGCCTACGGCCGCAGCCAGTCTGCGTTCTCCGAGGGCGGCCTGGTGGTGGGCGCTTCTTTGGAGGATCTGGGCAAGGGCCTGCGCAGCCAGGTGGGCACCATGTTTGCTACCCGTTCCAAGGGTCCCCGCTACCTGGAGATGGCCGAGGGCTATGTGACTCGGGTGGCTCTGGACGAGGACAACCTGATCATCGGCTATGAGTTCATCAACCTGGGCAAGATGATGGACTTCATCAAGAAGGGTGACGATGCCAACACCGCCTACAAGAAGGCTATGGGTCATTACGGCCGCTTCGACAACGCGCCCAAGTATATCGACCCCCGTCAGGAATAAGAGGAGGACGAAACAATGGCTTTGTTTGAAAGTTACGAAAGAAGAATCGACAAGATCAACGGCGTCCTGGCTCAGTACGGCATCTCCTCCGTGGAAGAGTGCCGGGAAATCTGCAAGGCGAAGGGCTTCGATCCCTATGAGATCGTCAAGGGCATTCAGCCCATCTGCTTCGAGAACGCCTGCTGGGCTTACACCGTGGGCGCCGCCATCGCTCTGAAGAAGGGCGTGAAGACCGCCGCTGAGGCCGCCGAGGCCATCGGCATCGGCCTGCAGGCTTTCTGCATCGACGGCTCCGTGGCCGAGGATCGGAAGGTCGGTCTGGGTCACGGCAACCTGGGCGCCATGCTGCTGCGGGACGAGACCAAGTGCTTCGCCTTCCTGGCCGGCCACGAGTCCTTCGCCGCCGCCGAGGGTGCCATCGGCATCGCCCGCAGCGCCAACAAGGCCCGTAAGGAGCCCCTGCGGGTCATCCTGAACGGCCTGGGCAAGGACGCCGCCCAGATCATCTCCCGGATCAACGGCTTTACCTATGTGCAGACCCAGTTCGACTACTACACCGGCGAGCTGAAGATCGTCAAGGAGTACAAGTACTCCGAGGGCGAGCGGGCTGCCGTTCGCTGCTTCGGTGCCGACGATGTCCGCGAGGGCGTTGCCATCATGCACCACGAGGGCGTGGACGTTTCCATCACCGGCAACTCCACCAACCCCACCCGGTTCCAGCACCCCGTGGCCGGCACCTACAAGAAGGAGTGCGTCGAGCAGGGCAAGAAGTACTTCTCCGTGGCCTCCGGCGGCGGCACGGGCCGTACCCTGCATCCTGACAACATGGCCGCAGGCCCCGCTTCCTACGGCATGACCGACACCATGGGCCGTATGCACAGTGATGCCCAGTTCGCCGGTTCCTCCTCCGTCCCCGCTCACGTGGAAATGATGGGCTTCCTGGGCATGGGCAACAACCCCATGGTCGGCGCTACCGTTTCCGTGGCTGTGGCTGTGGAAGAGGCTCTGAAGGGCTAAGTCCTTTCCGACGGATATCCATTGATACAAAAGACCCGCTCCCGGTTTCCGGGGGCGGGTTTTCGTCTACAGCGGGCTTTCAAATAACGCATGTCATTGCGAACCAGTGGTGCTCCGCGCAGCGAATCAGAATCCTAATGACTGCCAGTGGCAGTCATACCTTAATGTAGCGCACACTGGTGTGGCCCCCTCCGGGGATTCCCTCCGGTCACAATCCGTTTCCTAATTAAAGAAGCACATCATTTCTGAAAATCAGAAGTGATGTGCTTCTTTTTATTTATTTCAGGCAGACAGCTCTGTAATATCGCTGTTCCATAGGGGCCCCTTCTGGATTTTT
>UQXG01000146.1 GCA_900544945.1 uncultured Eubacteriales bacterium | reverse complement strand
CAGGTCTGGTAGTCGTCGGCACCGAAGCCGGGGGCGGTGTGGACACAGCCCGTACCGGAATCCATGGTGACGTACTCGGCGTTGACCAGTCGGGAGGTCTTGTCCATGAAGGGATGCTGAGCCAGCATATTCTCAAAGAAGGAACCGGGATACCGAGCCAGAACCTCGTAGTTCTCAAAGCCGCCGATGTGCATGACCTTGTCCATCAGAGCTTCCGCCATGATGTAGGTCTCGCCGTTTTCGGCCTTCACCAGGACGTAGGTGTCTCTGGGATGCAGGCAGATAGCCAGGTTGCCGGGGAGCGTCCAGATGGTAGTCGTCCAGATGACGAAATAGGTCTTGCTCAGATCAAACTGGGAAAGCTTGCCCAGGTCGTCCTTCATGGGGAACTTGACGTAGACGGTGGTGCAGGCATCATCCTTGTATTCGATGTCGGCCTCGGCCACGGCGGTGACGCAGTAGGGACACCAGGTCACGGGCTTTAAGCCCTTGTAGATGTAGCCCTTGTCAAACATCCGGCCGAAGACCTTGACCTCCTGAGCCTCGAAGTGCTTGTCCATGGTGCGGTAGGGATGCTCCCAGTCGCCCACGACACCAAGACGCTTGAAGCCGCCCATCTGCTTCTGGATGAAGTCCTCAGCGAACTCCTCGCAGGCCTTCCGGAACTCAGGCACGGACATATCCTTGTTCAGCTTCTTCTTGGAGGTCTCGATGGCTCGCTCGATGGGAAGACCATGGTTGTCCCAGCCGGGGACGTAGGGGGTGTAGTAGCCCATCATGGCGTGGGAGCGGACGATGAAGTCCTTCAGGGTCTTATTCAGGGCGTGACCCATGTGGATATAGCCGTTGGAGAAGGGAGGGCCGTCGTGAAGCACGAACCGGGGCAGATCCTTGTTCTTTTCCAACATGGCGTTGTAAAGATTCTGTTCCTGCCAACGCTCCAGCATTCCGGGCTCCCGATTGGGAAGACCGGCCTTCATGGGGAAGTCCGTCTTTGGGGTGATGATGGTGTTTTTGTATTCCATTGGATTTCTTACCTCCATACAATATGCGGATATTTGAATATAAAAAACGCCTTTGTCTCCTGAAATTAAGAGACAAAGGCGCATTTTACCTCTGCGGTACCACTCTTGTTCCGTTTATACGGCACTCGTCGGCGCGATATCGGGCGCACCCGTCCCAGCTTACTAAGAAAATTCCTGTTCGGTGGGCGGCTCCGGGGTGATACGGGATTTGCCTTGCCTGCTGCCTTGCACCTTCCGGCAGCTCTCTGGCGGTATCGGCAAATCCGCTTGTCCCCATCAAAGCCTGTTATTTGGGTTATGCCAGCTTACTTGCTGGTAGGATCGTAGTTCCGGCCGAACTGAAGGTTCAGGCTGGCAAACTTGCTGGTGGTGGTGTCGTTGTTGGTCGGATGCTTGGGAGCCGCCTTGGGGGCGGTGTCCACGGTGCTGCCGATCATGGTCTCAATGTTCTGGGCAATTTCGTCCGCCACATCCTTGTCCTGCACAGGAGCGGGGGCTTCAGCGGCCTCGGGGGCGGGGGCATTGGCGGCTTTGATCCGATCCAAAGCCTGGATGCAGGTGCGCAGCTGCTCCTGAAGCTCGCCGATCTTGGCGGCGGCAGCCTTCCGGGCTTCCTGAACCCGGGCATTTTCCGCGGCCACCAGGGCATCGGAATTCTGGGGGGCGGGGGCAGTGGCGGCAGCGGTGGCGCTGGCGCTATTCAGCATCTGGGCGCACTTGGCCTGGGCCTCGGCAACCATCTTGTCGCAGGTCTTCTGGGCATTGATGACGGCATCCTTCATGGAGGCCTCATTCTTCCGGTATTCCTCCAGCTTGCCCACCAGCACCCGCATCTTGCTCTTGAGCAGGGCGTTTTCCTTGTACAGCGTTACATAGTCCTCGGTCAGAGGCTCCAGAAACTCATCCACCTGCTGCATATCGTAGCCGCCGAAGGTGGAACGACCGAAAGAGACCTGATCAATCTGCTGCGGTGTAAACATGGTAATGTTTTCTCCTTCCAAAAGTCAGTTTATCCCGAAGGTCGGGACCCCATACCGATTGCGTCCGGAAATGGTCTTTTACACACCGATTCCAGGGAGTCGATCTGTAAAAAACCGCCTGCCGGATGCGCGGATTCAGAATCAGACGTAGCTCTCCACTTCTGCCTGGAGGGTTTCCAGATCGCCCTGGATCTCCATATTGTGGGGGCAGAACAGGTAAGCGGATTGGGCGATTTTCTTCACATCCCCGTCCAGAGCGTACACACAGCCGGACAGGAAGTCTACCACCCGGCGGGCCATGGCCTTGTCCACATTTTCCATGTTGACGATGACAGCCTTCCGGTTGCGCAGGTCATCGGCGGCCTTGGAGGTGTCGTTGAAGCTGCCCGGACGGAACAGAACCACTTCCTGCTTATTGGAGCCGCCGTTCATGTTCAGCACCTGACCGGTGAAGCCGGAGCTGACGGCAGTGCCGGTGGAAGCGGCAGGGGCAGGGGTAAAGCCATAGTCCTCCTGCTCCTCAGGCTCTTCCTCTACGGGAGCCGGAGCCGGAGCGCGGCGGGGAGCCCGACGGGAGGGAGCGGACTTTTCGGCGGGCTGATCGTAATCGTCATCGCCGTAGTCGTCTTCCTCGTCGTAATCATCGTAATCATCGTCTGAGTAGGGCTGGGCAAATTTCTTCACATTATCCCATAAGCTCATTGGTTGTATCCTCCTAAGTATATGCGCATCATTTTGATGAAGTTTTACTGTAGTCCCGGGCACCGAAAATGGCGGTGCCGACGCGGATCATGGTGCTGCCCGCGGCGATGGCGTCTTCAAAGTCGCCGGACATTCCCATCGATAAACAGTCCACCTTGACATTATCGTTGATAATGTCCCTGATGTCAACACTTATTTGCCGCATTTTTTGAAAAAATTCAAGATTTTCGCCGGGAAAACGGGAAATTGGGGGGATTGCCATGAGTCCTTTCACACAAACGTTTGAAAATTCTCCAAAATTTTCCAGCAGCGGCAATATTTCCTCCGGGGAAAAACCGCCCTTGCTGGCCTCGTTTCCGATATTGATTTCCAGCAGAATATCCTGCCGGATGCCTTGTCTGCCGGCCTCCCGGTCAACGGCACGAAGCAGGTGCGCCGAGTCTACGCTCTGAATCAGGTCGACCTTTCCGACGACCTGCCTGACCTTGTTGGTCTGCAAATGGCCGATGAAATGAACCGGGGCGCCGGCGTAGGCGTTTTCGGCAAGCTTTGCGGTGAGCTCCTGAACCCGGTTTTCTCCGCAGCAGTCCACCCCGGCGGCAATGGCCTGACGGACGGCTTCGGCATCGTTCATTTTCGTGGCGGCGCAGAGCTTGATTTCTTCCGGATTCCGGCCACACCGCAGGGCGGCTTGAGCCATCTGGGCCCGCACCCGGGCAACGTTTTCAGCAATCGACATAATATGCACTTCTTTTGTCTAAATCTATTATAGAAAATTGATTATCTTTTTAGAAGTTCTTAAATGCCGCCAAAGCCTTATGTTTCAAGGCTTTCCGGCATTTCTTGTTACGGAAGATGTTCTTAAATCTCCTTAAATCCCCTCACGTTTTCCTGTTCAAAGGTAGTAGGCAAAGTAGTAAATTCAGCTTTTACTACTAAGCAATCAACCGTTCCATTTCTGCCATTGCATTGTCCGGTGTAGCGTGTGCGTAGTAGTTCAGCGTCATATTGATGTTGGAATGTCCCATGATGTACTGTAACGCTTTCGGGTTCATTCCCGCGTTTGCTAAGTTGGTGCAGAACGTGTGGCGTAAGGTATGCGGCGTTGTCACTTTCGGTAAGGCTTCCTCATGGCTCTTGTTGTACTTCTTCACAAGCCCCCGGAACATACTGTCATAGTTTGCAGCCACTTTCGGCTTTCCGTCCCTGTTGAGGAATAAGAAACGACTGTACCCGTCAATGATAACCGGCATTGCCTGTCTGCGGTTTTTCAGCACACGCTTAAATGCTTCACAAACCTTTGTACTCATAGGGATTTGACGGGTGCCGCTTTTCGTTTTCGGCGTTTCAATGTAATAGCCGCCCGCTTCGGAATGTTTCAAAAGTTGGTGGTCTACATTGATTAGCTTCTTCTCAAAGTCAATGTCCGTTTCCGTCAGCCCGCAGAGTTCAGAAATACGGAGCCCTGTCCCTAACAGTATGATAATCTCGTCGGAATATTTCTGATAGGTCTTATCATTCTGCATAAAGGATAAAAGCGAGGATTCCTGTGTTGAGGATAAGGGTACCTTTGGCTCCGTATCATCTTCCAGAACCGTGTTCAACTGGAAGTCAAACGGATTTTTGCGAATACAATCGTCCTGTATGGCTGTGTAAAAAGCAGCTTTTAAGGAACGCTTGTGGTTGTTGATAGTCTTGAAGCCGTAACCTTTTTCTTTCATGCGTAACGCCCATTCCTTTGCGTCGGAGAGCTTCACATTTTCAATCCGACAGGCTCCAAGTTTATCCTCCTGCAAAATCCGCATGAGCTGTTTTCGCCCCTGCTTTGTACCATGCCGCACATTTGCCCGGTGGCGTATCTGCTTTGCGTAGAGTTGGCAGACCGTCATTTTCTTTCCGATATGGTCGATACCGTCGTCAAGGTCTTTTTGGATTTCTTTCTCTTTTTCCCTCAACGCTATATCGTCGCGCTTTCCTGCCGGGGTTTTGTCCGTAGGCACTAACTTCCAAGAATAAACAAACTGCGGTTTCCCAAAGGTATCTATATATTTGTAGGCATATCTCCCGTCTTTTCTCTGGCTCTCTCCGGTGCGGAGAATACGATTTTTATTATCCCGTCTTTTTTCCGACATCGTTATGCTCCTTTCCAT
>UQXG01000145.1 GCA_900544945.1 uncultured Eubacteriales bacterium | reverse complement strand
CCCCCGCGAGCGGCTGAAGTTCATTCTCGCCGCCTACAACGCCGGACAAGCCCACATTCTTGACGCTATGGCGCTTGCCCGCAAGCAGGGGCTGAAAGACAACGTCTGGGACGCCAACGTCGCCGAAATGGTTCTTCTGAAATCAAATCCGAACTACTATAACGACCCTGTGGTCAGCTCGGGATATTCGCGCGGCCGACAGACATTCGAATATGTCAACCAGGTGATGGATTTTTATAACAAATGCATCAAACACATAAAAAAATAATAATGAAAAAGAAGACTATCACTGTGGCCATGGCTCTCTGCCTGTCAGCCGCGATGCTGATGCCCTCGTGTATCGGAAGTTTTGCCCTGACCAACAAAGTTCTCGACTGGAACCGTCAGGTGGGCAACAAGTTCGTCAACGAACTCGTTTTCTTCGCGTTCTGGATTCTGCCCGTCTATGAAGTCACGGGACTTGCCGATCTGCTGGTCATCAACAGCATCGAATTCTGGAGCGGCAGCAATCCGATGGCACAGGGGCGCAAGGTCATCGACGGCGAAGACGGCCGTTACCTTGTCGACGTCGACGCAACAGGCTACACCATCACCTCGGAGAATGACGGCAGCGTAGTGCGTCTCGACTTCGACCCGGCCGACAAGAGCTGGGATGTCGTCATCCCGGCTTCCGGCGAACGCTATGAACTGATGACATTCGTCGACGACAGCCACGTCTCGATGCCGATGCCCGACGGCAGCCGCCGCGTTGTCGAAGTCAGCGAACAGGGCGTTTTCGCCTACAGCTCGACGGCCATCACCGCCCGCGCCCTCGCCGCGAACTGAGCCTCCCTATAAACAGATTTTTCGCAAACGGCCCCCGCCTGTTAAATAACACAAACGGCGCGGGGGCCGGTGGTTTTTGGCACAATTTTTGTTATCTTTGTCCTTGACATTCCGGCAAGGTGCTTGTAAAATAAGTTAGGTATGGTGTACGCTTCCGGGACGAAAGCGCCCGGAAGGCGTTTCATTTTTATCCGGCTTAGCCGGGGTATGCGTTTTACGCCCAATGCTGGCGTTTTGCTTTTTCAATTCTCTGGGGGAGCCGCCCTCAGCCAATTGTCATGCACAATTTCACATGGGTATAAGCGCCACCCCTTCTGCGCCAATTTTAAGAAGGAGGTGCGTTTTCAGATTATGGAATGGTATCTGATCCTTTTGATCGTTCTGGGTGCTTTGGTGGCTGCCGCCGCCTGCTTCGCCGCCGGTGTTCTCTACCGGAAGAAGGTGGCTGAGCGGGAAATCGGCTCCGCGGAAACCGAGGCTACCCGGCTCATTAACGAAGCCATCCGTGCCGGTGAGAACCGGAAGAAGGAAATGCTTCTGGAAGCCAAGGACGAAATCCATAAATCACGCACAGAGTACGAAAAGGAAGTCAAGGAGCGCCGCGCCGAGCTGAGCAAGCAGGAGCGCCGTCTGGAACAAAAGGAATCCACCCTCGACAAGAAAACCGAAACCTACGAGCGCAAGGAAGAGGAGCTGAACCGTCGGCTCCAGAAGGTCACCGAAACCCAGAACCAGGCCGAGGCCATCCGCCAGCAGCAGCTGGAAAAGCTGGAGGAAATCTCCCAGCTGACCCAGGATCAGGCCAAGGAGTGCCTGCTCAAGAACGTGGAGGACGAGGTTCGTCACGAGGCCGCCATGAAGATCAAGGAGATCGAGCAGCAGCTGAAGGACGAGGCCGAGGAGAAGGGTCGGGAGATCATCGCCACCGCCATCCAGCGGTGCGCCGCCGATCACGCCGCCGAGGCTACCGTCTCCGTGGTCACATTGCCCAACGATGAAATGAAGGGCCGGATCATCGGCCGGGAGGGCCGGAATATCCGCACTCTCGAGACCATCACCGGTGTTGACCTGATTATCGACGATACTCCCGAGGCCATCACCGTTTCCAGCTTCGATCCCGTCCGCCGGGAGGTTGCCCGGCTGGCTCTGGAGAAGCTCATTGCCGACGGCCGGATTCATCCCACCCGCATTGAGGATATGGTGGAAAAGGCTCGGAAAGAGGTGGATCGCACCATCCGGGAGGAAGGCGAGCGAGCCTGCTACGAAACCGGCGTGCACAACCTGAACCCGGAGCTGGTGAAGATCCTGGGTCGTCAGAAGTACCGCACCTCTTACGGTCAGAACGTGCTGAACCACTCCATCGAGGTGGCGCACATTGCCGGACTGATGGCCGCGGAGCTGGGCGTGGATGTGCCCTTGGCAAAGCGTGCGGGTCTTCTGCATGACCTGGGCAAGTCCATTGACCATGAGGTGGAGGGCAGCCATGTGCAGCTGGGTGCGGACCTTGCCCGGAAGTACAAGGAAAACCCCGTCATCGTCAACGCCATCGAGGCTCACCACGGGGACGTGGAGCCCAAGACCGTTATCGCCGTGCTGGTTCAGGCCGCCGACGCCATCTCCGCCGCCCGTCCCGGCGCCCGTCGGGAGAACGTGGAGAACTATATCCGCCGACTGCAAAAGCTGGAGGAGCTTACCGGCTCCTATCCCGGCGTAGAGAAGGCTTACGCCATTCAGGCCGGTCGGGAAGTCCGGATTATGGTCAAGCCCGAGGTGGTCACCGAGGACAACATGATCCTGCTTGCCCGGGATGTGGCAAAGAAGATCGAGGCCGAGCTGGAATACCCCGGTCAGATCAAGGTCAACGTCATTCGGGAAACCAAGGCGGTCGAATTCGCAAAGTAAACAGATGCCCCCTCCGAGACACTCGGAGGGGGCATTTTGCCGGGAGCCCCGGCGGGCAGTACGTGCTCGGCCGACCTGTATTCGTAATACCCCTGGGTACTGGCTCGGTATCATGCGGTGCACATTGGGGCTGTGGGCGTGCAGGTACCTGCTGCCGGTTTGCGGGTCGATGAGGGCATCGATCCCTACGGATTCTTACTTCATACCGGCTCAGTGAAAGGTACCGATACCGAGCGGTGCCCTATGGTGTAACGACAACGCATCCGCTGGCGCACGCATTGCCTGCCGGGGCATCCCGGCCTTTACTTTCCATGAAAAATCAGGTAGAATAGGCCGAAAGGAGGGGTGAGAATGCTGTTTCACGATAACCCCAAGGAGAAGCTGGTCTGGCTGGAGGACGAGCTGCTGGACGATGAGCTGGAAGAAATCCTCTACGGCGGCGAGGACGGGGATCCCGAAGACGACTGGGACGCGGATTCCGATGAGGAAACCGACGAGGAAGACGAGGAAGAATACGAAGCGCCCCCAAAAAAGCGGAAAAAGGAGAAGCGCCGCCCTGTCCCCATGGATAAGGACGACGAGGAACGGTATATGCTCCTGCCGAAGAAAAAGGGCATAAAAGGGCTGGTGTTTCTGGCCTGCCTGGAAATTCTGGCAATTCTGGCGATTTTAGGATGGTGGCTCCAATGGCTGATCTGAAACCTGTGGGGCGGTTCGCGCCCACCCCCTCCGGGCGGATGCACCTGGGCAACGTCTTTGCCGCCCTCATCGCCTGGCTGTCCGTGCGGAGTCGGGACGGGGAAATGGTGCTGCGGATGGAGGATCTGGACACCCAGCGCACCAGCGCCGAGTTTGCGGAAACGCTCCGGGACGACCTGCGCTGGCTGGGTTTTACCTGGGATCGGGAAACGCCGGCTCAAAGTCAGCGCTCCGCCGTTTATGACAAATACTTTGAAATTCTCCGGGAAAAGGGTCTGCTCTATCCCTGCTACTGCACCCGCAGCCAGCTCCACAGCGTCAACGCCCCCCACCTGTCCGACGGCACCTACGTCTACCCCGGAACCTGCCGGAATCTGACGGAAGGGGAGCGGGCGGCATTCCACCGAGCCCCGGCCTGGCGTGTGGTCGTGCCGGATCGGGTGTGGACGGTGGAGGACAGGATTCAGGGAACCTACCGCTGCAACCTAGCCACGGAATGCGGCGATATGGTGGTGCGCCGGGCAGACGGAGTCTACGTCTACCAGCTGGCCGTCACCGTGGACGATGGGGAAGCGGGGGTCACGGAGGTGATTCGGGGCATGGATTTGCTCAGCTCCGCCCCCCGGCAGATGTATTTGCAGGAGCTGTTCGGCTTTGCCCACCCGGAATACGCCCATGTGCCCATGCTCCTGGCACCCGACGGCCGTCGGCTGAGCAAGCGGGATCGGGATTTGGACTTGGGCATTCTCCGGCAAAGGCTATCCCGGGAGGCGCTTCTGGGGGTGCTTGCCTTCGCTGCTGGACTCATCGATCAGGAGGTTTCCGTATCCCTCAAGGAATTAACCAAGGAATTTTCTTGGAAAAAGCTGTCCGGCGACCACATTTTTCTGGATCCGACCCGGCTTGGTAACGCTAAGTGAAATACCCCTGTGCTATTCTATTGTAAGAATCGCAAAAGGAGTCTTTCTTATGGACAAGGAATTTGAACTTCATACCACCCCGCGGGAAATCCTCATCTGTGCGGACAGCCACGATAAGGGCGTTCTCAGCGGTCGGCTTTTCTTCCCCGGGCAGAAGGCAGAGGCCTTCTCCTGCCTGACCCAGTGTCTGCTGCGCATTGATTCCCTGCTGAATGAGGACGGTCAGCTGCAATCCTTTACCGAGCACAGAACCTTCCGGGAGCCGTGGCTGCCGGAACGGCTGCCCACGTCGGAGTCGGGTCTGCCCCAGGGGGCCTTGGCCACCTTCCACTTACAGGTGCTCTACCGCCGCAATTCCAGCTGGCAGGGAAAGCTGGCGTGGACGGAGCAGAATCAGGCCCAGAGCTTCCGCAGTGTGCTGGAGCTGATAACCCTGATCGAAAGCGGCGTTCAGGGATAAACACATTCCAAAAGTAGGAGCTGTCTCAAAATAGCAAAGTGCCCAAATAGAACAATGTCATTGCGAGCCA
>UQXG01000144.1 GCA_900544945.1 uncultured Eubacteriales bacterium | reverse complement strand
CACGACCGATGGCCACACGCTGCCGCTGGCCGCCGGACAGCGCCCGGGGCTTCCGTGTCAGATATTCGGTAATGCCCAGCACCTTCGCCGCTTCCGTGACGCGTCTGAACACCTCATCGTTGGGAACCTTCTTCAAACGAAGGCTGAAAGCCATGTTCTCAAACACCGTCAGGTGAGGGTACAGGGCGTAGTTCTGGAACACCATGGCGATGTCCCGATCCTTGGGCTGGAGGTCGTTGACCACCACACCGTCAATCTCCACGGTACCCTCGGAGATTTCCTCCAGACCTGCGATCATCCGCAGGGTCGTGGATTTGCCGCAGCCGGAGGGGCCGACGAAGACCACAAATTCCTTATCCTTGATGTCCAGGTTGAAATCGTGAACGGCCACGACCTTCTTGTCGTAGACCTTCTTGACGTTGGTTAATTTTACAGATGCCATAGCTTTCCTCTCTCCTTATACAAGGTTTTAATAAAACGCTTAAAAGCGTTTTATTAGGCCGCAGGATTGCGCCCACTGCCGCAAAAAAACGAAGTCAATACATTTCTTACCGCCGCCCAGGCGGTCTGCCGTGAAAGGGCTTAAGTAAAATGATGAAATCATTTTATTAAGAAATCGTATTATCCTTTCACGGCGCCGCCGGTGACGCCTTCCACATAGTACCTCTGCAGGAGCATGAACAGAATGGTGACGGGAAGTGCCACCACCACGCCGCCCGCGCAGAACATGGTATAGTTGGTGGCAATCAGGGTCTTCGAGGAGATCCAGTATTGCAGACCCACCGCCACATTCATGCCTACCTCCGTATTGTGGGAGATATACTTGGCAAACATGAAGTCGCCCCACGGAGCCATGAACGCAGTGAGAACGGTATAAATGACAATGGGCTTGGACAGAGGCATGATCACCTTGTAGAACACCTGAAAGCGGGAAGCGCCGTCCACCCGAGCCGCTTCGTCCAAGCTCTTGGGGATGGTGTCGAAGAAGCCCTTGGACACATAGTATCCCATGCCGGAGCTGGCGCAGTAGACGAGGATCAGTCCCGGCACGGAGTTGGCTCCCGTCAGCCCCATGCCGCTGAGAACCTTATACAGCACGATCATAGTGACAAAGCCCGGGAACATGCCCAGAACCAGGCAGGTGTTCATCAGCAGCTTTCTGCCCTTGAAGCGAAGCCGGGAGAGAACATAGCTGACGCTCAGCACCATAAGGGTTTGCAGCACCGCCGTAGCCAGGGCGGTGATCAGCGTATTGCGGAACCAAATGGGGAAGCTCGTTTTGGTCCACAGATTGATGTAGTTGTCAAAGCCCCACTGCTTGGGGATGATGTAGCCCACACGTCCGGTGGATTCAGTCCGGAAGGACTCCAGCAAGATGCACGCAAAGGGCGTTAGCCAGACAATGGACATGAGGACAAGGATCACATAGAGCACAGTATTGGAAACAGTACTTTTCATCCGGATTCCCATGTGAGATCGATTCCTGCTCATTACGAATAATCCTCCTCATTTCTGGTAGACGGGATCACGTTGTAGACGATCAGGGAAAGAACCGCGACAACAACGAAGATCATGATGGCAATCACGGCGGCCAGCTTATAGTTGCTGGTGGCGCCGGTGGTAATGTTGAACAGCCAGGTGATCAGAAGATCCGTAGTTGTGGCACTGCCGCCGCTGGTTACAAGATCCGGACTTGCCGGGCGGCCGCTGGTCAGCAGATAGATTACGTTGAAGTTGTTGATATTGCCGATGAACTGGGTCAGCAGGTAGGGACCCGTGACGAAGAGCATGTACGGAAGCGTGATCTTCATATACTGCTGCCAGACACTGGCACCGTCAATTTTGGACGACTCGTACAGATCCTGCGGAATATTCATCAGAATGCCGGTGCTCACCAGCATCAGATAGGGGATACCGACCCAGATGTTGATTACGATGACGAGGATTCGGGCGGAGGTGGTATTCTCCCAGAAGCGGATGGCCTGATTGATAAAGCCCAGCTTCAGGAGCATGGCATTCACGACGCCGTTGGTATCGAAGAGCTTGGAGACATACAGCAGGGAAATGAACTGAGGCACCGCGATGGTCAGAACCAGAATGCCGCGCCAGAGCTTTTTGAAATGGATTCCCTTTTTGTTGATGAGGATCGCCACCAGCATTCCCAGAAAATAATTGGTGAATGTGGCAAAGAACGCCCACATCAGCGTCCACGAAAGAATTTCGCCGAAGGTGTAGCTGAGGTTCGCGTCCGCGCTGCTGGAGCTGATCAGCTCGTTGAAATTGCTCAGCCCCACCCATGTAAAGAGGTTGCTGTAGCCGTCGTGAGCACCGTCATAGTTGGTGAAGGCAACGAGGAGCATGAACAGAATCGGGATTACCGTGAAGACAAGGATGCCCGTGATGGGCAGTGCCAGCAGCGTCTTGTGGAACTGATCGTCCAGCACGGAACGAAGGTCGTCTTTTCCGCTTTTGATCTTCTTGCCCGTGGCAAGGATCTCCTCCGAGATCCGGTTCTGCTTCACGTTCAGCCGCCATGTGTAGACAAAAGCGATGATGAAGAGAATGGTCAGGAGGCCGTACAGCAGAATTTTAAAAGAGTCGTCGCCGTTGACCCGGACGTAGGTGTCCAGCACCTCGTTGTATACCTCTCCGGGGGGCACATCGCCCAGCGTGCGGAACTTGCCCAGCCAGTAGCTGCCGGTTGTGACCATATAAACGATGAACACAGATTCAAAGACAAGGAACAGCAGTCCCCGCAGCACCTGACCCCGGGCAATATTGCCGAAGCCCATCACAAGGTAGGATACCTTTGTTTTCCAGCTGCCCCTTGTAAAGGTGGTGGCGCAATCCGTCAGCTCGTTTCGGATGCCCCTGAAAGCGCCTGCGATCCCGTTCCCGACGGCTTTGACCAAAGAGGCCAGCCAGCCGGGGATGCCGAGAACGAACAGGACAATGTTGTACCACAGACGCTGAGACGTGTTCAGCCTGAGGTATTCCAGATCCGTCAGTTTCTTCATAATCAATCGGGATAAACCTGCGTTTATCCGCCTACCTCCATTCTTTTTGGATTTGGCTGCCTCCGGGAACCGTTTTTCGCTTTGGCGGGAAATGCTGCAAAAGTCGGTTGCGGAGGCGACCATTTGTTTCCGGTGTTCCGCCCAGAAAGGAAGCCGGCGGTGCCGGGGCTCCTCCTTCTTCGGCGGGACACCGGGCCGGAACAGGGAACACGCTCCGAATCCCGTCGGGGCTCGGAAGGCAGCGGCAGAGGGACCTCATATGAACTCCATGCCTTTCAGGCGATGCCTTCCTGATTAAAATTAAGATTTTAATCAGGAAATAGTATCAAAAGAGCCGCTCGGGCAAACCCGAGCGGCTCCCCCTCTCAGAACGCTATGTCACTGCGTTTGTGGATGGAAGCCTGCCTTATTCGGCGGGAACCAGCTCCACGGTGCCTTCTGCGCCGTTGAGTGTCAAACGGACTTTGTAGGTACCGGCGGTCTCGACCACGAAGTTATTGCCGTCGGTGCCGTAGGCAACGTCCCAGGCCTTGCCTTGACGAACCTTGAACTCAACGCCGGCATCCATCTGGTAGGCCTCATCGGTCAGCCAGCTGCCGTCGTCCTGCTTGGTCATGGGAAGATCCACGGACCAGCCGTCGCCGTTGATGGAGCCGATGACCGTAAAGGCCTCCCGCTCCTCGGCGGACATGGAGAACAGGCCCTTAATGGAGGTCTCATAGCTCTCCAGCGCGGCCTTCAGCTCTTCGTCGGTGGTAGCCTCCTTGGCAGCGGTGGCATAAACCTTGGCGATATCCCACCAGGAGCCGTCAATCTGTCCCTGAGGCGTAGCATAGGCACTCTGAGCAGCCAGAGCGGCCAGAGCAGGATCACCGGCAACCGCTTCGGACTGCTGGGCAGCCTTGTTGGAGGGACCCCAGCCCACGGCGTCGAACCGGGCAAGCTGGCACTTCTCGTTGGTCAAGTACAGGGCGAGCTTCTGCAGAACGGCGGTCTTCACAGGATCGGTCTGGGGCTTGATACCCACCAGCTTGTTGCCGGAGAAGGAGCCAAGGTGGTAAGAGTTGCCGTCCACGGTGAAGCTGGGCAGATCGGTGCAGGCGTAGTTGTCGCCCAGAGCGGCCTTGGCGGAGCTGGTGCCCCAGGTGCCGACGATGACGACGGCGGCGGGGATGGCGGCGGAGAAGTCATCGGCAGAGCTGGAGCACTTGTAAGCGGTGGAGTTCAGCAGCTTCTTCATACCCTTCAGGGCGATAACGCCGTTGTCGGAATTGAAGTTGTCGTCAACGCTCTCGAAGCTCTTGCCGTCGGCGGACATGGTCCAGTTGGAGTGGCAGCCGGTAGCGAAGAAGAAGGCGACATTGTACCACGCGGAGGTCTCAAGCTCCATGGAGAAGCCGCGGCCGGCGGCCTCGCAGTCGGCAATGATGTCTTCCAGGCTGTCCAGGTGCTCAGCGGGAATCACGCTGCTGTCGTAAATCATGAAGTAGCCGTTATCGGAGGTCATGGGATAGCACCACATATCGGAGCCAATGGTGGCGGCCGCAACGGCGCCGCTGTCGTTCAGCTCGGTGACTTCCGCGGCAGCCTTGGTGCCAAGCTTGGTCAGGGCGCCGGCCTGCACCAGACGAGCCAGCTGATCCTGCGCGAAGCAGAACAGGTCGGCGCCGTCCTCGACGGAGGTGATCATCTGGGTGGCGGAGTCGAGCTCGGTGACGCCCTCAATGGTGGCGTTGATGACGATGCCGGGGTTCTCTTCCATAAAGTCCTTGATCTGCTGCTCGGTCAGTTCCTTTACACCGGCCATCTCGGAGACCCAGACGGTGATGTCATAGGTGCCGTCCAGAGAATCGGCCGCGGCAGCGGCGGTGGGGTTGGCGGCGGTGCCGGCGGGGGTTGTGTTGCTGTTACCGCAGCCGGCAAACAGGCCA
>UQXG01000143.1 GCA_900544945.1 uncultured Eubacteriales bacterium | reverse complement strand
CTGCGCGGAGCACCACCCTTTACACAAGGGAGCCGGGGTGCTCCCGCACCAGTGCATTTATCGATGTTTCTCAGAAGAACAAAAGAATTGTGCCACATTCGTTTTTTGACAGTCTCTCAAGCCTCCCCCTCCCAGAGGAAGGCCTATTCGTAAACTGCGCCGTCGCTCAGGGGACGGCTTGAAAATAAATTGGAGGTTCCCATTATGAAATCCATCCGGGAAATCTACAAAATCGGCAAAGGCCCCTCTTCCTCCCACACCATGGGGCCTCAGAAGGCCGCCCTTCTGTTCCGGGAGCGGTATCCCGACGCCCAACGCTATCAGGTCACCCTCTACGGCTCCCTGTGCAAAACCGGCGTAGGCCACGGCACCGACCGGGTGCTGCTGGACACCCTGGGAGAGAACCGGACGAAGGTGCTCTTCTCCCAGGAAAGCTGGGAAGGGATGCACCCGAATACCATGGATTTTTCCGCCTTTTCCGGCGAAAAAATCCTGGGACAGCTCAGAATTGAGTCTGTCGGCGGGGGAGATATCCGGATTTCCGGAGAGACCGAGCCTCCGGAAAGCGAGGAAGTTTACATTGAGCACTCCTTCGCGGAAATCGCGGATTTCTGCAAATGGCGGTATATCGACACCCTGTCTTCCTATGTGGAGCTGAACGAGGGGCCGGAAATCTGGGACTTCCTTGCCGCCGTCTGGCAGACCATGAAGCAGTCCATTGACGAAGGGCTCAGCCGGGACGGGGTGCTCCCCGGCGGTCTGGGCGTTCAGCGGAAGGCCAAATATCTCTACACCCAGGTTCCCGACGACCGGATTCCGGCCCTGCGGGAATTTCAGCAGATTGCCGCCTTTGCCTATGCCGTGGCCGAGCAGAACGCGGACAACGGCACCGTGGTCACCGCCCCCACCTGCGGTGCCTGCGGGGTGGTTCCGGCGGTGCTGCGTTATGCCCAGGAAAATCGGGGCTTTTCCGACGAGCAGATTTGCCGGGCTCTGGCTACCGCCGGAATCATCGGCAACCTGACCAAAACCAACGCCTCCATTTCCGGGGCGGAATGCGGCTGTCAGGCGGAAATCGGCACGGCCTGCTCCATGGCCGCCGCCGCTCTGGCGGAGCTTTTCGGGCAAAATCTGGATCAGGTGGAATACGCGGCGGAGGTAGCCATGGAGCACCATTTAGGGCTCACCTGCGACCCCATCTGCGGTCTGGTGCAGATCCCCTGCATCGAGCGCAACGCCGTGGCCGCGGTGCGGGCCATGAACGCCTGCAATTTAAGCTATTTTCTCACCGGCTCCCGGAATATCAGCTATGACATGGTCTGCCGGGCTATGAAGGAAACGGGCATCCATCTGGATCACCGGTTCCGGGAAACCAGCGAGGGAGGCCTTGCCAAAATCTACCAGCGCAGGCAGGCCCGCCGGGACTGATTTTTCCCCTGTTTTTTCAGCCCAGACTCTTGTATTTTCCCGTCAGCGGAGTATAATTTCTTTATCATAATCTGTTACTAATCACGCAAAGAAGGTTTTCCGCCACATGAACCGTTTTTTCCTGGACTGCTACATTGGCATTTCCGTTGTGATTGCCGCCATTGACAGCATTCTTGCCATCAAATCCTCCCAAAAGCAAACCGCTACCGGCAAGTACCTGGCCTTAGCCTGCGCCTGCGCCGCCCTGGTGGACATCAGCTATCTGATCAGCATTCTGACAGACAGCCACCTGTGTATGTCCGTCATGTCCAGCGTCTATTTTGTCACCATCGACTTTATGCTGCTGGGACTGCTGGCCTTTACGCTGCATTTCATCAAAGGACGCTTTTCCAAAACCACTCGCCGACTGATGATTCTGGGCAATGTCTACGCTCTGTTTGAGCTGGTGGTGTTTGCGCTGAATCCCTTCCTGGGCATTGCCGTCGATTATATACCCAGGAACACGGAGATTGCCCGGTACGCCTATCAAATGAAGCCTCTGTACATCTCCCATTTGGTCTTTTCCTATGTGCTGGTGGGCATGGTGATTTTTCTGCTGGTTTGGAAAATGTGCCAGGTTCCCAGGGAATACCGGAAGCAGTACCTGTTCGTCATAGCGGGAATTCTCGCCATCGTGGCAGTGAACGCGGTGTTCCTGTTCTGCCATTCCGATGCTATTTGGGATCTGCTGGACTATTCCATCTGCGGCTACAGTCTGACCTCCTACCTGCTGTATTGGAGCTGCTTTAACTACTCTTCCCGCGGAATGCTCAACACCCTGAAAACCAGCATTTTTGAAAACGTCAGCCAGGGCGTTGTCCTGTTTGATTACGAAAACCACCTGATCCTCCACAACCGGCGAGCCGACGAACTGCTGGGAGAATCTCTTTCCGGTCAATGTCAGACTCTTCAGGCCTTCCTGGGACATTACGATCTTCCGGAAGACGCCGTCTCCCAGGAGGATTCCATTTCCCTGCAATGCTATGTCAAACGGGAGGATCAGACCCAGCACCCCCTGCGCTGCGACATTCGCTGTCTGAAAAATGACCGGGGTCAGCAGCTGGGGCAGCTGTTCGTCTTCTCCGACGCGGAGCTGGAAACGGATTTGCTTACCGGCTTTCAGAATTGGGAGAGCTTCCAGCTGCTGGCTCAGAGCGGCCAGAATGCCTTTCCGGTGCCTATGGCGGTGGCCGTATGCGATATCAACAGTCTTTCCGTCATCAACAGCACCCTGGGCACCCAGGCCGGCAACCGGCAAATCCGGTCTCTGGCAGGGATTATGCGCAAGAATTTCCCCAAACAAACCTATTTCGTCCGAGGGGTGGAGGCCAATCTGATTGCCCTGTGCGCCCACAGCACCGAGGCAGCCATGCAAAGCGCCATGGGCAATGTCAGCCGCCAGTTCAGCGGCAGCCTTCAGTACGCCGTGAGCACCACTGCCGAAACCACCCCCGATGTGCTGGAGGCCGTTTCCGTTGCCATCAAGGCTATGCGCGCCAAGAAGCTGCTAGATCAGAAGTCCATTCGCTCGGAAATGCTCACCTCCCTGATTCAGGCTTTGCAGGAATGCGACAGCGACACCGAGCACCATGTCCGCAGAACCCAGGCGCTTGGGTCAGAACTTGGCAAGCGGATTCACCTGTCCGATCATCAGCAGAGCCAGCTGTCCCTGCTGTGCCTGCTCCATGACATCGGCAAAATCGGCGTTCCTCTGGAAATTCTCAATAAGCCCGGCAAGCTGACCGCCGACGAGTGGACCATTCTGAAAACCCACGCGGTCAAGGGCTACGAAATTGCCAACAGCAACAACGAGCTCCGGGGCATTGCCGATGAAATCCGCCATCATCACGAGCGCTGGGACGGCACCGGTTATCCCGACGGCCTGAGCCGGGAGAGCATTCCCCTGCTCAGCCGGATTATTGCCGTGGTGGATGCCTATGACGCCATGACCAACAATCGCTCCTACCGCCGGGCCATGCACCCGGAGGCCGCCATTGCCGAGCTGCGCCGGTGCGCCGGCAGTCAGTTTGACCCCTTCATCGTCTCGGAGTTCATTCAGATGTTCCGGGAGCATCCCGAAATGCAGGTTTCGAACGCGGACAGCGACTCCCCCGCCCCCAGACGCTTCACCCTGGATGGGGAGCCCGCCGTCCCGGAAAAGCCGGAAGCCCTCAGCCATATCCATTCCGTCCCCTATTCCCGCTACACCCTGGACAGTGATCTGCGGATTGTGGAAACCGATGAAAACTTTGAGAAAATGACGGGCTACTCCCGCTCGGATGTGCAAAGCCGGAAAATGCGGCAGACTGACCTGATTCCTGAGGAGGAACGCACGGAGTATCTGTGCTGGCTCAACGCAGGCATTGCCAAGAATTCCCCGCAGTATCTGGAGCATCGGATCCGCCGGAAGGACGGCGGGGATATTTACGTTTTCTGCTTTGGTCGGGTCTATTTCGACTCCGCCGTCCGGACAGAGCGCACGGATGTGGTCATCGTGGACATTTCCAAAACCTACTCCATGAAGTCCCTGATGGAGGCGGAGGCCGACAAGGCTCAGATTCGGCTGAAATACTGGGAGAATACCTACCGCCGGGATCCTCTGACTGGCCTTCTGAACCACGCTGCCTTCCGCAGCGATGTGGAGCTGCAGCTGCTGGATGGTAAGTCCAAGGTGATGATGCTCATGCTGGACGTGGACAAGTTCAAGCAGTACAACGACACCCAGGGTCACCAGAGCGGCGACCAGTTCCTGATTCTGGTCGCCCAGGCTCTGAGCGGCATTCTCCGGAAAGAGGATTCGGCCTGCCGGATGGGCGGCGACGAATTTGCCGCAGCGCTCTTCTTCAAGCCCGGTACGCCGGACTCCGTTCTCGTCAATCGGGCTCAGCAGATTTACGATTCCATCAATCTGACCCTGAAAGGAGCCGACGGCCGAACCGGCATCTCCATGGGCGCCGCCATCGCGCGGCCCGACACCGGCTTCTCCCAGCTCTATGAGCAGTCGGATCAGGCACTCTACCGTGCCAAAGAGGGCGGCCGCAGCCGACTGTCCCTCTGATGCTGCCTTTCCTGCCGGTACTGCGCCCCAAGTTTTGAAACACCCTGGGTTGCCCAGGGTGTTTTTCTTGTTGCAATAGCCGACCCTTTGCGTTATAATACAGAATATATGCGCTTTCCCTGCCTCTTTCAGGGATCGGCTGTGAATAAAGGAGATTTTGAAAAGATGAAATTAGGTATTGTTGGAAATTACCTATTTTCATATCTCCATAATTCTCAATAAACATTCATATTCCTCATTTTCCAGAACTTTTCCGCTTTATATCTTCATGTACTTTTATATAATTCCATGGTAATTTGGTGCGGAATTGGTGCGGCGAATGAGGTACAGCTTTTGGGAAACGGGTTCACCACGAAAAGAGTCTGTTTGAAAACAAAGACACAATTTTGAAAGGAACACGTTATGGTGAAACTGCTTCATGGGATCTACAATATGAACACCAACGTTGTG
>UQXG01000142.1 GCA_900544945.1 uncultured Eubacteriales bacterium | reverse complement strand
ATCGTCATCGGCCTTGCCGCCGTCATCATCGGCGAGGTCATCTTCGGCAAGGTCTTTATGAACTTCGGTCTCAAGCTCTTCGCTGTTTCCATCGGCGCGATCATCTACTATATCGTGCTGCAGATCGTGCTCCAGCTCGGTCTCAACACCAATGACTTAAAGCTCATCACCGCGCTGATCGTGGCGATCTTCCTTGCCATTCCCTACTGGAAGAGCAAGATGTTCCGCCATAAGGTGCAGCCCCAAAGTGCAAAGAACGGAGGCAACGGACATGCTTGAACTCAAGGAACTTTATAAGACCTTCAACCCCGGCACCATCAACGAGAAGGTGGCGCTGGACGGCGTGAACCTGAGTGTGAACAGCGGCGAATTTGTCGCCATTGTGGGCACCTCCGGCTCCGGGAAATCCACCCTTCTGCACATGCTGGGCGGCCTTGACCGGCCCACCTCCGGCAGCGTGATCGTGGACGGGAAGGACATCTTTTCTCTGAAAGATGAAGCGCTGACCATTTTCCGCAGGCGGAAGATCGGCTTTGTCTTCCAGAGCTACAATCTGGTGCCGGTGCTGAACGCACGGGAAAACATCGTCCTGCCCATCCAGCTGGACGGGCGGCAGGTGGACGAGGATTTCCTCGACAAAATTGTAAACACGCTGGGCCTTGAAAAGAAGCTGGGGAGCCTTCCCAGCCAGCTGTCCGGCGGTCAGCAGAAGCGGGTGGCCATCGCCCGCGCCCTTGCCGCCGCCCCCGCCATCATTCTGGCGGATGAGCCTACGGGCAATCTGGATTCCAGAACCAGCCAGGACGTGCTGAGCCTGCTGAAAGTCACCAGCCAGAAATTTGCCCAGACCATCGTCATGATTACCCACAACGAGGAAATCGCCCAGACGGCGGATCGGATCATCCGCATTGAGGACGGACGGATCGTGAGGTGAGCGGCATGAAGGTGAAAAACGGAAGCTGCATTCGCCATCTAAGCTTCAAGACCCTGATGGCCGCGAAAAAGCGGAACATCATCGCGGTGCTTGCCATCGCCCTGACCGCCCTGCTGTTCACGTCCCTCTTTACCATCGTAATGTCCATCAACGAGACGAACCAAAACTACCAGTTCCGCTCTGTCGGCGGGTATGCCCACGGTGCGTTCAAGGACGTGGACGAAGACCAGATCGCGGTGCTTTCGGCACATCCCGACGTCAAAGCCGTGGGCGTGCGGACGGTGTTGGGTCTTGCCACCCAGGGCGCTTTTGAAAAGGACTACGCCGAAGTCAGCTACATGGACGACAACAACGCCAAGTGGAGCTTTTCCCAGCCCACGGTGGGACGCACCCCGAAAAGCGGGAACGAAATTACCATGGACACCAAAGCTCTGGAGCTTCTCGGCGTAAAGCCGGAGCTGGGGGCACAGGTGAAGGTCACTTACACGCTGGCGGACAAAGAACAGATGGGCTGGGACATCACCGACACCTTTACGCTGGTAGGCTGGTGGGACTACGACGAGCTGCTGAGCGTCCACTTCCTCAACGTTTCCAAGGAATACGCCCAGAAGATCGAAAAAAAAGCCGTGGCGGGAGGCTTAAAGCCCTTCCGCACGGATTTGAGCGTCATGCTGAGAAGCTCCCTGAACATTGAAAACGACCTGACCAGAATCGGCGAGGACTGCGGCTACAGCATCGGCGAAGATGCGGGGCAGCTTCGCATCGGCGTTAACTGGGGCTATACCGCCACCCAAGTTTGGGACACCCTTGGCGTGGGAGGAATCCTCGCCATGCTCGCCGTGCTGATTCTGGTGGCGTTTACGGGATATCTGGTGATCTACAACATTTTCCAGATCTCCGTGGCGGGGGACATCCGCTACTACGGACTGCTCAAAACCATCGGCGTCACGCCGAAGCAGCTACGGCGGCTGATCCGCCAGCAGGCGCTGCTGTTGAGCGCGCTGGGCATTCCGGTGGGTCTGCTGCTGGGCTACGGCGTTGGTGCCGCGGCGGTTCCCATCACCATGTCCACCTCCACGATGGGAGGCCGGTACACCACAGTCAGCGTTTCCCCATGGATATTTCTGTTTTCCTCAGTGTTCGCCCTGCTGACAGTGCTGCTTTCCTGCGCCCGGCCGGGGCGAATTGCCGGAAGGGTCTCCCCTGTGGAGGCGGTGTGCTACACCGAGCGGCAGTCGTCGGGGAAAACGCACCGGAAGGGCGGCAAGGTCACCCCCGTCCAGATGGCCGCCGCCAACTTGGGCAGAGATAAAAAGAAGACGGCGCTCGTGATGGTGTCGCTGTCCCTGACCGTCGTTCTGCTGAATCTGCTGGTCACGTTTATCGGCGGCTTCGACATGGACAAATACCTGAGCCGGCGAAGCTGCGCGGACTTCCTCATCAGCACACCGGACTACTTTAACTATCGGGGTTTTTCCCTGACCAAAGAGGCTGTGGAACCGGTGCGGGCAAACACAGCGCACTCTCTGGAGGGCTTTGCCTATCAGACCGGCGGGGTGGGTATGTATCTGCCGGAAAGCGTCTGGCGGGATGAAGCCGCCTTCTACAGCCGGGATACGGATATGGACATCGACACGCTTCTCGCCCAGACGCCAAGAGACGGCGACAAGGTGCAGGCGGTGTCCCAGATAGAGGGGCTTGACCCAACGCTTGGAGAAAAGCTCACGGTGATCGACGGCAGCTTGGATTCCCTCTGGGAACCGGACAGCCATGCCATCGCCATTGCCGTGAATCTGGATGATTCCGGGAAGCTGCCTGACCCCGGGATTTATCCCGCCGTGGGCGAGAAAATCAAAGTCACCTATGGAAACGGCGATACTGCGTACGACGTAAACTACACCGTCTGCGCACTGGTGGACGTTCCCTACAACATGAGCAGCCGGTTCTATACCATGGGCTATGAGGCAATCCTCAGCGCGGACGCCCTGTACCGGGACGCCGGGGAGGACAACGTGTTCCCTATGCTCTACCTCTTCGACACCCCCAGTCCCGAGGCGGAGGCCGCCGCGGAAAGCTACCTTGCCCAGCTCACTTCCGACCCCGACAGTCCCCTGATGTACGAAAGCAAGGCGACCCACCGGGCATATTTTCAGGAGTTCCGGATGACCTTTGTGATTCTGGGCGGGCTGCTGTGCGCCATCATCGGCATTGTGGGTATTCTGAATTTCTTCAACGCCATGATGACCGCCATTCTGGCGCGGAGCCGGGAATTCGCGGTTTTGCAGTCGGTGGGCATGACCGGCCGTCAGCTGGAAACCATGCTTCTCTGGGAGGGGCTGCTGTACACCCTTGGTTCCGGCCTGATCGCGGGGCTTCTGTCCGCCGCGGTGAACCCGCTGGCGGGGCGGCTTCTGGAAAGCGCCTACTGGTTCTACAGCTATCACTACACCATCACCCCGGTACTGGCCATGCTGCCCGCCTTCATCGTGCTTGGCTGTGCCATCCCGGCGGTCATGTACCGTCAGGCGGTGAAGCAGAGCATCGTCGAGCGTCTGAGAAGTCTGGATACGTAACTATGGAAACAGCGGGAAGCGGTAGTGTCAAGAGTTATGCGCAAATACAACAGCGTCACTTATGAAGTTGGTTCAGCGAAGGCCGAACAGGCCGCGGGCATGTTCGGCTTGGCTGCCGGTCAGCGGGCCGCCAGTTGTCCGTCAAGGGTGGCGAAGCCACTTGCGAAGCCCTTGACGGGCGGCTGGCGGTCTGCTACCTACGCCAGGTCACAGCAGTCTGCTCCGTGTTTTTCCCGATCCATCTGTTCCAGCGATTTCATGCTCATGTAGCGTTTTACGCCCCACTGAGTGCCAGTGACGTGCCTCAGCCTTGCACAGACCAGCATCAACGCCGATTCTCCATCCGGGAAGGTTCCAACCACTCGCGTCCGTCTCCGAATCTCACGGTTCAGACGTTCCAGCATGTTGTTGGTTCGAATCTTCAGCCAGTGCTCGGAGGGGAATGCGTAGTAGGTCAGCGTTTCCTCAATGCCGTCCTCCACTTTTTTCGCCGCTTCCTTCAGCCGCATCTCGCGCAGCTTCTGCACGACTGCCTGCGCCTTTTCACGCGCTGCCTCCCGCGCTTCCTGGGCGTGAATCGCCTTTAGCATACGTGTGACGTCCTTCATCTTTCCACGAGGGGTAACTGTGAACACGTTCCGGTAGAAATGAACGATGCAGCGCTGATACTTCGCTTCCGGAAATACTTCGCCCACGGCCTCCAGCATCCCCAGGCACTTATCTCCGACAACCAGCCGGACGCCATCCAGTCCACGGCCTTTCAGCCATTTGAAGAAGCTCTGCCAGCTGGCTTTGTCCTCCTTCATGCCCTCCTGTGCGCCCAGAACCTCACGGTATCCGTCTTCTGTAACGCCAACTGCCACCAGAATCGAGACGTTTTCGTATTCACCGCCCCAGTTCCGCTTCAGGTAGATGCCATCCACATAGACGTACGGATACCGGCCCGTCAGCGGTCGCTTTCGCCAGTTCTCGATATTCACATATGCCTTCTTGTTCAGTTCGCTGATCGTGGACGGCGATACCCTGCTGCCCCAAAGCGCCTCCGTGATGTCCTCTACACGCCGCACCGATACGCCCGCCAAGTACATCTCGATAAGCGCTTCCTCTACACTGCTTTCCCTGCGCCTGTACCGCTCAATGATTGCCGTTTCGAAGCTGATTCCCTTCAGCCGCGGTACATGCAGCGTTACCTCCCCGGAGGTCGTGGTCAGCCCACGGTCATAGTGCCCGCTGCGATAGCCCTGACGGGCTTCGCTGCGCTCATACCGCCTCGCCTGTGTCAGCTTGTCCGCCTCCGCTTCCAGCAGGTTATTCAGCGTTTCTTCCACGCTCCCGCGTACAAGTTCCCGGATTTCCCCCTTGATTACTTCCTCGTTCAGTGTTACAATTTTCTCGGACATGGTCTGCGTCTCCTTTCGAATGTTTGTCTCGCAACTTCATTCTACCAGATGACGCTGACCTTGTCCCTTGTTTTGGGGACTGTTTTCAATCCTCCTGTTCTGGAATTTGCGCAACTTATTGTACCTTATCCGCCCCACGCCGGTTTTTCCAATGGATTCCACATCTCATGGAAAACAGCGGCTTGCCGTTGCAATTTTCCTGTGT
>UQXG01000141.1 GCA_900544945.1 uncultured Eubacteriales bacterium | reverse complement strand
GGGGGTGTTTCGTTATATGCTTACTTAAAATACTTGACCGCGGCCTCGAACATCCGGATATCGTACTGTCCGGGCACGTTCCGGTAGAGTTCCTTGCCAATGCGCTCGCTGTGACCCATTTTGCCGAAGACCCGGCCGTCAGGGGAGGTAATGCCCTCGATGGCGCACACGGAGCCGTTGGGGTTGAAGGCGGCGTCCATGGTGGGGTTGCCCGCCAGGTCAACATACTGGGTGGCGATCTGACCGTTTTCCGCCAGCTGCTTGACCAGAGCCTCGCTTGCCAGGAACTTGCCCTCGCCGTGGGAAATGGGCACATTGTAGACATCGCCCACCTGGGTCAGGCTCAGCCAGGGGCTCTTGTTGGAGGCCACCCGGGTTCTTACAATCCGGCTCTGGTGGCGGCCGATGGTGTTGAAGGTCAGGGTGGGGCAGGTGTCATCGGTGTCGATGATCTTGCCGTAGGGCACCAGACCCAGCTTGATGAGGGCCTGGAAGCCGTTGCAGATGCCGCACATCAGGCCGTCCCGGTCATTCAGGAGGTTCATCACCTGCTCCTTGACGGCAGGATTCCGGAAGAAGGCGGTGATGAACTTGGCGGAGCCGTCGGGCTCGTCGCCGCCGGAGAAGCCGCCGGGCAGGAAGATCATCTGGCTGTCTCTGATTTTTTCGACTGCCTGCTCCACGCTTCTTGCCACGTCCTCGGCGGTCAGGTTCCGGATCACCAGAATCTCCGCCTGAGCGCCCGCCGCCTCCACCGCCCGGGCGGAGTCGTACTCGCAGTTGGTGCCGGGGAACACGGGAATCAGCACCTTGGGCTTGGCGCACTTCACCGCCGGGGCGGGGTAGGTGCTGGCCTGATAGTCAAAGGTGGGAATGGGCTTGTCCGTCTCCACAGTCTTGGTGGGATAGACCTTCTCCAGCACGGAAGCGTTGATGGCATAGAGTTCGGCAATGGAAGCGGTGTCGCCGTGGTAGCGGATCACCGGCTCGGCGGTGGTTACGCCGATCTTCTCGCCGAAATCGCAGTCCTCAGTCAGCTCGGCGATGAGACAGCCGTACCGGGGGCCGTCGTACCGGACGGCGCCTTCGGTCTCGGCAAAGCCGATGTCATTGCCGAAGGACATCTTCATCACTGCCTCGGCAACGCCGCCGGCATCCACCGCATAGGCGGCCTTCACCTTTCCGGCAAGGCACAGGCCGTGGAACTTCTCCCAGGTGGCCTTCATGGCATCGTAGCTGTCGCAGTCGAAGAAGTACACCGGGTGTCCGGCTTCCTTGAATTCCCCCGAAATGACCTCGTTTGCCTTCAGGGGGGCGATGGCGAAGGAAATCAGGGTGGGGGGCACGTCCTTATCGAGGAATGTGCCGGACATGGAGTCCTTACCGCCGATGGCCGCGGCGTCCAGGTGGAGCTGGGCATCCAGCGCGCCAAGCAATGCCTGGAAGGGCTTGCCCCAACGCTGAGGCTCATTTCTCAGCTTCTCGAAGAACTCTTGCAAGGTCAGGTAAGCCTTTTTATAGTCCGCGCCGGCGGCCACGATCTTGGCCATGGAGGAAATCACCGCGGCCTTGGCTCCCAGATAGGGGTCGGCGCTCAGCAGGTCAGGATCACAGCCCCAGGCCATGACGCTGGCGGCGTCGGTGTCCTCACCGGGCAGCACCGGCAGCTTGGCGGCCATGGCCTGAGCCGGGGTAGCCTGGTTCTTGCCGCCGAAGGGCATGAGAAGACTGCCCGCGCCGATGGTGGCGTCGAACCGCTCCACAAGGCCTCTCTGGGAGGCGAATTTCAGCTGACCGGCCAAAGCCCGCAGGTCAATGGGGTCGTCGTAAACAGGGCCGAAGGGACGGTTCCCGTCGGGAACCTCCACGCCGGCGTGCTTCACCGCACCGTTGGTATTCAGGAAATCCCGGGAAAGATTGGCGATTTCGTGACCCTTCCAGGACATAACCATCCGGGCTTCCTCCGTGACCAGAGCCACCCGATAGGCTTCCAGGTTTTCTTCCTGGGCGGCGGCGATGAAGGCATCGGCATCCTCCGGGGCAACCACCACCGCCATCCGCTCCTGGGACTCGGAAATGGCCAGCTCCGTGCCGTCCAGACCCTCATACTTTTTGCGTACCGCGTCCAGATCGATGCGCAGGCCGTCGGCCAGCTCGCCGATGGCCACGGACACGCCGCCGGCGCCGAAGTCGTTGCAGCGTTTGATGAGCCGGGTGACCTTGCTGTTGCGGAAGAGTCTCTGAATCTTGCGCTCCTCAGGGGCGTTGCCCTTCTGAACCTCGGAAGCCATGGTGGTCAGGGATTTCAGGTTGTGGCTCTTGGAGGAGCCGGTGGCGCCGCCGATGCCGTCCCGGCCGGTGCGGCCGCCCAGCAGGATGACCACGTCACCGGGAGCGGGGCACTCCCGGCGGACATTTTCCGCCGGTGCGGCGGCGACTACCGCGCCGCACTCCAGCCGCTTGGCGATGAAGCCCTCGTGATAAAGCTCCGCCACATGGCCGGTGGCAAGACCAATCTGGTTGCCGTAGGAAGAATAGCCTGCGGCGGCGGTCTGACAGAGCTTCCGCTGAGGGAGCTTGCCGGGCAGGGTGTCCTTCAGGGAAGCCCGGGGGTCGCCCGCGCCGGTGACACGCATGGCCTGGTGGACATAGGCTCTGCCGGACAGAGGATCCCGGATGCAGCCGCCGATGCAGGTGGCGGCACCGCCGAAGGGCTCGATTTCCGTGGGATGGTTGTGGGTCTCGTTCTTGAACATCAGCAGCCAGTCCTGATCCTCGCCGTTTACCTTGGCGGTGACATGGATGGAGCAGGCGTTGATTTCCTCGCTCTCGTCCAGCTCAGGAAGCTTGCCCTGTTTTTTCAGGTATTTTGCGCCGATGGTGGCGATGTCCATAAGGGTCTGGGGGCGCTTGGCGGCCTTTTCCTCGCCGTAGACTGCTACCCGGGCGGCCAGGTACTGCTCATAAGCCGCCTGCACCCCGGCATCGTGAATGGTGATGCTGTCCAGGTGGGTGGAGAAGGTGGTGTGGCGGCAGTGGTCGGACCAGTAGGTGTCCACCACCCGAATTTCGGTGATGGTGGGATCCCGATGCTCGGTGTCCCGGAAGTAGGCCTGAAGGAATTTCAGATCGTCCAAATCCATGGCAAGCCCCAGTCGCTCCAGAAGCGCGGCCAATGCGCTCTCATCCATGGCGGTGAAGCCCTCCACGGTGGCAACGGTTTCCGGAGCGTCGTAATGAACCGCCAGGGTTTCCGGCATGTCCAGAGAAGCCTCCCGGCTTTCCACGGCGTTGATGACGTATTTCTTAATGGCAGCCAGCTCTTCGCCGGAAATATCTCCGGTGAGCACATAGACCTTGGCGGTACGGATGACAGGCCGGTTGCCCTGGGAAATGATCTGGATGCACTGGGCGGCGGAGTCCGCCCGCTGGTCGTACTGACCGGGCAGAGGCTCCACGGCGAAGACAATCTGCCCCTGGGGAGCCTGGAAGCTCACGTTATCCACCTGGGGCTCGGAGAACACGGTGTTCACCGCGTAACGGAAGAGCTGCTCATCGATGTTTTCCGCATCGTACCGATTCAGAATCCGAAGCGCTTTCAGCCCCTTGATCTGCAAAAAGTCCCGGATCTGGCCAAGAAGACCCTGAGCCTCCTGGGTCTGTCCCGGCTTTTTCTCTACATAAACTCGATATACCATATGGTGTCCTCCCTTATTTTCCGGCCTGCAGGGCTCGCTGACCGATGTCGCTTCTGCGGTAGGCTCCCTCAAACTTCACCCCATCGGACAGCCGGTAAGCTTCCCGGATGGCTTCCGCCAAAGAATCCGCCACGGCGGTGGTGCCGGTGACCCGGCCGCCGGAGGTGACGAGCTGCCCGTTTTCCAGCTTGGCGCCGGCCACATAGGTGTGGGCGGCGGCCTCGGCGGTCATGGTGATGGGGAAGCCCTTCTTGTAGGAGACGGGATACCCGGCGGATGCCAGAATCACGCAGCAGGCGTGCTTATCAGAAAATTTGACCTCAGTGTTCTCCAAGGTGCCCTCGGTGCAGGCCCGCATGACGGTGAGCAGGTCGCTTTCCAGCAGGGGCAGCACCACCTGGGTCTCAGGGTCGCCGAACCGGCAGTTGTACTCAATGACCTTGGGGCCTTTGGGGGTCAGCATGAGACCGAAGTACAGGCAGCCCCGGAAGGTACGGCCTTCGGCGTTCATGGCGGCGATGGTGGGCAGGAAAATCTCTTCCATGCACTGCGCCGCGATTTCTTCCGTGTAGTAGGGGTTGGGAGCCACGGTGCCCATGCCGCCGGTGTTCAGACCCTGGTCATGGTCGCCGATACGCTTGTGATCCATGGAGGAAACCATGGGCTTTACCACCTTGCCGTCGGTAAAGGCCAGTACGCTGACCTCCGGGCCGGTTAAGAATTCCTCGATGACGATGTGATCGCCGCTGTGGCCGAAGACCTTGTCGGCCATCATGGATTTGACGGCATCCTTGGCTTCCTGCCGGGTCTGGGCGATGATGACGCCCTTGCCCAGAGCCAGACCGTCGGCCTTGATGACCGTGGGGATGGGGGCGGTGTCCAGATACCGAAGGGCGGCATCCATATCGTCAAAGACCGCATAGCCGGCGGTGGGGATATGGTACTTCTTCATGAGATTTTTGGAGAAGACCTTGCTGCCTTCAATGATGGCGGCGTTTGCCCGGGGGCCGAAGCAGGGAACGCCCACCTTTTCCAGGGCATCCACACAGCCCAAGACCAGGGGATCGTCCGGAGCCACCACGGCGTAGTCAATTTTGTTTTCCACGGCAAATTTCACAATGCCGTCAATATCCGTAGCCCCGATGGGAACGCAGGCCGCGTCCGCGGCGATGCCTCCGTTTCCGGGCAGGGCAAAAATTTCGGTAACTTCCGGGTTCTTTTTCAGGCAGCGGATAATGGCGTGCTCCCGCCCGCCGCCGCCAACGACCATAAGCTTCATAATGTCCACCTTTCTCGATACCCGGCGGGAAATCTTGTAGGGGCGGCCAATGGCCGCCCGCAATGCTGCCGGGTTAGATACCCCTTTTTATACGAGTTTTTAATAAAACGCTTAAAAGCGTTTTATTAGGCCGCAGGATT
>UQXG01000140.1 GCA_900544945.1 uncultured Eubacteriales bacterium | reverse complement strand
TTGACCCATAGGGGCACTTAACGAGACAACCCCTTTTTCCATTCTTTAGGCAACTCTTTGGGTCTGCCGATGCCGGTTTTTCAGAATTTATACAATCTGACAAAAAAGTCCTTGCAATTTCCGGGATTTACTGGTATAATATATGTAACTGGTATGTAAGCCAAAAACTAGGCGTCCGGAAACAACCAACCTGAGGAAGGAAAGGTGACCTTATGAAAAAACTGCTTGCCCTGCTGCTGGCTCTGGTGCTGACGAGCCAGCTGGTGACCCCGGTTCTGGCGGAGACCCTGCCGGAGGACACTGCGGCTCCCACGGTAGAACTGGAGGAGCCCATCCAAATGCCCGTGACGGAACCGCCCGTCCCGGCTACGTTGGCTCCCACGGAACCGGCCACCGAGACCCCGACCACGGCGGCTACGGAAGCCCCGGAAACCACCCTGTTCACGGAACCTCCGGCGGCCACGGAAGTGCCGGAGGTGACGGACCCCACGGAGGAAACGGAATCCACGGAGGCTACCGATCCTACCGATCCTACCGATCCCACCGAGGAGACCACCGAAACTGACCTGGCACTGCTGGCGGAGGACGACATTCTCGCCTCCGGCAACTGCGGCGCGGAGGCAGACGGCTCCAACGTCACCTGGGTACTTACCACCGACGGCACCCTGATCCTCTCCGGTACCGGAGCCGTAGCAGCATATGATAGCAGGAAAGACACACCTTGGAGGGATTATAACGATCAGATCCTGCAGCTGGAGGTTCAGAAGGGGATCACAAGTGTCAGCGGACTTTGTTCCTGCTATAAACTCCGGGAGGTGTCCCTTCCGGAGGGGCTGATAAGCCTTGGCAAACTTACCTTCATGGATTGCTGGGAGCTCCAGGAGATCAGGCTCCCCAAGTCTCTGAAAACGCTGGGAGAGGGTACGTTTGCCTCCTGCTTCGCCTTGACGGAAATCGAGTTTCCCGAGGGTCTGGAGACGATAGGGGAAGGGTTTCTGTATCACTGCATTTCTCTTACCAGCGTGGTCATTCCCGCCAGTGTAACCGAGATGGGCGACAGACCGTTCTCGGGCGATTGGGCTCTGAAGACGGTAGAGATCAAGGGGAATGTGCCCCGTCTGAGTAACTACTCTTTTCATGAGTGTGATGCTTTGCAGGAGGTCCTGATCACAGGCAGCGTGGGGACCATTGGCGATGATGCTTTCAAGGAGTTGGATTCGTTGGAGCGCGTCCAGATCGCCAGTGGCCTGAAAACCATCGGCAAGAGGGCCTTCTGGCTCTGCGATAATCTGACTACGGTCAGCCTCCCGGATGGCGTTACGTCCATCGGCGAGGAAGCCTTCAAGGAATGCAGCAGCCTTACCACGATCAACCTGCCGAATAGCATTACGACCATCGGCGCGAACGCCTTCAATGGCACAAAGCTGACCGGCCCGCTGAACATTCCCAGCAGCCTGGTGAGCTTGGGCGACAATGCCTTCCATGGCTGCGGCGGTATTACGGGCACTCTGGTGTTCCCGGCGGCCATGGAAAACATCAGCACGAACGTCTTTGCCGGATGCTCCGGCATCGAGGAGATCATTCTGCCGAGGGGCGTGTTGACCATCGGTGCTGGCGCGTTCAACAACTGCTCCGGGGTTCAGCGGCTGTGGCTTACCAACTCCATCCAGTCCATCGGCGCGAACGCCTTTAACGGCATGAAGAACCTGAAGAAGGTTTATTTCTCCGGTACCATCTCGGAATGGGAGACAGGCATTCAATGGGCGGATAAGGGTTACCAAATGGGGGTAGCGATAACGACGAACGAGGAGATAGCCTCCGGCTCCTGCGGCGAGGCTCTGACCTGGAGCCTGAACTCCGCCGGCGACCTGACCGTCTCCGGCACCGGGGACATGGCGAGCTTTACCGCCACCGGCGCGCCATGGGCGGAGTATCGGGATCAGGTCAAGCTGGTGATTGTGGGACAGGGCGTGACCTCCATCGGCAGCTCCGCATTCCAGGACTGCAAGAATCTGGAACTTGTGAGACTTCCCAATACCCTGACCGCCCTGGGCAAGGCCGCCTTCCTGCGCTGCGGAAAGCTCACCAACATAACGCTGCCCGCTTCTCTGGAGAGCGTGGGCGAGGACTGCTTCACCGGCTGTGAAAAGCTGGAGCTGCTGAACCTGACCGGCGTTCCCGATGAAATCATGGAGCTGCGCACCTCCCTGGAGGGCACCGTCACCCTGCCCGCGGGCGTGAAAAATGCCCAGCTGCGCTGGGCACTGGAAACCGCGGCGGGAGAAATTCCCTGCTCGGAAATTGCAGAAGTCTGCGGCCAGGAGGGCGGCTACTATCTGAAAATGAAGAGCTCCGGCAAGGTGCGGCTGACGTGCCGCGACGCCATGACCGGCGCTCAGGGCAGCAAAACGGTCACCTTCACTGAGGGCCTTATGATCCTGCCCCAGGGCGTGGACACCATCACCAGCGGCGAAAAGCTGACCCTGTCCGCCGTGGCTATGCCCGGAGCCAAGAAAATCACCGCCAGGTGGTTCCTGGTAAGCGGTCAGGAATACGCGACTGTGACCGACGATGGCGTTCTGACCGCCGGGATTGTGGAAGAGCCGACGACGATTCGGGTCACGGCTGTTCTCACCGGCAGCACGGTCAGGATGACCAAGGAATTTACGATCCTGCCCCAGGTCAGCCAGGTGACCATCCAGTATCGGGGCAATCCGGCTCCCGCCGAGCAGGATATTTCCGCCGAGGACGGGGACACCCTGCGCTTCAAGGCTTTGACCCTGCCTGCCGAGGCCGTCAGCCCGGTGCAGTGGCGCAGCAGCGACGAGAAGGTGGCGGTGGTGGACGGCGGCCTTGTGACCCTGGTAGGCTCCGGCACAGTGGTCATTACTGCCCAGGCCATGGACGGCGGCAAGAAGGAAGCTTCCGTTACCCTGAACGTGACCTATCAGGATCGGACGCCCAGACTGGTTTCCTCCACGGTGAGCCTGAACGGCGCGTCCACCCAGGGCGCGGAGCTGGAATTGGCGGAAAACTACGGCAACCTGATTCGGAAGGTTTCTCTGAATGACGACCGGTTTACCGCCGGCTACGAAAACGGCATTCTGACCATTGCCCCGGCTCAGTTTGTGAGCAAGGGCACCTACCCCGTAACCCTGACGGTGGAATGCGGAAACCGCAAGAGCTATGACTACGATTTGACCGTGAAGGTCACGGTGGCCCTGCCCAAGCTTACCGTGAAGCAGGACGGGAAGGTTAATCTGTTCTATAAAGACTGCTCGGCTATGCTGGTGATCTCCGGCGGTGAGATAGAGAGCGTGGAACCGCGGCTCAATGAGGATTTTAATCTGTTCTGGAGTGAAGGAAATCGCTGCCTGATTGACTACTCGACAGCCGGTATGACAGCCGATAAGCCTAACACGAAAGCAACTCTGAGCGTTACATTCGCGGGCTATAACACCCCTGTGACCAAGACCATCAACATCGCCACGGAAAATAAAGCTCCCAAGCTGACTCTGAATCCCACGGCCTCCGTCGTGAATACAAACTGGGGTGGCACCGCCCTGTACGCGCGTGCGCAGCTGCCCGAGGATTATGATTATACCAGCTCGGTGAAAATCACCTGGGATGAAAATCCGAATGTGGAAAAGGTGGAACTGAGCAAGAATACCGTGACGATTGCGCTGAAAGAGGGCGCGAAGAGCACCACCGTCAATCTCCACATTCAGGATGTTTCCTGGAAAAAGCCGGTGAAACTGACTCACAAGATCACCGTCACCGATAAGGCTCCCACCCTCAAGCTGAGCTGCACCAAGCTGACCCTGAACCGGGTCTTCCCCTGGATGCAGGCTGCGGCAAGCGTCACCCTGAACCAGGGAAATCTGAATGTGTCCGGCATACGCTTTGAATCGGTTCCGGAAGAACTGCGCGTGCGCTATGAGGGAACCCGGATTCTTGCCCAGTCCAAGGATGGACAGACGATGCCCGCGAAGGGTAAGTATACCATTGCTTACTATGCGCAGATAGAAACAGGCAGCAATGATGCGTATGAGATTCCCGGCAAGCTGACCGTCCAGGTGGAAGAGAAGATTCCTACCGTTAAGCTTTCTTCTTCCACTGTGAAGCTGAACAAACGGCTGGCTGGAAAGGAAACCGCTACCGTTAAGGTGAGCGTCAGTGACCCGGAGCATTACCACTTGCAGTATTTTGCCAGTCTGCCGGAGGGCGTGAACTACGATAGCAAAACCGGAGAGCTTACCGTTACCCTGACGGAGAGCACCATGAATGGCGGCACTTTCCAGTTGAATGGCATGAAGCTGTGGATGGACGGCCTCGCTCCCAGTGCGGAGCTGGATATGCCCCTGACCCTGAAAATCCAGACCTACGACAAGGAACCCACCTTCAAGCTCAGTGCCAAGGGCAAGCTGGATGTGCTGAATCCTGCCAGTGAGATCGTCTATACCCCCAAGCTGACGAATTGCCTGGGCGCACCTACGGCGGTGGAGCTGATCGGCGACAATGCGGAGCTGTTCCACGTAAGCCTGGATTCCGAGGGCAAGATTCATCTGACCCTGGCAAAGTCCGGTGAGCATTACTCCACCAAGACTGCCTACAAGGTGACCCCGGTTCTGACGGCCTGCGGCAAGAAGATCACCGGCGCTGCCCTGAGCGTCAAGGTCACCCAAAGCGCCTTCAAGCTGGCAAAGCTGCCCAACCGGACGGTGTTTACCACCCAGACCACTGCCCTGATGCAGCAGCTTGTGGTCGCCGGTCCCGCCGGGGCGAAAATGGGAGACGTTACGTTGAACGCCAAGACCACCGCCGCCCTTCGGGAGGCAGTGGAGACGGCCGGCGGCATCGGGTTTGACGCCCAATCCGGGATGATTATCGTTCCTTCCGGGGCCTTCACCAATCTGAAGCCCGGCAGGTACACCCTGATTCTGGACGTGACTCCGGCCAACACGGTTCTGGACACCAAGCCCACCCAGGCAAAGCTCACTCTGACCGTGCGGAAATAATCCCAAAGGGACGACCAAAGGGGCGGCGGAGTTTTCCGCCGCCCCCAAGCCTTCCGCTAGGAGGGTGGTGCTCCGCGCAGCGAATTCAAATCAATCAATTGCCAGTGGCAATTGC
>UQXG01000139.1 GCA_900544945.1 uncultured Eubacteriales bacterium | reverse complement strand
CGAGAAGCTGGTTGCCGAGCTGAAGGAAGCCGGCGCCGAGGCCGAGATCAAGTAAGTTATCTCCCCATGGAATGCTGTGCCGCCGCCAGAAATGGCGGCGGCTTTTCCTTTTCTTTTGGAGCACTGCTCCAAAAGATAGGAAATGTGCACGGGTCGATGAGGGCATCGGCCCCTACGAAGGAAACCTTACATAGAATGTAAACACATGGGTATTTATCCAATGAAGCCAGCAGTCTCTACCTCTAACCGGGGGATTGCCACACCAGTGTGCGCACTGGTTCGCAATGACAATGTGTTTTGATACCTGGTGAAGAATGCAGATACATGGGCGTTGATTTGCAGCGCCTTTGTCTGTGCACTCTACCCGAAAGGAACCCTTTTATGGAACTCGATTCTACCCTGGCTACCATAAGCACCGTGCTGCCGGATCATTTGGGACAGGCCGTAAGTACGGCGGCCGCCTCCTTCATTCCGGAGGGGCTGACCGATGTAATCTGGCACGCCCAGCGTTATTTCCCCAAAGAGCTGGATGTGGTTTCCGCCGCCAAATTCATGCTGTATTTTTCCGTGATTTCCCTGATTCTCGGTATTTTAGGACGAGTCTTTCTGGGAAAACGTTCCAGCCTGAATCTGTCTGTTTCCTCCTCCATGGGCATTCTGTTCGTCTACGCTGCCACGGTGGTGATTTACACCTTCCACCCCTGGAACCTGAATCTGCTGCTCACGCCCCTGCCCTTTGTCAGCTTTTCCGGGGAATACTTAATTGTGCTGCCCATTACGGATATGCAGTTTCCGGCTCTGTGCGCCCAGGCTCTGTCCCTGGTGCTGCTGGCCTTCCTGGTAAATCTGGTGGACACCTTCATTCCCAAGGGAAGCAACCTGATTCTCTGGCTGCTGCTGCGGCTGGTGACCCTGGGCGTATGTATGGTGCTGCACCTGGCGGCGGACTGGGCCTTCCAGACCTATCTGCCTGGGGTACTGGTCAACTACGCACCCATGCTGCTGCTTCTGATTCTGGCCTTCTGCCTGCTGTCCGGCGTTATCAACCTGCTGCTGGGGCTGGTAATCGCCGTGGCAAATCCCTTCCTGGGAGCGATGTACACCTTCTTTTTCTCCAACATTGTGGGCAAGCAGGTGAGCAAGGCGGTTTTCTCCACTGCCATTGTCTGCGCCGTGTTCTATCTGCTGGATTTGTTCGGTTACACCGTTGTGTGTATCTCCGCCGCCGCCCTCATTACCTACATTCCGCTGGCGCTTCTGCTGCTGGGACTGTGGTATCTGATTGGCTGCGTTCTTTGAGCGAGGTTTTTCCAATGAAAATTTTGTCTGCTATTCTCTGCTGTCTGCTCCTGGGCGGGTGCGCCGCCCCGAGTCCGGAAACTGTGCCCACCACTGTCCCCCCGGAAACCGCAGTTTCCGTGCCCAGCACCACTGTCTCCACAGAGCCCCCAGAAACTGAGCCTGTAAAGGATGTTATTGATCGGACGATTGATGCCATGTCTCTGGAGCAGCGGGTGGGGCAGCTATTTCTGGCACGGTGCAACAAGGAAACGGTTATCTCCGATCTTTCCCAATACCATCTGGGCGGGCTGGTACTCTTCGGCGAGGATTTTGAAGGCCAGACCCCGGAAACTATGACGGAGCTGCTTACCTCCTACCAGGCCGCTGCCGATTATCCCCTGCTGCTGGCAGTGGACGAGGAAGGGGGCGATGTGACCCGAATCAGCCGGAATTCCGCCTTCCGGGAAAAGCGGTTTTCCTCCCTGCGGGCCCGGTGGAACCGAGGCGGTCTGGAGACGGTGCTTTCCGAGGAGGAAGAAAAATGCCAGCTGCTTACGGGGCTGGGCATCAACGTGAATCTGGGGCCGGTATGCGACATTGCCACGGATTCCGGTGCTTTCCTCTACTCCCGCTCTCTGGGGCAGGACGCGGAAACCACCTCTCAGGTGGTGTCCGAAATCGTCAATCTGATGAACCAGAACCACATCGGAAGCGTTCTCAAGCATTTCCCGGGCTACGGAAACAACGCCGATACCCACACGGGCATTGCCAAGGACAGCCGCTCTCTGGCGGAGCTGGAAGGAAAGGACTTGCTGCCCTTTGCCGCCGGGATTCAGGCCGGCTGTGGGGCGGTGATGGTGGGGCATGTGATCGTGGAAGCCATGGACGGCAGTCTTCCCGCCTCCCTCTCCCCTGCCGTCCACGAATATCTGCGGAACACCATGGGCTTTACCGGCGTCATCATGACCGACGACCTGGTGATGCAGGCCATCACCGACCAGTACGGTGCCGGAGAAGCCGCGGTCATGGCGGTTCTCGCCGGGAACGATCTGCTGTGCTCAACGGAGTATGACACCCAGTACCAGGCGGTTTTGCAGGCAGTTCTGGACGGGCGGATTTCCGTGGATACCCTGAATGCCGCCGTGCGGCATGTGCTTGTCTGGAAGCAGCAGGTGGCCTCCTACGGCTGATTAGAGGTCATCCGCATCCTGCACCGGCTTTTCCGTAGGAATCTCCGGACGGCCGGTGTAGCTGCCCTGAGGGTCGGTTTTGATTTTCTTCTTTTTCGCCATTGTTTCACCCCCTTACTGTGAGTATTCCCGAAGTGGAGGTTTTCATGTTTGATATTACGCTGCTTGCCATGGGCAAGCTGAAGGAGCCTTTCTATCTTTCCGCCGCGGCAGAGTACGCCAAGCGGCTGGGGGGCTACTGCAAATTCACCCTGCTGGAGCTGCCGGAGGTTCGGCTGCCGGAAAATCCCTCCCCTGCCGAAATTGCCGCCGGTCTGGAAAAAGAAGCGGACACCATCCTGGCAAAAATTCCCAAGGGTGCCTGGTTCTGCGTGTTCACCCCCGAGGGGAAAACGCTTTCCAGCGATGGCTTTGCGGACACTCTGAAAAATGTGAAGAATTCCGGCAAAAGCTGCGCCTGCTTTCTCATCGGCTCCTCCTTCGGCATGGCTCCCAGGGTCAAGGCGAAAGCGGATTTTAAGCTTTCCATGGGGCCTATGACCTTCCCCCACCATCTGGCTCGGATTATGGTTCTGGAGCAGCTGTACCGGGCAGAGGCCATCCAGGCCGGTTCTAAGTACCACAAATAGGATGCAACGCCGTCCATTCGGAAGATTTCTCCGAAGGGACGGTGTTTTTATTATATGAGATACCTTGACAGATGAGGTACTATGTGTTAAGATGGTTCCAACAAGGGAGGAATGTGTATGTCCATCGCAGGCGATCTGATCCGCGGCCACACCGACGCCATTATCCTGGCCCGGCTGCTCCGGGGAGACAGCTACGGCTACGAAATCAACAAAACCATATCCACCCTCTCCTGCGGACGCTTCGAGCTGAAGGAGGCAACCCTGTACACCGCCTTCAAGCGGCTGGAAGAGCTGGGGTACATCACCTCCTACTGGGGCAGCAGCGGAGCCGGGGCCAGGAGACGGTACTACACCATCACCCCCGAGGGCCGTCAGGCCTGTGACCAGCTGCTGCGGGAGTGGCAGGAGACCAAAGAGATTATGAACCGACTGTTGGAAGTGGAGGAAGAGATATGCGGGAACAGCTCACCCAATATGTAAATCTGTTATTTGCCGGTGCCCCCGACAGTGAGGACATCCGGCAGGAAATTTTGCAGAACACCCTGGATCGGTACGACGATCTCATCGCCGCCGGAAAAACCCCGGAAGCTGCCTACCGTCTGGCCATCAGCGGCATCGGGGATATCCACGAAATTCTCGGTACGCAGGAGCCGGAGACACCTGTGCAGCCGGAGGCACCGGCCAAGGAGAATCGCACCGACGATCCAATGCGGAAACTGCTGCGTGCCATTGCCGTGGGGCTTTACATCCTCTGTCCCCTGCCCCTCATCGTTCTGGACAGCATGGGCATGGATATCTACGGTCTGTGCGGAACCCTGTGCTTTGTGGCCGTGGCCACGGTGCTGATCATTCTGGGCGGCAAGAAGGGCGGCTCTTCGGAAACCCGGAGGGCTGAGGCCGACGAACCCAAAACCGCCCTGGGCAAGAGCATTTCCGCTTTTGTCTGGGCAATCGGCCTGGTCGTCTATCTGGCGGTCAGCTTTCTCACCGGTGCCTGGCATGTCAGCTGGGTAATCTTCCCCATTCTGGGGGCAATCAGCAATCTGGTCTGCGCTCTGCTTCCGGCAGAGAATCCTCTGGCCGGTCAGCAGAAGCGGCGGCTGCGGAAGCGTGTCTGCGATCTAATCTGGGCTGTGGGACTTGCCATCTACTTTCTTCTGAGCTTTGCCACAATGGCCTGGTACATCACCTGGGTAGTTTTTCCGATTGTCGGCGCAGTGCAGGGGCTTACCATGGCGGTTTGGGATTTGAAGGAGGCTGTGAATGATGAAGCGTAATGCCATTATCCGGGTCATCGGCTGGTCTGTTACTCTCGTGGTGCTGCTGAGCCTGCTGGTGGGCGGTCTGGTCTATTTTCTGCCCTATCCGAAACAGACGGCGGCGGAGAAGGTAGATGCTACGGAATTTCCGGCAGAATTATCAACGGATTTCCTGAACTACGGAACCTCCGCAGGGGACATCCGGGAAATTGAGATTGACTGGGTATCCGGGAAAATTCAAATCATACCGACGGGAATCGACCACATCAAAGTCAACGAAACCGCCGCTCACGCAAATACCGAGGCCATGCTCTGCCGGAAGGACGGGGACACCCTGAAAATTTCCTTCTGCAAAGGCAAGCTTGCCAGCCTCAAGGGAATCGGCACCAAGGATCTGACCATTCAGGTGCCCAAGGACTGGGCTTGCCGGAAGCTGGAGATAGACGCGGTCTCTCCCAAGATAAGCGTCCAGGGGCTGACCGCCGATGAAGTAGACCTGGATACCGCCGGCGGGGAAAGCCGGTTTGACAGCTGCACCCTGGGCGAGCTGGATGCCGACACCGCCTCCGGGAATCTCTATCTCACAGGCACTCTGGAGAACCTGGAATACGATTCCGCTTCCGGCAGTGTGGAGGCAGAGCTTGACAATGTGCCCAGCAAAATCACCATGGACACCGCCTCCGGCTCCCTGTCCCTGAAACTGCCCAAGGGCGCAGGGTTCGCCGTAGCCCTGGACAGCCTCAGCGGCAAACTGCATTCAGACTTCCCGACAACCCTGGACGGCGGCCGGTATCTGTGCGGTGACGGAGCCTGCAAAATTGAAATGAACTCCCTGAGCGGCGGCGTTACCGTGAACCAGAAATAAGCAATCCCCCGGCCATAGACGGGTGTCCGTAAAACAGTTAATCCTCCGTATGGCTTAGACCATGC
>UQXG01000138.1 GCA_900544945.1 uncultured Eubacteriales bacterium | reverse complement strand
CCCCGGCCTGCTTTTGTCGAAGGGAGGTTCTTCCGTATCCTGACCATATTGGCTCGATCGAGGATTGGGGGAAGGCTTTCTTCGCCGGTTCGGAGCAGCGGTGCAAGGAAGCATCAGCACGATATAAGATTGCTGCGGAGGGATATTCCCCTCTGCGGCTCGGCCCGTAGAAAAACCCCCTGTTTTGCATCAAGCAAGACAGGGGTTAACGTATATTGTGGGGAAATAACCGAAATAATGTAGGGGAAACAGAGGGCCCTGTGTCCCTCTATAGACATTTTGCAAACTTTTTCAGATTCATGGCAACAAAACAAAGCTTCACCCAGTTGGTGACCTGAGCCAAGCCTTTGTATCTGGTATACCGCATCCCGTGCTTCTCTTCGGTATCTGCAAAGACACGCTCGATGGTTTCTTTTCTCATTTTGTACATCTTCTGGTAAATGGGTGTGTGCCGAATTTCTTCTGCCATTTCCTCGTAGTCTTTCCAGATGTGTCGGGTAACGGTTTTAACGCAATCCTTGCTCCTTGTGCATAGATGTCTGGTGGGGCAGTTTGCACAGACCTGTGGATTACTTTTGTATTCCCGGTAGCCGTCTCGGTTCGTGGTGCTGTAGTTCAAAACTTGGTATTCCGGGCAGATGACGCAGTCATAGAATTCATCGTACACATATTTTCACCACTCGTGTTCGCCCCTCATCGTCATAGGGCGCTTGTAGGCTGTGGATAAAACTCTGTCGTCTTTGAAGACTTTTTTGCAGATATGGGGCGTCTTATATGCGCCGTCCGCTACAAAGGCACGGACATCCGGGAACTGCTCAACTACCTGGTCATATACATCATCAAATGCAACGCTATCATGGACATTGCCGGGGGTGACTTTCACCGCCAGAACGACACCGTGGACATCACAGACGGTATACAGATTGATGCAGTTCAGAAGACCTACCGCTACGCAGTCCGGGTATTCCTCCAGGGCGCACAGCGCCGCCGGATCCCGGTTTGCTGCCGCGTTGACGGCGATTCGGAAAAAGTCCCCTTCCTTCTCATCCTGGAGCAGCCGACCGCCATGGCTCAGGAAACTTTCCATCAGTCGGTGTTCGTGGCGTAGAGCTCCAGGCAGCCCCGATTGCCGCAGGTGCACTGAGCACCCCGGAAATCGATGGAGGTATGGCCCAGTTCCCCGCACAGGCCGATGACTCCGTCATAAACGTTCCCGTTGAGTACCATTCCCAGACCGATACCGTTTTGCATTTGCAGATAAATAAATTCGTTGTCCTCCCGGCAACTGCCATAGAGGAATTCCGCCAGAGCGCCGGTGGGCGCATCGTGAATCAGAAAGCAGGGCAGCCGGAGCTGAGTTTGCAGATGCCCCCGGATGGGCAGGCCACGGATCCCGAAGAAGTTCGGTGGGGAGATGATGATCCCCGTCTGGGCGTTTACCGGCCCCAGAGAGGCAATGCCGATGCACAGTATTTTCCTGGGGCAGACCTTGACTGCGTTTTCACAGAGGGCGGCCGTAATTTCCAGCAACTCCGGCCCGGTCATATTTTCACCGTATTGGTAGGATTTCTCGGTGACGATTTTTGCGGAAAGGTCCATGACCAGCACGGTGCAGTGTCTGCGCCCGATGTACAGTCCCATGACGCAGGGAGACAGGGGCGAAAGCTCCAGAAGGAGGGGAATCCGTCCGGAAATTCCGGAATGGGAGTCGGTGGACGGGGTTTCGTTGACCAGCCCTGCGCAGATCAGGTCGCCTGTGATATTGGAGATGGACATTTTGGACAGCCCTGTAGCTGCCGTGATGCTGGCTCTGGAAAGAGGCCCCCGGTGGCGATCATCTGCAAGACCCGCAGACGATTTTCGTATTTCATATTCTGGGCATTTCCGCATTCCCGTTTTGCCATGTCAATGCTCCCTTCTGACGTAAGAGATATGTTGATTCTAGCATACGCGGCTTCAATTGTCCATGCCAAATCCGCAAGCAGCCAAAATCACGCTGAAGAAGCCGAATAACGACGAAAAGCCCCATCTGCTGCCCGATTCGTCGGCGGATGGGGCTTTTAGGGCCTATCTGAAGACCGTCAACATGCCCAAACAGCGGGCCTTTTCCGTCTGCTGTGCGCCATTTTGCTTGCAATACGCAAAGTATTCCAGCGAAAAAATGGCTTCATCAGGCAAAACCCTCGCTGTTGGTCATATTTCCGGTTTTCAAATAGACCATAATAAATATCGCAGAAAATCAGAGATTTGCGGCCAGAAGCGTCTCAACTGCGGCCCGCTCGGGCATGCCCGGATGGCGCCTTTTCGGGTGGTGACGATGTAGGCCGCGGCGTTGGCAAAGCGGAGCATGTCCTTCCGCTGCTTCCGGGTCAGGCCGGTGATGCCCTTTTCCAGAAGAAAACTCAGCACGCTGGCGCAGAAGGTATCCCCCCGCTCCGGTGGTTTCGGTGGTTCCGCCCAGGGTAAAGGCCGGAACATACACCGGTTCCTGATCGGCGTAAAAGCTGTGGTAGCTGCCAACGGCAGAGGCTTCGGTAACAGCAGCGGTGGCAGCAGTGGTGGACGTGGGGCCGCAGGCGGCAAGGGACAGAACCAGAGCCACGGCCAGCAGCAGACTAACGAGTTTTTTCTCCATATTGTGTTTGTATTTTGAATGATTATGGATGACAGAATTAGCGGGTTTTGCGGTTTGCAAAGTAATCCAGCAGGGCGTCAAGCTCATGGACGAGCTGTCCCCGGCGGCGGAGATCATCGGCGCCATCAACGTGGTGGTGAACAAAGACGGCAAGCTCTGGGGCGAGAATACCGACGGCAAGGGTCTTCTGACTTCCTTCCATAATGAAGGCGTGGATGTGAGGGGCAAGAACATTTTCATCCTGGGTGCCGGCGGCGCGGCTCGAGCCATCAGCGTGGAGTGCGCCCTGGCCGGGGCGAAGAAGATCACCATTGCCAACATCTTCCGGGAGCAGGGCGAGGAGCTGGTGAAGCTGCTGAACACCCGCACCGATGCCCAGGCGGAGTTCGTCTTCTGGGATCATCCCCTGACCATCCCTGCCGATACGGACATCCTCTCCAACGCCACCTCCATCGGCCTGTACCCCAATGTGAATGACAAGCCCAATATCAATTACGATTCCATCCAGTCCCACTTTGTGGTCAGCGATGTGATTTTCAACGATCCCAGAACCCTGTTCCTGGGAGAAGCGAAGAAGCGTGGGGCGCAGACCATCAACGGCCTGGGAATGCTGGTCAACCAGGCAGCTTTGAATTTCAAGATCTGGACCGGCGTGGACGCGCCGATGGATGTGATGAAGCAGACGCTCATGAACGAGTTCGGCCTGTAAATATGTTTTGTCCGCCAGCCGGAGTCTGATGTTCTCAGGCTCCGGCTCGTTTTATCCGCCGCCGGGGGCTTTCCCCCGCGAGAAATGGAGGCAGAAAAATGTCACTTACCGATTGGATGACTGGCATCCAGCACGTTGGCATTCCGACAAACGATATCGAAAAAACCATTGCGTTCTATGAAGCCCTGGGCTTTCAGAACATTTACCGTACCCGAAACGAAGCCACTGACGAAGAGGCGTGCTTTCTGCAGATGAAAAACCTGTGCATCGAGACCTATCAGACCGGAAAGGCCGCTTTGAAGGCCGGTGCTGTGGATCACATTGCCATTGACGTTACGGACATTGAGGATGCCTATCAGGCCGCCCGGGAGCTGGGCTGTCCCTTCTTTGAAGAGGGAATTTCCTTCCTGCCCTTCTGGGAGCGGGGCATCCGCTATTTCATCCTCCTGGGCCCCAACCAGGAGAAAATCGAATTCTGCCAGAAGCTTTCCACTTGACCCGTGAATCTCCAATTTCCCCGATGCGGCTTTTTGCATCGGGGAAATTTGCGCGCCGGGGCATTCTGCCGGGAAATCAGAGCGGAAAATTGGCAAAACTGCCCGAATTTTCCTTGCTTCTATTGCAATTCAATCTCAAAAGTGCTATGCTGATAGAGAAGTTACAGGACGCGGGTATGCAAAAGCGCGGGGCAAGCTCACCACCTGCGACCCCAATCTGCGGCTGCCCCTGTGGAAGTCGGAAGAGGCTGCCAAGGAGCAGATGCTCTGGAGTCTCCATCAGGCGGATGTAGTGAAGATCAGCGATAACGAGGTAGAGTTCCTCTGTAACTGCACCCCGGAGGCGGGAGCGGACAAGTTCCTTTCGGAGTTTGGCGTGTCCCTTGCCATGGTGACCCTGGGCCCCGACGGCTGCCTGCTGAAAACGAAGAATGCTTTGTTCCGCGCCGCCTGTCCCAAGGTACATCCCATCGACACCACCGGCGCGGGAGATATCTTCGGCGGCAGCGCCGTATCCCGGTTGCTGGAGCTGGAAAAACCCATCGATGCCCTGACGGAAGCAGATCTTGCCTATATTGGCTGCTTCGCCGCAACTGCCGCAAGCCTGTCCACGGAAGCCTCCGGCGGTATCCCCAGCATTCCCGAAAAAGAAGCGGTGCTGAAAGTGATATAGTCTTTTCCCATGAGAACCGGCCGGTTTAGAATAGAAAAATGCAGCCGGTTGCAAAAATCTTTTCTTCGCAAGAGAAGAAAACAGCGGCATGTCGCGTCAAAATGTCTCTCCTTTTCCTGCCAGGGCCAGAAACTTTTTGTCCGACTGGATGCCCTGAGTCAGGAATTTTCCGTCCCGGAACAGGGCATAGGTGGTAACCGGCGCTGGCACATTTTGAGCGGTTTCCCGATCCGTAATGTGGATTACCTTCAGCACAATGCCGTTTTCCTGGGCTGCCGCCTGTACCCGGGGCACCCAATAGCAGGTGAAGGGGCATTGGTCGGTATAATAGAGGACGAAGCCCGGCTCGTCAGTCTTGGGATGGCGGGCGCATTCCTTGAATTTGGGTGGCTGTGCGTCAGACATCAGAGGCAGATACAGCAGGTTGATGCCGCAGTCGGACACGTCCCCGGTTCGGAAGCCCTTGTGCGCCAGGAACTTGGGGTCGGCGAGAAATTCCCGCTTCCGGCCTTCGGCGCACAGAATGCAGATGCCCTGTTTTCCCTGGGCCGCCCCGTCCCGGAGGCATTCGTCCAGCAGGTCGTTGGCATAGCCGTGGCCCTTCAGGGAGCCGGATACCCACAGACAGTCGATGTAGAGATAGCCCTCTGCCTGAATCGGCACCCAGGCTTTCTCTGCCGGAAGGTATTCGATAAAGCACTTGCCCCGCTCCACACTGCGATAGAACACCAGCCCCTCGTCAAACCGCTGCTTCAGCCATTCCTTTTTGGCAAGGCTCTGCTTGCCGGACATGGCACAGCAGATGTGCTCGCCGTCGATGTTTTCCTTTGTGATGTGGATGTAGTCCATATTTCTGCCTTCCCCCTTTATAAAAACATTCTCTGCCTGTATTATATTCTTATTTTTTGGAATATCAAGGGAGGGTTTCGTAGGGTCTATCTGAAAACCGGAAATATGAGAGGCGGCGAGGGATTTTCCGCCTGA
>UQXG01000137.1 GCA_900544945.1 uncultured Eubacteriales bacterium | reverse complement strand
AGGCGATGCCTTCCTGATTAAAATTAAGATTTTAATCAGGAAATAGTATCAGGAGGGAATTTCGTGGACGATACATTTCGAATTTATGATCTGAAGGTGGAAGTGGAAGCCGGGGATAAGCCCTTCGTGTGCAGTCACCGGGTAGGCGATTACTTCCTGGTGGAGGGAGAAAACCTGGTGTTCCCGGAAGGATGCCGGTTTTCCATGTACAGCCTCAGCGCCCTGCTTCCCCTGCTTCCTGCCAAGGAGCGACCCCTCCAGCCAAACGACTGGATGCTCAGCGACTGTCTCATCGCCTGCCCCGATCCCAACTGCGGCGCCCGATTCCGGATTACCCGCACCAAAGAACGCATTCAAAGCCATGGGCAGTGCACCGTCGTGCCCGTCCCCACCGATTTGTAACATACCAGGAGGATGCCGCTATGCAGCAGAAACTACAATTTTCCAACGGATACACCTTTAACCGCATAATCAACGGCTGCTGGCAGCTGTCTGCCGAGCACTGCCTGCAAGGAAAGCTGGATTACGACGACGCCATCCGAGCCTTCCATATGCTGGTGGAGCGGGGCTTCACCACCTTCGACTGCGCCGATATCTACACCGGCGCGGAAGAAGTTCTGGGTCGGTTCGTCAGGGAGCTGAAATCCATGGGCGGCTATCAGGAGGACAAGATTCAAATTCACACCAAGTTTGTCCCGGATAAGGACGTGCTGCCGGTGATCAATATGCAATACACCGAGGGCATCGTAGACCGGAGCCTGAAGCGGATGAACCGGGAGGCTCTGGATTTGGTGCAGTTTCACTGGTGGGACTTTGACGTGCCCGGGATGATGGAGACTGCCTTTGACCTGGTGACTCTGCAAAAGAAGGGGAAAATCCGCAACATCGGCATGTGCAACATGGACACCGAGCACCTGAAACAGATGGTGGACGCAGGGATTCCCGTGTGCTCCAACCAGGCTCAGTACTCCATGTTTGACCGTCGGCCTGAGCGTTCCCTGCTGGAATACAGCCGGGAACACGGCATTTACACCTTCTGCTTCGGGGTGCTGGCGGGAGGCTTCCTGGACGAGCGGTACCTGGGCAAGGCTCAGTCCGCCCCGGAGACCCGGTCTCAGGTGAAGTATATGCAGATCATTGAGGACTCCCTGGGCTGGGAGGGGATGCAGAAGCTTCTGCCAGTGCTCAAGGAAATTGCCGACCGGCACGGAGTGCGCATTGCCAACGTTGCCACCCAGTACATTCTCCGGCAGCCCGGGGTGGGAGCCGTGATGATCGGCACCCGGAACTCCCGGCATGTGGATTCCAACGTAGCAACCCTGAATTTCGACCTGACGGAAGAAGAAATTCAGACCATTCACGACTTCATCGGCCGCTATCCCACCCCGGAGGGCGACTGCTACTGGCTGGAGCGGAACAGCCCCCGGTATAAGGGGATTATCCTCACCGACCGGAACAATGTGGAGCATTAAGCAGGACCCACGAAAGCCTTCCCCTGGGGGAAGGTGCCCGAGGAACGAGGGCGGATGAGGGAAAGCAAGCAGGCATACCCTCATCCGTCTCGCGCTTGCGTGAGACGCGCGAGCCACCTTTACACTATGGAGCAATTGCCACTGGCAATTGTTAGATTTTGATTCGCTGCGCGGAGCACCACCCCAAGGGAAGGCTTTGGGTTACGGATTGCCACGCCAGTGTGAGCACTGGCTCGCAATGACATGCGGAATACGATAGTTCACGGAATGACCGGGGGATTGCAGCCGGAGGGAATCCCTGGAATGGGCGAACCGGTGACAAGCGTGACGCGAAAGCACTCGCAAAACCACACTTTTAACGATTTAATAACTTTTTAAGAATCCACCCCCTTTCTAATTCCGGAAAAGGATGATATAATAAGCGCAAAAAGAGGAAGAAGGGGCGAAAGACATGTACAACGTCCTGATTTGTGACGATCAGCCGGATATCGTAAACGCGCTGAAAATTTATCTTGCGCCGGAGGGCTACCATCTTTACGAGGCCTACACCGGCAAGGAAGCGCTGGAAGTGGTGAAGCGGCACGACATTCACCTGATTCTGCTGGATGTGATGATGCCGGTCATGGACGGCATTACGGCCACCTCCAAAATCCGGGAATTTTCCAACGCACCCATCATTCTGCTCACCGCCAAGTCCGAAACCGAGGACAAGGTGCTGGGGCTGAACGTGGGAGCCGACGACTATATCACAAAGCCCTTCGTGCCGGTGGAGGTGCTGGCCCGGGTTCGCTCCCAGCTGCGCCGGTATGACCGGCTGGGCAGCAAGCCGGAGACGGTGGAGGGCAACCTGACCGTAGGCGGGGTGACCCTGGACGACCGGACGAAAACCGTCAGCGTGGACGGAGAAGAGGTGGCGCTGACCCCTACGGAATACGCCATTTTGCATCTTCTGATGGCAAATCCCGGGAAGGTCTTTTCCACCAAGGTGCTCTACGAATCCGTCTGGCAGGAGACGGCTCTGGGCAGCGAGGGCGCGGTGGCGGTGCACATCCGGCATCTGCGGGAAAAAATCGAAATCAACCCTTCCGAGCCCCGATATCTGAAGGTGGTATGGGGTCAGGGTTATAAAATGGAGGCAACGGTCCGATGAAAAGTCATGGAGTGTTTAAGTTTATTGCCATCGGGCTGTGCGCCCTGTGCCTGCTGAGTGCCTGCGGCGGACTGGCGGGAATTATCTGCCTGTCCGAAGGGGATCTCTACAACAAAACCGTGGACGAATGTCTGGCTCAGAGGACGAATGACTATGCGGAACATTACGCCGCTCAGGTGGCTCTGGAATATGCCGGGAAGATTCTGGGCGGCTGCCCTTCCGAGATGCTCCGGGCGCAGGCCGACGAAATGTATGGCTCCCCGGACTGGTTCTATCGGCTCTATCCGGATCACGGCTATGAGATTCTGGACGCCGAGGGTCGGGTGGTCAGCAGCTACAACCTGGAAAATGCCAAGGCAAACCCCAGCAGCGTTTGCTATAGCTACCCGGAGACGGGCAAGTATATGTACTTCGTAGGCCTTGCGGGACAGACGGAGCTGGAGGAGGAGAGGCTGCCCCGGACGGTGGAGGAAGGGGAGGAATACCTCTATGATGCCGTCCAGCCCATGGGCAGCTATGTGACCCGGATGACCGTGGGCTACCCGGACGGCTCCGAGATTACCTACGGCGGCGGTGCGGAGGATAAAATCGGCCTGATGATTCACGATGAAATGGGGCGGGTTCTCTTCCGGGGTTTTGAGCCGGATTGGGAGATCATTTCCAATCGCCCCAATTACATTCAGTGCCTGGGCACGGACGGGGAAATGGTTTACGAGGCCTCCTGCGCCGACGTGGATGCGGTGGGTACCCTGACCTACGACGAAAGCGGCTATCTGGTATTCCGGAGCAATGACCCGGAGCCGGAGGTGGTAGTGGAAACCACCGTGGCCGAAACTGTCCCTGAGACTACCGTGGCCGAGACCACGGCGGAAACCACTGCTTCTACCGAGGAGACCACGGCTTCCACCGAAACCGTGGCGGAAACCACCGCCTCCAGTGCCTCCGAGACACCTGCCGAAACCACCGTGCCCCAGACCACGGCTGCGGAAACCACCGTGCCCGCAACAACGGAAGCGACCGTTCCGGCCACCACTGCCCCCGCCGCGGCGGCTCAGGCAGAGACCCTGCCGGATACCGAAGTGACCGAGCCGGTGATGATCGACGACAAGCCTCTGAGCAGCTATCAGATCAACCGGATTTCCTACTACGACAGCACCACCGGAGAGGAAGTGACGGCAAAGTATGTCTACGTCACCATGCCCGAGTTGACCGTGCGGCTGTACGTTGACCCCGCCGGCAACGGAAGCGGCGCGGTCTGGAATGCCCTGCGGATTCTGCGCAGCATCCGGGGAATGCTGCTGCCCATCGTCTGCGTGAGCCTGCTCCTGTTTGCGGCCACGGCGGCGTATCTTTGCAGCGTGGCCGGACGGAAGCCCGGTATCCCTGAGGTTCGGGCCGGGGGGCTGAACCGACTGCCCCTGGATCTGTATCTGGTGATTGCGGGAGGCCTGACTGCCGGCTGTATCGCCGGTGGCGCGGCGGTCAGCATGTATCTGATACGAAGCGACCTGACCACCGGCATTGGCCTGGGGGTGCTGCTGATGTACCTGGGCAGTGTGGCCTTTGTAGGCTTCTGCTACGCGGCGGCGGCTCAGCTGAAAACCCCGGATGGCTTCCTCTGGCGCAACAGCCTCTGCGGCCGGTGCGTGAATCTGTGCGCCCGTCTGGCAAAATGGCTGGAAAATATCCTCAGCACCCGAACCTGGCCCTGGCTGGTGCGCCTTGGTAAAAAGCTCTGGGGCAGTCTGGGCAGAGGGGGCACCTGGCTGGAAAAACGGGTGAACCGGATGATTTCCTATCTGCCTCTGGTCTGGCAGTGGCTGCTGGCGGGGGGCGCCTGCGTGGTTCTCTTCGTGGTAAGCCATGGCTCTGTCTGGAGCCTGGCTCTGTGGGCGGCGGTGATCTGCTACGGTGCCTACTGCTTCGGAAAGCTTATGGACAGCGCGGCCCGGATGAGCGAGGGCGACCTGAATATCAAGGTGGACGAGAAGCATATGGTGGGCGTGTTCTGCCAGTTTGCCCAGAGTCTGAACAGTCTGGCGGACGCCACGGTGACGGCGGCTCAGCGGCAGTTCAAGTCCGAGCGGATGAAGACCGAGCTGATTACCAACGTTTCCCACGACATCAAGACCCCGCTGACCTCCATCATCAACTATGTGGATCTGCTGGAAAAGGCACAGACCGAGGAAGAGCGGAAGGAATATCTGGAGGTGCTGGATCGCCAGTCCCACCGGCTTAAGAAGCTCATTGACGATCTGATGGATATGAGCAAGGCCAGCACTGGCAACATGAGCGTGTTCATCACCCAGGTGGACGCGGTGGAATCCGTGAACCAGGCACTGGGCGAGTTTGCCGACAAGCTGGACAGAGCGAACCTGATTCCCGTGTTCCGCCATGAGGAGCCCTTCGTGCCCATGATGGCCGACGGCAAGCTGGTCTGGCGGGTGCTGAGTAACCTATTGGGCAACGCGGTGAAGTATGCCCTGCCCGGAACCCGGCTGTATATCGACCTGAGCCGTCTGGAGGGCAAGGTGGTTCTGTCCGTGAAGAATATTTCCCGGGAGGAGCTGAACGTTGACTCCGAGGAGCTCATGGAGCGGTTCGTCCAGGGCGACGACTCCCGGAATACCGAGGGCAGCGGCCTGGGGCTGAACATCGCCAAGAGCCTGATGGAGCTGCAAAAGGGCGAGCTGCAATTGCTGGTAGACGGCGACCTGTTCAAGGTCACGCTGATTTTCCCAGGTATCTAAGCCTTCCCCTGGGAGGGCGGTGCTCCGCGCAGCGAATCTAAAATAACAATGACTGCCAGTGCCAGTCATACCGCAATGTACAGGTGGCACGGCAAAGCCGTGACGGATGAGGGCCACTTGCCTCTCCCTATGGGAGAGGTGCCCTGAAAGGGCGGAGAGGGCGGAATTTACCCTCTCAGTCACTTC
>UQXG01000136.1 GCA_900544945.1 uncultured Eubacteriales bacterium | reverse complement strand
TTACCTCAAAAGCAAACGTCAGGACGGTTACTCTCACAAAAATAACCGTCCTGACCTGGTCGGAGTATCGGGATTCGAACCCGAGGCCTCTTGGACCCGAACCAAGCGCGATACCAAGCTTCGCCATACCCCGTTAACCATGATATTATACTCAAAATAACCGCTTCTGTCAAGGGCTTCCTGCCGAATATTTCCGGAAGAAAAAACAGATTGCGGTGGGCGGACAAATGTGTTACACTGATATTATCAAATCAGAAGGGGTGGGATTCCATGCGCAAGTTTTTCCTAATTCTCGCGGGACTGACCGTCCTGTTCGGCATCCACGAAACGGCCATCGACATTTATAACCGGGACTTCAACTTCTACTCCTTCCTGGTTATTCTTTTCCTTGCCTTAGTGGTGGCTGTGCTTTTGTTCCTGGCCTGGCTCTTTGACGGAAAATCTCCTGTGACCCGAGCCGGAGAGCAAGCCCAGAACATCGTCAAAAAGCAGCAGGAGAAGCAGGAGGAAATTCAAACCTACTCCCCCGCCCTCCGGCGGCGGATGTGGAAGTTCCGCCTTATCTCCCTGGCACTGATTGCCATCGCCGTATGGATATGCTTTGCGGGAAACTGGCAGGAAATCCCGGTGTACATTGCCACCGTCGTCCTGATTATCGGCCTTGCCATGTGGAGCCTGGGCTCTCCGGCAGATTACAACGAGTCGGTGGATACCGTTGCCATGATCGACCTGGGAGGCCCCCGGAAAATCAAGGAATTTTTTGATGCCTTCCGGCAGATTCAGACGCCTTTCGGCTCTGCCTACCTGGCGACCCTTGCCCCCACCGACAAAACCGCCCTGGTTTTCGGCCCGGATGCCGACGGCCAGTATCTCTATTTTTACCTGAGCGGTGACGGGCTTCTGGGCTATGTGGGCTTCTCCCCCATGGGCATCACCATCACAGGGACATTGACCCAGCCGGATTTTCCCCCTGCCCAACCGAAAGACGCCAGCCTTGCCGGGCAGCTTTGCTATCACAGTGACATTTTCCGCATGAAGGACTGGCTGAAGGAGAGCCTGGAAAGCTATCTGAAAACCGGCACTCCCCTGCCCTTCCGGCCTCTGGAGCCCGCCCAGATTTACACCTTCCGGGAAAATTTCAAGCTCACCGGCCAGCATTTCACCTTGGAAGACAGCAAAGGGAATGTGTGCTATACCGTAGACGGCACCGCTCCCCTGGTTTCTCTTCGGGTGATGGACAGGGACGAACAAGAAGTCTTCCGTATGACCAAGCAGCTGGGTCACGCCCTTACTACCTACAAATTCTACGAGTGCGGCCAGCTTTACGGCACCCTGGAAAAGCAGCTGGAATTCGTCCGGGATCGGTTCACCCTGGAAACCGCCGAGGGCACTCTGGAGCTTCGGCAATATGCGGCCACTCTGGGCCATAACTACCGGGTCACGCTGAATGGCCGGATACTGGGAGCTATCATGGAGGATCTGGCCTTGAACATCCCCAACCTGGTCTTCGACAACGCCTACCTGATCGTCTACGAACCGGAAAAGCTCCCCTTGCTCACCGCCATGGCGGTCATGGCCGCCCGGGAGCAGGCTCGGGATCGCGCCAAGGAGTGAATTTTCCCCCATCTTCGCGGCATACCGTCTTTTTTGCGGAAGCCATATTGAGAAGACAAGGCCGGAGCACCCAGCTCCGGCCTTGTCCGTTATTCCGTTTCCTCGTAAGCACCGGCTTCCAGATCGTCGAAATCCATCTGAGTGCCGTCTTTTCTTGCCTGCCACTGCTCCTTGGTAATGAGGATGGCTCGGGGCTTGCTGCCCTGGAAGGGGCCTACAATTCCCTTTTCCTCCATCTCATCCACAATCCGGGCCGCCCGGGCATAGCCCAGCTTCAGCCGTCGCTGGAGCATAGACACGGAAGCCTGCCCGGTCTCCAGAATCACGTCCACCGCCGCGGGGAGCATCTCGTCGCCCTCCAGCTCCTCGCTGCTGGGTTCCGGATCGGCAGCCGTGGCCGCACCGGGCTTTTTGCCGGTCTGCTGGGCCTTCTTTTCGATTTCCTCCAGCACCTCCTGGTTGTAGTCGGAAACGTAGTTGTCCTTCACATACTCCGCTACCGCCTCTACCTCGCCGTCGGTAACAAAACAGCCCTGGACACGCAGGGGCTTGCCGCTGCCAATGGGGGCGTAAAGCATATCGCCCTTGCCCACCAGCTTTTCCGCGCCCATGGTGTCCAGAATAATCCGGGATTCCATAGCGGAGGCTACAGAGAAAGCAATCCTGGAAGGAATGTTGGCCTTCATCAGGCCGGTGATTACGTTGGCCGAAGGCCGCTGGGTGGCGATAATCAGGTGCATTCCGGCGGCACGTCCCATCTGGGCAATCCGGCAGATGGAATCCTCCACCTCCTTGGCCGCCACCATCATCAGGTCGGCCAGCTCGTCGATGATGACCACGATGGAAGGAAGCTTCTGCCCCCCTTCTTCCTGAATCACCAGGCTGTTGTAGGATTCCAGATCCCGGACACCCATATCAGACATCATCTTGTACCGGCGGAGCATTTCCGTCACCGCCCATTGCAGGCTCCCTGCCGCCTTCTTGGGATCCGTGACCACGGGAATCAGCAGTTGAGGAATGCCGTTGTAAATGCCCAGTTCCACCATCTTAGGGTCAACCATGATGAGCTTGATGTCCTCAGGCCCTGCCTTGTACAGAAGGCTTATGATAATGGAGTTCATGCACACGGACTTACCGGAGCCGGTGGTACCCGCAATCAGCAGGTGAGGCATTTTCGCAATATTGCCCACCACACAGTTTCCGTCAATGCTCTTGCCCAGGGCCACGGAGGTCTTGGACTTGGCATTGGAAAATTCACCCGAATCGATGACCTCCCGCAGGGATACGGTGGTCACCGTCCGGTTGGGCACTTCGATGCCCACCACGGAAATTTTTCCGGGCACCGCCGCAATCCGCACACCGGAGGCGCCCAGACTCAGGGCAATGTCGTCAGCGCAGCCGGTGAGCTTGTTGAGGCGCACACCCCGATCCAGCTCCACCTCGTACCGGGTGACGCTGGGGCCCCGGGTCACATTGATAATATGGGCATCAATGTTGAAGCTTGCCAGGGTCTCGTTCAAGCGCCGGGAATTCTCCCGCATTTCCTCGGTGCCGTCTGCCGCCGCTCTGGCTGGCTTTTTCAGAAGATCCAGCGGCGGGAAGCAGTATTCAGGCTTTGCCTGGCTCTGGCCGTCGGCAATTTCCGCCGCCACCTGCCGGGCGGAGGCCGCCGTATCCTTGGCAGTGACTTTCCCGGTGTCCTCCTTCTCCTGTTTCGGCATCTCCCGTGCCGCCCCATCCCGAACCCCGGACTTCACTGGATTCTCCGCCGGTCGGTTCTTCGGCAGCACCAGTTCCGGCATCTTCGAGGGATTGGCAGGCTTGGGCGGCTCCGGAATCCGCTCCTCCACCGGCTCGTCGAACACGTTCGGCACATCCTCATGAACATACCGGCTGGTTCCGGCCAGAGGCGCGCTGATTTCCTCATCCACCCGGCTCATAAAGGCCGCCCCTCTGCCGGGCGCATTGCGGACAACGTCCGCCATGGGTACCGGCGCCGCCGACTTCTGTGCGGGCTCCTGCCTTCTGGCAGACTTTTGGGGGCGGGGCGCAGGTGCTTCCTCCACGGGAACCGGAGGCTGCGGAGACGGCGTCTGAAGCTTTGCCTGCTCCCGCCGCTGGCGCTTCTGCTCGATCTGCTTGTTGGCAATCTTGTTGACCACCAGGGCAGCCGGTTCAATATCCTCGTCGTCGCCGTCGTCCCAGTCATCCCGGGGACGGTTGGCAATGGCCCGGATCAGGCTGGGCACGGTAATCCGCATGGCTCCCAGCAGCGTCAGGATCATGGCCAGAATGCAGATCAGCAGCGCCAGGGTGGTGCCGCAGCCCCATCGCAGCAGATAGCCCACGCCGCCGCAGATGACGCCGCCGGAGGTTCCTGCCACGCCGCCATCAAACATTGCCTTCACGTCAAAATCCATGCTCCCGGCCAGCGCCAGGTGATACACCACACCGCACAGCAGGGCAAAGGCAATACTGCAAACGCTGCGCATTGGCACGGATACCCGTTTTCCGAAGAGGTTAATGGTGCCGGTGTAGAGCAGTGCCGGAATCAGAAAATACAGTCCCGCTCTGCCCACCAGACCCAGGATGCCCGCCTTCACCGCAAGCAGCAGGGCTCCCTCCGGCTTGAAGCATACCAAAGCCAGCAGAACGCACAATCCCATGCAGGCAAGTCCCGCCACGATACCTGTGGAAACCGGGTTTTCATACTCGGTCTGCACCTTGGGTGGGGTCTTCCGGTTTGCCGCCTTCTTGGGCGGCTTTTTCTTGGATGTTTTTCCGGCGGGTGCCTTCCGCTTGGTATCCGTTACAATCTTCTCAGCCTGAGAAGCGTTTTTCTTCTTAGCCACGGGGAACCTCCTACACAACCAGATTCAAAATAAAGGTAAACAGGGCCAGGCCCCAGCAGTACACGCCGAAGGTGTGGAAGCCATGCTCCGGTGCCAGCCTCCGCAGCAGCCGAATGGCGAACATAGATGCGCCAAAGGACAGCAGTCCGGTGAATAGATACTGCGCCAGCAGCATCACCGTCAGCCCCCCAAGGCCATCCGTAATGATGGCCAGCACATCATAGACCATCAGGCCGATGAGGAAAAACAGCTTTACAATGAACGTCATATTCAGTCCGTACAGCCGCTCAATGCCGCACACCGAGGCGATGGACACCATAATGCCCACCGTAGAAATTCCGGGCAGCACGGAAGCCCCGGCTCCCAGCCCCATGAGCACGCCCTCCAGCCGGGTCAGGGTTCGGGAATCCCGGTTGCTGGTGGGCAGAAATTGGGGAATGTATAAAATCAAGCCATTGACGAACAGCATTCCGGCAATCAGGAACATGTTGACGCTCCAGCCGCGCACCCGGCTATTCAGCAGCAGACCGATGACTGTAGGCACCAGCATGGTTTTAATCAGACTCCAGTCCATCATGCTGCGGGTGTCCAAAGGCCGCTTGCGCTTCTTTTTGGGAATTCTGGCCAAGGCACGGGCCCGGTTCATCCGCACAAACTGTCCCTGACTGGACAGATACAGTGCCGCGGCCACGCTCAGGTGGAGCACCAGAGCCAGCAAATTTGGCAGCTGATTCACACCGAAAAATTTCAGAAGCAGCAGCCGGTGAGCCTGACCGGACACCGGAATAATATCCGCCGCGCCGGACACCAGACCAAACAGAATACTTTGCAGCCAGTTCAGCTCCAAAGCGGTTCCCCCTTTCTATACACAGCGCACCCGCCATTCCGGACACGCAAATCCAAGCAAACATAGCATTACACTTTATGATACCATACTTTTCTGATTTTTTCCAGTCCTTTTTTCATCCCGTGCCAAAAGGAAAAGCAGCACCTTTTTCCCCACCGTTTAATCTTTCAAAGGCCCCCATTCTATCTGCGTACTTTCGCTAAAACGCCCCTTGCAACCCGAAATCTTTTGGCGCACTTCCGGCGACGCGGCCGGGGGATTCTCAAGGGGGCGGCTTTGCCGGCAGCGCCCATTGAGCCGGCTTCTTCTCAATGTTCTTGCCGGGACAAGAACATTGCCCCCGGAGG
>UQXG01000135.1 GCA_900544945.1 uncultured Eubacteriales bacterium | reverse complement strand
TCAGGCGATGCCTTCCTGATTAAAATTAAGATTTTAATCAGGAAATAGTATCAGAGGGTAAAAGACGCCCTCCGGCGGAATGCCGGAGGGCGTACCTTATTCGTCAATGGGCGCGCTGGGGTGCTCTATGGCGCGGACGTTCTTCTCCGCCTTGAACCGGGGCGTCATCACCTCGTGGCCGCAGCCCAGGCACCGAAGCCGGAAATCCGCTCCGGTGCGCAGCACCATCCACCGCTTTTCCCCGCAGGGATGGGGCTTTTTCATCACCAGAATGTCATTGATGTGAATGTCCATTATTTCTCCCCCTTGATCTTGTCCCAATACTGCTTGGCGGCCTGCTCCAGCTTGTTTTCCGCGTACTCATAATAATGGGTGCCCACCAATTCATCCGGCAGGTATTGCTGCTTGACCCAATGATTCGGGTAGTTGTGGGGGTAGAGATAGCCCTGCTCCCGCTCCATGGTATAGGAGTCCGCGTGGACATTTTGCAGATGCCGGGGAAAGTCCCCGGATTTTCCTTTACGCACGTCCGCCAGAGCCGCGTCCAGAGCAATATGGCCGGAGTTGGACTTGGGGCTGGTGGCCATGAGCACCGCCGCGTCTCCCAAAGGAATCCGCGCCTCCGGCATTCCCAGCTTCAAGGCCATGTCCACGCAGGCATTCACAATGGGAATAATCTGCGGATAGGCAAGACCCACATCCTCCGCCGCAATGACCATAAGCCTCCGGCAGGCTGAGGGCATCTGCCCTGCCTCCAGAAGCCTTGCCAGATAGTGGCAGGCAGCGTCCGGGTCAGAGCCCCGGATGGATTTTTGCAGAGCGGACAGCAGGTCATAGTGATTGTCTCCGTCCCTGTCCGCGCGCAAGGCGCTTTTCTGGGTGACGGCCTTGGCATCGGCCAGGGTCAGGGGCAGCTCTCCGTTTTCCGGCTGACCGGCGGAGAAGAGCACCTCCACCGCGTTCATGGCCTTGCGCAGATCGCCGCCGCAGGCTCCGGCAATGTACTCCAATGCCCCAGCTTCCGGCTTGGCCTTCAGAGCCGTCCGGTCTTCCATGAACGCCACCGCCCGACGCACGGCCTTCAGGGCGGCTTCTGCGGAAATCTGCTTGAACTCGAACACCGTAGACCGGCTCAAAATGGCGTTGAACACATAAAAATAGGGGTTTTCCGTGGTGGAGGCGATAAGGGTGATCTTGCCGTTTTCAATGTGTTCCAGCAGGGACTGCTGCTGCTTTTTATTGAAGGACTGAATCTCATCCAGGTACAAAAGAACCCCGTTGGGAGCCAGGAAGGTGTCCAGCTGGGACACGATTTCCTTGATATCCGCCGTGGAGGCGGTGGTGGCGTTGAGCTTATAGAGCGTCCGGTTGGTTTGCTTGGCAATAATGTTGGCCACCGTGGTTTTTCCCGTGCCGCTGGGGCCGTAGAAAACCATGTTGGGAATTTTCCCGGAGTCGATAAGCCGCCGGAGCACCGCGTTTGGCCCCAGGATGTGCTCCTGGCCGTAAACCTCGTCCAGGGTGGTTGGCCGCAAGAGGTCTGCTAGTGGCTGATACATGAAAGCCCTCCTTTCAGGGCTGGATCAGACCCAGGGCCAGGGCGTTCTGGGTCTTGTAAAGCTGGGAGTAAATGCCGCCGGTTTTCAGCAGCTCCTCGTGGGTACCGCACTCGGTGATGACTCCGTCCGCGATGGACACAATCCGTCCGGCATTGCGGATGGTGGACAGCCGGTGGGCGATGATCAGCGTGGTTCGACCCTGCGCCAGGTTGTCAAAGGCACGCTGAATCTTCGCCTCGGTGACGGAATCCAGCGCCGAGGTAGCCTCGTCCAGAATCAGGATGGGCGGGTTCTTCAGGAAAATCCGGGCAATGGCAATCCGCTGCTTCTGGCCGCCGGACAGAAGCGTGCCCCGCTCGCCCACATAGGTCTCAAAGCCCTGGGGCATGGCCAGAATGTCCTCGTAGATTTCCGCCTGCTTTGCCGCCGCAATGACCTCCTCCATGGAGGCATCGGGCCTGCCGTAGCGGATATTCTCCAGCACCGTATCCGCGAACAGGAACACATCCTGCTGGACAATGCCGATGTTCTCATGGAGGCTCCGCTGGGTCACGTTCCGGACGTCCAGTCCGTCAATGGAAATGCTGCCGCCGGTTACATCGTAAAACCGTGGGATCAGCTGGCACAAGGTGGTCTTTCCGCCGCCGGAGGGGCCCACTATGGCGATGGTCTCTCCGGGATTTACTTTCAGACTCACGTCGTGAAGCACCGCCAGATCCCCGTCGTAGGAGAAGGACACGCCGCACACGTCGATTTCGCCCTTTACGTTTTCCAGCTTCTTGGCATCCTTTTTGTCCCGGACGGTCGGCTCCGTGCGCATGACCTCCACGAAGCGGCTCAGCCCCGCGAAGCCATTGGCGAACAGCTCGGAGAAATTGCACAGCTTGCGCATGGGGTTCACAAAGGAGGCAATATACAGATTAAAAGTGATGAGATCCCGGTAGTCCATTTCCCCGCGCATAACGTAGTAGCCGCCGAAGCCGATGACCAGCACGTTGAGCATACACAGGAAGAATTCCACGCTGCTCTGGAACATGCCCATGGCCTTGTGGAAGCCCCGCTTGGAGTTCTTGTAAATCTCGTTGGCGGCCTGGAACCGGCGGCTCTCCGCCGCTTCATTGGCAAAGGCCTTGGCGGTGCGGAAGCCGGACAGGCTGCTTTCGATTTCCTGGTTGATGTGTCCGGTTTTCTCCTTGGCAACGGCCGAGGCCTGCGCCATCCGCTGCCGCATGGTCATGGCAACCGTCAGAAATACCGGGATGGTCAAGGCAACCACCAGTGCCAGCTGCCAGCGGATGGAGGCCATCACCGCCAGAGCGCCCAGAATGGTCAGCGCGCTGGTGAGCAAATCCTCCGGGCCGTGGTGGGCTAGCTCCGTCAGCTCGAACAGATCGGTGGTGAGCCGGGACATGAGCTTTCCGGTGCGGTTCTGGTCATAGTAGTCGCAGCTGAGCTGCTGCATATGGGTGAACAGATCCTGGCGGATATCCGCCTCCACCCGGATGCCGAAGGTGTGGCCATAATAGGTCACGATGTAGTTGAGGAAGGTGCGCAGCACATAGCTGGCCGCCACCAGCACCATAATCCGGAAGAACACGCCATAGGCCTCGTTGGGCAGGTAGTCGTACAAAGCCTGCCGGGTAACCAGCGGGAAGGCCATGTCGATGACCGCCATGCCCACGGCGCAGCCCAGGTCAATGGCAAACAGCCGCCTGTGATTGCCAAAATAGTGAAAGAAGATCGCCAGCGGCGATTTGCGCTGATAGTCCTGTGTGGTCATTTTCTGTCTCCTCCGTAGGAATCTTTTCTATATTTATATTATACCGTATTTATATTATACCGTTTTTCCACAAAAAAGCAACCGGGGCTTTTCCTTATCCCGGTTGTGTGCTATACTGTTTTCAAACAATTTGGGAGGTTATCCATGGAAATTCTCTTTTCCGACCGGGACATTGTCCTGTGCGTCAAGCCGGTGGGGCTGGATTCCGAAATTCAGATGCCCGCCGTCCTGAAGGAAACCCTGGGCGGTGAAATCTTCCCGGTGCACCGGCTGGACAAAAACGTAGGCGGGGTAATGGTTTTCGCCCGCACCCAGGCCGCTGCCGCCAGCCTGTCGAAGGCCATTCAGGAAGGCAAGCTCATTAAGGAATATGTGGCTCTGGTTCACGGCAACCCTCCGGAAAGCGGCGACTGGGAAGACCTTCTCTGGAAGGACAGCCGGAAAAACAAGGTGTTTGTGGTCAAGCGGATGCGGGGCGGGGTGAAAAAGGCTCGGCTGGAATTCACCCGGCTGACCTCCGGCGAGGAAAGTCTGGTGCGCATCCGGCTTCACACCGGCCGGAGCCACCAGATTCGGGTGCAGTTTGCCAGCCGGGGCTATCCTCTGGTGGGCGACCGCAAATACGGGGCGAGAGACAATGCCCCCGCCCCGATGCTGTACTCCTGTAAGTTAACCTTCCCCCACAAGGGGAAAATCCTGGAATTTGAAAAGCTTCCCGATTGGGCAAGGAAGCTCTGATTAAATCGGCAAGAGCTGGCGGCAGAAGATTTTGACTCAGGCGAAAGTTCTGAAAGCGGAGAAATACTTTGTGTACCCGCAAGGGGTATGCCACATCCGTAAGCCAGCTTCCGCTGGCAACGGCTGTGCTATATTTCCCGCTTTCAGAACTGCACGAATGGGGCAAAAGATTCGCCGTCCAGCCGCCGACGATTTATTCAGAGTTTCCTTAAATCTTGCTGAGCCACTTGCCGGTCAAGGCTCTGGGCAGGAAGAAGCTGATTCGGCACACCCAGTCCAGGATCATGGCAATCCACACGCCGACGGCGCCCCAGCCCAGGTGCACGCAGAGAATCCAGGACACGCCCACCCGGAACACCAGCATGGAGCCCATGCCTACCCACATAGTAAACTGGACATCGTTGGCCGCCCGGAAGGCATTGGGCAGCACAAAGGAAAAAGCCCACATAAAAATCACCGCCGTGGAGTGAATCAGCACCAGCGTCCGGGTCAGCTCCACGGTCTGAGGCGTCAGGGAGCGGTACATGCCGATGAGGGGATTGAGGAAGAGGATAATCATCAGATTCACCGCGCCCAGCGCCACAATGCTCCACTTCATCACCTTCTTCAGATAGAAGGTGGCCTGCTCCTTGTCCCCGGCGCCTACGCTCTGACCCACCACTGTCACCATGGCAAGACCCATAGCCTGGCCCACGACGGTGCCCACGCTGTCCAGGTTGTTTGCCACGGCGTTGGCGGAGGTCTGGGTGGTGCCGAAGAGGGCGATCATGCTCACCACCAGCAGTCGGCCGAACTGGAAGAAGCTGTTCTCGCAGGCGGAGGGAATGCCAATGCGCAGAATCTTGCCCATAACCTGCCGGTCAATGGGGTACAAGGAGGAAGCGTCCAGCGTCAGCTCCTGACCCTTCCGGCTGGCCATGGTCAGAATCATGACTGCCGCCACTGCCCGGGAAACCAGGGTAGGCACAGCCACACCGGCCACCCCCATTTTCAGCACGAACACACACAGGGCATTTCCCGCCACGTTGATACCGTTCATCCACAGGCTCACCTGCATAGAAACCTTGCTGTTGCCCACGCTGCGGAAAATGGCCGCGCCGGCGTTATACAGGGCAATGAAGGGGAAGGACAGAGCGGTGATGCGCAGGTAAATCAGTCCTGCGGCCATCACATCGTCCGCAATGGAGCCGAAGAACAGCTTCAGAAGCCCCCGGGCAAATATCAGGCACAGGGCCATCATCAGGCAGCCCATGGCAAAGGTCAGGCTCACCAGCTGACCCGCGCTGCGTCGGGCATCCGCCGTCCGCCGGGCTCCCAGCAGCTGGCTCGTCACCACCGCGCCGCCGGTGGCCAGCGCCGCGAAAAGCACCAGAATCACCGCGTTGATCATGTCAACCAGGGACACGCCGGAGATGGCCGCCTCGCTGACGGCGGAAACCATCACGCCGTCGCACATGCCCACTAAGATTGTCAGCCCCTGCTCAATGACCAGGGGGATCATCAATTTAATCAGCTGTCTGTCGGAAAATAATCTGTCTTGCATTTTCTTTTCTCCCATGCTGTTTTTTCGCATAAGAGTATAGCACCGAAATATTCTGAATTCAATATGTGGATTCCACAAATTCTAGGGCTTTTTCCCAAAAACTATCTGGTAATGATACATTATGATTGATTTTTTCCGGCCTGTGTGCTATGATGCTGTCACCTGATTCTATTAGGGTCTATCTGAAAACCGTCAACACGCCCAAACAGCGGGTCTTTTCCACC
>UQXG01000134.1 GCA_900544945.1 uncultured Eubacteriales bacterium | reverse complement strand
CCTGCGGCGCCTGCGCCCAGTGCTATCTGAACGTCACCGGCGGCATCTGCCCCATTGTGGACTGCTCCAAGAGCCTGGTCAACGGCCAGTGCGGCGGCGCCAAGAACGGCAAGTGCGAAATTGACCCCAAGAAGGACTGCGCCTGGGAGAAGATCTATCAGCGCCTGGAAAAGCAGGGAAGAACCAAGGAATTCCTGGCTCAGCCTGTGCAGCTGCGGGATTACTCTGCCGTGAACGTGGACCAGATCAAGGCCTATGTGGAAGCGGCCCGTGCCAAGCGGTACGAAGGCTTCTACGGCGGTGTCCATCCCACCGAGAACAAGGAGTACACTGAGCATCTGGCATTGCAGAAGTTCCCGGAGCCGGATACCGTCATCATTCCTCTGGCCATGCACATCGGCGCACCCGCCAACCCCGTGGTACAGGCCGGCGATACCGTGAAGGTAGGCCAGCTCATCGGTGAGCAGGCCGGCTTCATCAGCGCACCTGTCCATAGCTCCGTCAGCGGCACCGTCATCGCCGTGGAGCCTCACACCCATCCCAACAAGGGTCCCGGCGTCATGAGCGTGGTCATCAAGAACGATGGCAAGAACACCCTGGACGAGTCCGTCAAGCCCAACAAGCCCCTGGAGGAGCTGACTCCCGACGAGATCGTGGAGATCGTCAAGGAGAAGGGCATCGTCGGTATGGGCGGCGCAACCTTCCCCACCTATGTTAAGCTGAAGCCCGGCAAGCCCATCGATGCCGTGCTCATCAACGGCTCCGAGTGTGAGCCCTACCTGACCGCTGACCATCGTGTGCTCCTGGAGTTTGCCGACGACATCGTCTATGGCCTGCGGGCAATGATGAAGGCCGTGGCCGCTCCCGAGGGCGTGATTCTCATCGAGGACAACAAGCCCGACGCGGTGGCTCTGATGGAAGAGAAGGTCAAGCCCTACGACAATATCCGGGTGGTGGCCGCCAAGACCCAGTATCCCGAGGGCGCTGAGAAGATGCTCATCAAGAAGGTCATGGGTCGTCAGGTTCCCAGCGGCAAGCTGCCCGCCGATGTGGGCTGCGTGGTGTCCAACACCTCCACCGCCAAGGCCATCTCCGATGCCATCCAGAAGGGACTTCCCCTGGTGGAGCGTGTCGTCTCCGTCACCGGCGAATACATCAAGAATCCCGGCAACTACATTGTCAAGCTGGGCACCAATGTCCAGGAGATTATCGACCACTGCGGCGGTGTTACCGGCGAAGACGTGGTGCTGAAAATGGGCGGCCCCATGATGGGCGCTCCTATTAAGGACACCAATGTGCCCATTATCAAGGGCTCCAACGGCATCATTGCCATTGCCGCCGACCATACCGAGGAAAAAGAGTGCATCAAGTGCGGCCGCTGCGTGGACGTGTGTCCCATGGAGCTACAGCCTCTGGAAATCTACAAGCTGGGTCAGCTGGGCGATGCGGAAGGCCTGCTGAAGCTGAACGTCATGGACTGCTTCTCCTGCAAGTGCTGCGAGTACATCTGCTCTTCCAAGATTCCTCTGGTTTCCAAGATCAACGCCGCAAAGGGCTTGGTTATGCCCTTGCTGAAGAAGAAGTAAGGGGGACGAAGACGTATGTTAATGACAAAACTGAAATCCGAAGAGGTTATCGGCTCCCTGGCGTCCGGCGAGGTATTCATCATCAACTGCCATGGCTGTAAGGAAGTGGGCTTCCCGGAAGAGGAGGCCAAGACCCTGCAGAAGAAGCTCCAGGCTGAGGGCAAGGTCGTGGGCATTCTCACCACCGACTATGTGTGCAATCCTGACGAGCTGGCTCTGCGGCTGCGCGGCGTGCTGGACAAGATCGAGCAGGCCGATGCGGTGCTGGTGTTCTCCTGCGGCGTAGGCGTGCAGACCATCTCCGGCGTACTGGAGGATAAGCCTGTTTACGCCTGCTGCGATACCATCGAGCTGCCCGGCTTCCAGGGCGTGACCCCGCTGGAAGTGGACTGCGGCCAGTGCGGCCAGTGCTTCCTGAACCTGACCGGCGGCATCTGCCCCATCACCGCCTGCTCCAAGAGCCTGGTGAACGGCCCCTGCGGCGGCACCAAGAACGGCAAGTGTGAGGTCTGCCCCGACATGGACTGCGGCTGGGAGCGGATTATTCAGCGTCTGAAGGCTCAGGGCCGTCTGGACGTGCTCAAGTGCCCCACGCAGCTGCATGACTTCAATACCGACGAGGCCACCAAGGCCGTCAAAGAATCTGAATAAATTAGGAGCGAATAGAATTATGAGAATTACGGAACTGTTTGATAACGGTGAATTTGTAGTTACTGCCGAGGTCGGCCCTCCCAAAGGAATTCATATTGACGGCATGGTGGAAGAGGCCAAGGAGTATCTGTCCGGCGTCCACTTCGTAAACGTCACCGATAACCAGTCTTCTGTTATGCGTCTGGGCTCTCTGGCAACCTGTAAGGTGCTGAAGGATGCGGGTCTGAATCCCATTTTCCAGCTGACCTGCCGGGACCGGAACCGGATTGCCCTCCAGTCCGACCTGCTGAGTGCCGCCATGCTGGGCATTGACAACATCCTGTGCCTGACCGGCGACCACACCAAGATGGGCGACCATCCCCAGGCCAAGCCCGTCTTTGACCTGGACTCCGTGTCCCTGCTGCATACCGCCAGCCTCCTGGAAACCGGCAAGGATCTGGGCGGCAACGACCTGGTGGGCGAGCCTCCCAAGTTTGCCAAGGGTGCGGTTGTGTCCCCCTGCTCCGACTCCGTGGACGCACAGCTGGTGAAGATGGAGCGCAAGGTTGCCGCCGGTGCCCAGTATTTCCAGACTCAGGCCGTCTTCGAGCCTGAAAAGTTCATCAAGTTCATGGAAGCCGCCAAGCAGTTTGGCAAGCCTGTTCAGGTGGGCATCATCATTCCCAAGTCTGCCGGTATGTGCAAGTTCATGAACAAGAACGTGGCCGGTGTCCACATCCCCGATGCTCTCATTGAGGAGCTTCAGGCGGATAAGGAGAAGACCAAGGCCGGTATCACCGGCGTGGAGATCGCCGCCCGGATTATCCGGGAGTGCAAGCCCTACTGCCAGGGCGTGCACATCATGAGCCTGGGCTGGGAGTCCAAGATTCCCGCTCTGCTGGAGCAGGCCGGTCTCAAGTAAGCGGATATAAAACAAGCCTCCCGATTTGCAAGAACCGGGAGGCTTATTTTGCGTTTCAATGGAAGGGATTGAAGTACCGACCGCCGTTCAGGAAGGTCAGCGTAAAGGACAGAACCAGAAGAAGCGCTGCACTGACCATACAAAGAATATCCGCTTTGGAGAAGGAGCGGCTGGAATACCAGGTACGCTTGGCTTTCTTTCCAAAGCCCCGAAGCTCCATGGCGTTGGAGATGGTTTCGATTCGCTCCATGGAGGACAGAATCAGGGGGATAAGAATGGTGCTGGCAGCCTTCAGCCGATTGATGAAGCTGGTTTTTCGGCTCATCTCCGTGCCTCGAGCCTGCTGGGCCTGGGAAATATCCCGATACTCCCGCTGGATATCCGGAATGTAGCGCAGAGCCAGAGCCACCGCATAGCTGATTCGGTAGCTGACACCAATCCGGTTCAGAGAGGCCGCAAATTCCGAGGGGTTGGTGGTGCACACGAACAGCAGCACAATGGGAATGGTGCAGGCATTTTTCAGAATCACATTGAAGTGATAAAACAGCTGCTCGGCAGTCAGACAGTAGGGCCCAGCGATGGGAAAGAGCACCGTTTTGCTCCCGTATAGGTTTGTGCCGTGGAGAGGGCTGAACAGAAAAATCAGCACATTGTTCAGCAGAATATAAACTCCCATAATTCCCAGCATGAAAGACACGTCCTTGAGCTTCAGCCGAGCCGTTCGGAAAAGAACCACCGAGATTACGGTCATGGCGATGAGCAGGGGCGTATAGAAGCTGGTCATGGCAGCCAGTGTCCACAGCACCAGAAACAGCAGCTTGCTGGCACCGGTAAGCCGGTGGATAGGGGAGGGACGGTCGATGTAATTGAACAAATTCGTCATTTGCGTACCTCCCGATCCTGGGCAATAAAGCGGCGGGTGAATTCCTCGGAATCTTCGATGCCGCAGGCGGCGGCCAGATGGTACAGGGAGGTCTCCTTCAGATTGGCCTGAGCCACAATATCCGGGGAGTTCAGAACCTCCGCGCCGGAGCGGTCGGCAATCACCTGACCGTCATGGAATACCACCGCCCGGGGGGTGTATTCCAGCATCAGGTGCATATCGTGGGTGATGAGGATGACGGTAATGCCCTGCCGGTTCAGCTCACACAGAAAATCCATAATCTCCGTATAATGCCGCAGATCCTGCCCGGCGGTGGGTTCGTCCAGCAGAAGGATTTCCGGTTTCAGCACCAGGATGGAGGCAATGGTCACCCGCTTTTTCTGGCCGTAGCTGAGAGCGGAGATGGGCCAGTTCCGGAAGGGGTACAGCCCGCAGATTTTCAGGGTTTCCTCTACCTGGGGGCGAATTTCTTCCTCAGATACCCCCCGGTTCCGAAGACCCAACGCAACCTCATCGAAAATCTGATTTTTGGAGATCATCTGATTGGGATTCTGCATAACGTAGCCGATGTGATCCGCCCGTTCCTTGATGGAAAGGGTGCTCAAATCCAGACCGTTCAGGGTAATTGTGCCGCTCTGGGCGTTTTCAAAGCCGCAGATGACCTTGGAGAAGGTGGACTTTCCCGCACCGTTGGTGCCGACAATGCTGAGCATTTCCCCTTTGTGCACCTCCAGAGAAATACCTCTGAGGGCGTGGTGGCCTCCGGAATAGGTAAAATCCAGGTTTCTCACCTGAAGCTGTACCGGCTTTTCCGGCTGAGCCGGAGCCGGGGGCTGGGAGGCAAACCAGTGGCATACCTGCTCCTTCTGGCTGTCACTGAGCACAAGCTCGGGAAGATAGGAAGGGCGCATTTCTGCCGTAAGGGTTACGCCGGCATACTTCAGCGCCGTGACGTACAGAGGCTCCCGGATGCCGCCCTGAGGCAAAAGATCGGTGCTCAGAAGCGCATCCGGACTGCCGTCAAAGCGGATACGCCCATCTTCCATGAGAACGATTCTGTCCACCGGCCGGTAGAGCACATCCTCCACCCGGTGCTCGATGATGATCACCGCGCAGCCCGTGTGCTTCTGAATTTCGTCAATCAGGCAGATGGCCTGCTTGCCGGTAGCCGGATCCAGGTTGGCAAGAGGCTCGTCAAAAAGGAGAATGTCCACGTCTCCTACCATCACGCCGCCTAAGGCTACCCGCTGCTTCTGTCCGCCGGAAATTTCGTGGGGGGCATGACCCAGAACCTGCTCCACATTCACAAGCTCGGCAATTTTCCGGACGGTTTCGTGCATTTCCTGGGTGGAAACGCAGTCATTTTCCAGGGCGAAGGCAATGTCCTCCGCTACGGTCAGGCCGATAAACTGGCCGTCGGAATCCTGCAAAACCGTGCCAACGGTTTTCGACAGCGCAAATAAGCCCTGAGAAAAGGCATCCTTGCCGCCGATGGTCAGACTGCCCGTGGCCTTGCCCGGGTAGGAATTGGGGATCAGGCCGTTGATGCAGTGGGCCAGGGTGGATTTTCCGCAGCCGGAGGGGCCGGCAATCAGAATTTTCTCGCCCTTATGTACCGCCAGATCAATGTGGTACAGGGTGGGTTCGGCCTGGGCGGTGTACTGAAAGCCAAAATCCCGGAACGTGAGAATGGGCGCATTGTCCATTTGGATACCTCCTAGGGAACGAAAACAGATATGCGAGATCTGACCCTTCGCGTGTCAAAAAAGCCTCGCAGAGTTTGCCGCCCGCAGGCGGCAAATAAAATTCATACTGAACTCCAATTAAAATCTTTAAAAAAGATTTTAATTGCCTGAAGGGC
>UQXG01000133.1 GCA_900544945.1 uncultured Eubacteriales bacterium | reverse complement strand
TCCCCTGCGGAACCTGCTATTTCTGCCAGCATGACATGCCCCACATCTGCAAGAACGTGGAGCTGTTTGGCTGCACCCAGGAAAATATCATCCAGCATCTGAAAAAATATATACACCGAGGAAGAACTGACATCCGAGACAACTGCTAAGAAATTCTTAGTGGTTCGCAGAGAGGGCAACCGCAATGTGCAGCGCAGCATTGACCACTACAATCTCGATGCCATCATCGCCGTAGGCTACCGTGTAAACTCCAAAAAAGCCACCCGATTCCGCCAATGGGCGACGAAAACGCTGAAAGAGTACATCCAGAAGGGCTTTGTTCTCAACGATGAGATGATGAAGAACGGCCGCCCCTTTGGCAGGGATTACTTTGATGAGCTGCTGGAACGGATTCGGGAAATTCGTGCCAGTGAGCGGCGTGCCTATCAGAAAATTGCGGATGTGTTTGAACAGTGCAGCTATGACTACGACAAAAACAGCGAGACAACGAAAGCCTTCTATGCCTTTGTCCAGAACAAGCTGCACTATGCCGTCACCGGCAAGACGGCGGCGGAACTGCTTTCCCAGCGGGCCACTCTGGACAGCCCGACCATGGGTCTGACCACCTGGAAGGGGGCGCCGGATGGGAAAATCCTCAAAAGCGACACACTGGTGGCGAAGAATTACCTGAATCAGAAAGAGCTTTCCCGGCTGAATCGTCTGGTGACCATGTTCATCGACTATGCCGAGCTGATGGCCGAGGACGAGCAGCTCATGTCCATGCAGGACTGGCTGAAGGAGACGGACCGGTTTCTGACCAACAACCGCCGCCAGGTATTGGACGGCAAGGGCCACATTTCCCGGGAGGCGGCGGTGAAAAAGGTCAGCGGCATCTATGAGGAATTCCGCAAACGGCAGGATGCAGACTATATTTCCGAATTTGACCGCCAGACCGAAAAATACCTCAAAGGAGAATAACCATGACCGAAACCTTTGACATTGCCGGCTACTGCCGCATCTCCGTGGACGAGGAGCTGGATCGGGACAACGTGTCCATTGAAAACCAAAAGGCCATCATCCGGGACTTTGTGAACCGCCGATTTCCGGGAAGCAGCCTGACCTTTTATGAGGATCGGGACCGTTCCGGCTATACCTTTGAGCAGCGAGAGGGCTACCAGGCCATGCGAAAGGGGCTGATCCGGCATCAGTATGACATTCTGGTGGTGAAGGATTTTTCCCGATTTTCCCGGCGAAATTCCCGGGGGCTGGTGGAATTGGAGGATCTGCGGGATGCAGGCGTTCGCATCATTTCCGTGGGAGACAACATCGACTTTCCCAACGATGACGATTGGCTGAAAATCCAGTTTCAATTCCTCATCAACGAAATGCCTGTCACCGACACCAGCAAAAAGGTGAAGAACGTCATCCGGCGGCGGCAGGCCGACGGGAAATGGCTTTGCGCCGCCCCCTACGGCTATATCATCAACAGGCAGAAAGAATTTGAGATCGTCCCCACAGAAGCGGAAATCGTGCGGCAGATTTTTGACCTGTACAACAACCAGGGCTGGGGCTACAAGAAAATCGCCAACTACCTGACAGAGCAGGGCATTCCAACGCCACGGATGTCGGAGCAGATGCGCAAGGAGGCGGCGGGGGAACCCACCAGCCGGAAAACCAAGGCCGCCTGGGCCATCGTCACGGTGCAGGGGATTTTAGACAATGATTTTTATATCGGCACTTTCCGGCAGGCCAAATACACCCGGGTCAAAATCAACGGCAAGGATGTGAAACGGGACGAGGAGGAACATATCGTCATTGAGAACCACCACCAGCCCATCATTGACTACCGCACCTTTGCCACCACCCGTGCCCTCCGGGAGAAGCGTTCCACCGCCAATTACCGGGGCGTAAAGAAGTACGACAACGTGTACTCCGGCTTCCTGTTCTGCGGGGACTGCGGCAGCCCCATGTTCGCCATGAGCCGCAGGGATTTGAGTGCCGCCTACACCTGCGGCACCTACCACCGCCGGGGCCGTTCCGGGTGCAGCTCCCACCACATCCGGGTGGACAAGCTGGACGAGCTGCTGAAAATCTATGTGCGGCGGGTCATGGAGCATTCCCATGCCATGCTGGAAGAACTGAACGCCGAACTGGCACGGCAGGATTCCGATGTGGTGGAAACGGAGCAATCCGCCGACCATCTGGCCCAGGTCATGGAGGAGTTGCGGGAGGAGCTGAAAGCCACCAAGCGGCAGCGCATCCGGGATATGGTCAAGCACCCGGATCAGGAGGAGCTTCTGGCGGAGACCTATGACGAGCTGGAAGCCGATCTGCAAAAGAAGATCGAGGGGCTGGATCACCAGATCGGTATGCTCTCGGACAAGCGGAACACCATCATTCAGGCGGGGCGTGCCGCCAAAACCGCCATGGAGGTATTCGGGGACATTCTTTCCAAGGAAACGCTGGAACGAAACGATTTAGAGCTGCTGATAGAGCGCATCGACGTATTCGAGGATCGGTTGGAGATCCGGCTCCACAGCGATGTGGACACCCTGCTCCACGTCAACCAGGGAGACATCGCCGTAAATTTTAATTCCGGCACGGAAAATAGCGAAAACGCCCTGATTCAGTCCTCTAAAAACCACGAGGACAAGGTTTTCCGTGTCAATGTTATCAGTGACGGTGACCCGTTGGAGATTTACACAGAGAAGGACGGGGGCGTGATTTTCCGGAAATACTCCCCTATGGGAGATTTGCAGGAATTTGCCGCCCAGATGTGCGAGTCCATCGGCTCAGCCACCGGGCACATCGCCGCAGTCTCCGACCGGGACAGCATCATCGCCCTCCACGGCGCCCCCAAGCGGGAGCTGATGGATAAGCCCAACTCCGCCGAGCTGGCCCGGCTGATGGAGCAGCGGCGCAATTACCTCTTCCATCCCGGGGACACCCCGGTATTCGCCGCGGACGGAGAGGAAAAGTACCGGCTGGGGGCGGCCAGCCCCATTCTCTCCCAGGGAGACCTGATGGGCTGCGTCATGCTCCTGCTGGGAGAAAACGACGGACCTCTGGCCGAGGGCGACCAGAGCGTAGCAAAAACCGCCGCCGGATTTCTCGGGCGGCAGCTGGAAAGCTGAAATATCGTTTCTCGCGAAGTTAAAAAACAAAGCTGTCATTCCGAGCCAGCAGCACTGGTGCGGGAATCCGTTTTCCTGAAAATGTTCCGGAATCGGAACATCCCAATGGGGATGCGGATTGCCACACCAGTCTGAGAACTGGTTCGCAATGACAGCTTCATCGTTCCTTACGCTTTTCGCTGGCAGCGCTCTGAATGGAGCAGCTGCCTTCTATTTTATGAACTCGAAGGATTCCACCTGGTTGGTGTCCTTATTCAGAACCACGGTGGCCTGGCCGATTTTCGTCATGACCCCGTCCTCGGCTACGGCCTTGGCTTTCGACTTGGACAGGCCTCGGATGGTCTCCAGATCCTTGTCATAAGCCCCAAGCTTTTCCTCGTCCACCTGGTACACCGCCACCTGGTAGGTAGTGGTCTCCCCCAGGAATTTCTTGTACGCGCTTTCCACCGTGGTCACCAGCTCCGCGTCCTGGAACTGGCCGGTCTGCTCCCGGACAATGTCCGTCATCCGGGTGTTGATGTCGTAGCGCTCCTGCTGGGTATAGCTGGCGGAAAGGGAGGTATGGTCATAGTAATAGGCCAGATAACCCACCACGCAGCTGACGCCGATGGCGAAGAGCACCAGCAGAAGCACCAGGTGCTTCTTGTCGAATTTCAGCTCCGAGCCGGTGGGACGCTTTTCCGCTTCCGCACCGTCGCTGACGGGAGTGTAGGTCAGCTTCATCCGCCGGGTGACGGGGATCACCACGCTGAGGAACAGGGTCAGCAGGAAGGACTCAATGGGGAACAGTCCCAGGTTCTTGATAACCGCGGGCAGAATCATAAAGGTGTAGGATTTTCCCAGAACCGCCGCGTAATACCACATGGAAACGAAGGAATTGAGGATAATATTCACAAACAAGTCCATGGAGAACCGGGCCAGAATCACCCGGGTCACCGTGACCTTCGCCCGGTAGAAGAACAGGGCAAACAGGACGCTTCCCGCTACCTCCACGAACATATAGGGCAGGAAATACACGCCCCCCTGGGGGAAGAGCAGATAGCCCGCGAAGTCCGACACGCAGGCGGCCAGGGCCGCCACCACCGGCCCGAAGATCATGGCGCCCATGGCGTTGATCAGCGGCGCGCCGATGTTGATGTTCAGGTTCGGGGCCAGGGGGATCACCGTCCACTTCATGGACACCCGCAGGGCGATCATCAGGGCGGCGATGACCAGCATCTTCGTGTCCTTCAACTCCTGGGCGGCGTCGTGCCAATAGGCTCTTGAGAAGGGATGGGGATAGAGATTTGTGGATTTTTCGATTTTTCGCATAAAAATGCCTCCTTTTCTTGCGGCAGCGGTTGACATAACAAATGTGTCTGCCTCGTCGAACCACTGCCCGACCGAGCATCGTTGCTGCAATCAAGGAGACTTCTCCCATATGCAACAGCGGGTGCGGTGACCCCATCGTGGAAAGCGTTCCTTCGTCCTCCGGGCAAACTCCCCGTCCCGGTGGCACTTAACGCAGGGTCTCCTACTCTGTTCACGGCACAATATACACGAATTGACGGCAAATGTAAATAGTTTTTTGAATTTTTTCTAAGGAAGCTCTGAAGGAATCGGCAAGAGCCGACAGCGAGAGATTTTGGTTCCAGGCAAGGTACGGGAAACGAGGGAATACTTTGTGTATTTCCCGTTTTTCGTACCGAAGCCTGGGGGCGAAAGATCCGCTGTTCGGCCGCCGACGATTCCTTCAGAGTTTCCTTAACTTTCCTGCGCAAAAAAAGTCGCACGGTTTGTGCTTGCCCGGGGTTCCCTTTCGCCGGATTTCCCCTGGGGCTTGGCCTAAAATAAGCGTACAAACTGATGCGGGGAGGATGGAACATGCAGTGTCAGAAGCTGAAAACCTACATGGAAACCGGTCGGGTGGTTTTTCTGCCTGCCCAGTCCATACACCCCAATCCGGCCCAGCCCCGGAAGGTCTTTGCCCCCGGCGCTCTGGACGAGCTGGCCGAGTCCATAAGGCTCCACGGCATTTTGCAGCCCCTGTCCGTCCGCCGTCAGGAGGGCGGCTATGAGCTGATCTCCGGAGAGCGGCGGCTTCGGGCGGCTCAGCTGGCGGGGGTCACGGACATCCCCTGCATTCTCATGCGGATGGACGATCTGGAATCGGGCATGGCGGCGCTGGTGGAAAATTTGCAGCGGCAGGATCTGGATTTCATCGAGGAGGCGCAGGGCATCCGCTATCTCATGGAGCATTTCGGGATGCGCCAGGAGCAGGCCGCCCGGCTGCTGGGGAAAAGCCAGAGCGCGGTGGCCAACAAACTGAGACTTCTGCGCCACAGTCCGGCAGTGCTGGAGGCACTGCGCGCCGCCGGGCTCACCGAGCGGCATGGCCGGGCGCTGCTAAGGCTTCCGGATGAGGAAAGCACCCTGGGGGCGCTCCGGGAAATCGTCCGCCAGAATATGAGCGTAGCCCAGACCGAGCGGTACATCGACCGGCTGCTGAACGCCCCGAATCACGGAAGCTCCCGGGCAAATATCGGGGCGTTTCTGAACAATCTGACCCAAAATCTGCAAAAAATTCAGCTGTCCGGAATTCCCGCCGTATCGGAACGGCGGGAAACGGACAGCCAGATCGTGCTGACGATTACGATCCCGAAGTGAGATATTCCGGAGGCCAAAGGCTCCCCTTGCTGATCAAGGGGAGCTGTCATGGCCGTCTCCCGCAAGGCCATGACTGAGGGGATCAGAACTCCCATCTTTCCGGGCATTGTCAACAGTCGCACCTTTACAATCCCTCAGTCAAAAATCAAAGATTTTTGCCAGCTC
>UQXG01000132.1 GCA_900544945.1 uncultured Eubacteriales bacterium | reverse complement strand
AGGCGATGCCTTCCTGATTAAAATTAAGATTTTAATCAGGAAATAGTATGAGAAAGCGTAAAAATATGACCCCGCCGGGAGGAATTTCCTCCCGGCGGGGTTTTGCTTGTTAGGCCTTCCCCTGGGAGGGGAAGGTGCCCAGAGGGCGGATGAGGTCGCGTTCGATTTGTTCAGAATTTCCCTAGCACGCTACCGATGGTTCTCGGAAGAACCGGGAAATAGTATTAGGCGTTAAAAACGTAAGTATCCAGTCTCCGGAAGGCCTCCTCTACCCGGGATCGGGGCAGAGCCAGATTCATGCGGATATGAGTAGGCCCGTGGAAGGGACGGCCATCCTGCCAGACAACGCCCACGTCCCAGCCCATTTTCAGCAGTTCATCCAGGGTCATGCCATGGGCAGCCAGCCAGTTGGCGCAGTCGATAAAGAGCATGTAGGTGCCCTCGGGACGGAACAGGGATACGCCGTTGAAGTGATTGCGGATATAATCCACCGCGAAATCCACATTCCCCGCGATGACCTGCCGAAGCTCGTCTGCCCACTGACCGCCCTCCGCACTGTAGGCGCCGATGAGGGCATGAACGGACAGCACGTTCAGATTGTTGTAGCCGGAAAGCTCGGCGGCTCGGCCGCATTTGTCAAGAAACGTGGAATTGTAAATAATATGGTAGCTGCCGACTAAGCCCGCCAGATTGAAGGTTTTGCTGGGGGCGTACAAGGCTACGGTGCGCATTTTCGCATCCCGGCTTATGGATTGGGTGGGAATGTGCTTCAGACCCGGGCGAAGAATGTCGCTCCAGATTTCGTCGGAGATCACCGTCACGTCATATTTGCGGAACAGCTCCATGGCCTGCGCAATCTCCCACTGCTCCCAGACCCGGCCACAGGGGTTGTGGGGGGAGCAGAAAATGGCGGTGTGAATCTGATTTTTTCGGATTTTTTCCTCCATGTCGGCAAAATCCATCCGCCAGACCCCCTGGATGTCCTGCCGGAGGGGGGAGTGGACAATCCGATAGCCGTTGTCTTCCAGGGTATGGGTGAAGCCGATGTAGGTGGGGCTGTGCAGAAGAATCCGGTCTCCGGGAACGCACAGTGCCCGCAGGGCGGAGGATACGCCGCCCAGGACGCCGTTTTCGTAGCCGATGTTCTCAGGCTTCAGGCCTTCTACCCCGTTGCGGGTCTGCTGCCAGTGAATAATGGCGTCATAGTAGGCTTCCGGTGCCCGGAAGTAGCCGAAGGTAGGATGCTCCATCCGATCGAGGATGGCCTGTTTAATCGGCGGAGCCAGGGGGAAATTCATGTCTGCTACCCACATGGGGATCACATCGAAGCCCTCCTTGGGGGCAGGGTAGGGGGAGCCGGGAGCGCCCACCTGGTCAACGGCCAGGGCATCATGGCCTTTCCGGTCTAAAATGGTGGTAAAATCGTATTTCATGGAGATGCTCCTTTGCACGTGTTTTTCGGGAGATTTTCGATTTTCTTTGGTGTGGACATCCTGTGGCCGCCTGGTTTTTGCAATATTTTGGAAGAATTTTAGAGAACGGATTGCCACACCAGTGTGCGCACTGGTTCGCAATGACATGCGTTATCCGGAAGCACCGGTTATTTGGTATCTTTCGGCAGGTATTTCTCCAACTCATCGTAATTGAAGGCCACACGAACCACATTTTTATAGTATTCGTTGAAGGTCTTGCCGTTGTCGTCGTACCGCCAGCCGTAGCCGTAGGGGTTGGAATAGCCATAGAACACGGTGATGCACACCCCCTTGGGGTGGATGTTCACAAAGGTCTTTTGCTCCTTGGCGTTGGCCTTGGGGCTCAGGCAGACGAACCGCTTCAGGGGCAGACCGTCCAGAGGCTGATAGTTGGAAACGCCGGTGAAGCTGAGATTCAGGTAGGTCAGACTCTCGCAGGAAGAAAGGCAGTCGACGTTTTTCAGCTTGTAGCAGTAGGCCAGCTCCAGCCAGGTCAGCTTCTTGCAGTTTTCAAAGCCTACCAGCTCCTTGGCGGCGCAGCCGGAGGCGATCATCACCTCCAGATTGGGCATACCGCTGACGAAGCTCAGGTCAGTCAGATACTCGTTGTGACCGATGTCCATGTATTTGACCCCTTCGCAGTATTTCATGGGGCCGCAGGTGTCATTGGTCACGTTGTACACCGCCCGGAGGGTGTCCGCGTCGGTGAGCAGATTGTACCTGCCGTCCACGCCGAAATACACCCGCCAGACCACGTTGGGGCCGTCCCGGAAATCCTCCCGGATTTTGGCCAGCACCTCGTAGTCCAGCTTGCAGTTGTCCAGGACGAACCGCTTGCAGCCGTCCAGCACCGGCAGAGCCTGACGGATCTGGCTTTCCCCTTCATTGCCGATGGCCTGGTTTTTATAGACGATTTCCTCGTCGGTGGTGGAAACGGTCTTGCCGAAGAGGGAGAAGCTGTAGTGGAACACGGTGTTGGGGGCGGCGTCCTGGAGTTTGGCCACCTGCTCGAGGGATTGGTCATTGCTCAGGGTCACGTCGGTCAATCCGGTGAGAACCCCCAGCTTACCGCAGGCCTCCGTCACCTGCTCGTCCGTGAGCAGAGGCAGGGTCAGGGTGGCGGTATCCGTGGAAATATCCTGCCCCAGCAGGGAGACGGTGTATTCCAGGGGAATGTCCGGATAGGTGCTGCGCAGGGTTTCCACCTGCTCCGCCGTCAGATTTACCGCGCTGATGGAAACGGAGGTCAGATTGGGCAGATATTTGAGGCCTTCCAGCAATGCCTCATAGGTGTATTTTCCCGCCTCCAGCCGGACGGAGGCAGCCTCGTTGGAAACTGTGGTGCCGCCTAAGTCCACGGTGTAGATCACCTCTACGCCTGGGTGGGCATCCATGTATTCGAGGATGGTGTCGTAGCAGGTACTGCCGGACAAATCCGCCTTTTTCAGGTCGGGATACTGTTCCAGCGTATAGATTTCTCCCGCGGTGAGCACGGCGGTGAGCTCTTCCACCCCGGCGTTGGGGTTGGTAGGAGCTTGGGTTTCCGTGGGGACGGGCAGGGTGACGATTCCGGTCAGGTCAGGAAGAGTGACAGTTTGCTTTTTCCCGCAGCCGAAGAGCATCGCGCAGGCTGCCCCGGCGCACAGCAGACATTGTATTTTTTTATTCATAGAAAGCCTCCGAAAGCTTGTGTGTAAAATACCCATAATGAAACAATATATCACAGTTTCCGGTGTAAAGCAAGTAAATCTGTCTGTTTCATCGGGAAATATCCGCCTCCGGGAACCGGGGGAAAGGGCTTGACGTTTTGCAGAAATGGAAATACAATGGTGAAAAAGAACGAAGGAAGGCCTTGGCGGTCGGGAGGATATATGAGCAAAGTGAATTTGGAGAAGAAAACGATTCTGGTCACCGGAGCGGCGGGGTTTATCGGCGCCAATCTGGTGAGGCGGATTTGTGAGGAAAGCCCGTCATCGACGGTAATCGGCATCGACAACCTGAATGACTACTACGACGTGACCCTGAAGGAATACCGGCTGAAAGAGCTGGAAAAGTATCCTTCCTTCCTATTTATCAAGGGAAACATTGCAGATAAGCCCCTGATGTTTGAGATTTTCGAGAAATACCGCCCGGCGGTGGCGGTGAATCTGGCCGCCCAGGCCGGAGTGCGTTACTCCATCACCAACCCGGACGCTTATGTGGAATCCAACCTGATCGGTTTCTTCAACATTCTGGAGGCCTGCCGCCATTACCCGGTGGAGCACCTGGTTTACGCTTCCTCCTCCAGCGTCTACGGCTCCAACCAAAAGGTACCCTATTCCACCGAGGACAAGGTGGACAACCCGGTTTCCCTCTATGCGGCCACGAAAAAATCCGATGAGCTGATGGCCCACGCCTATTCCAAGCTCTACAACATCCCCTCCACAGGCCTGCGGTTCTTTACGGTTTACGGCCCTGCCGGACGGCCGGATATGGCCTATTTCGGCTTTACCGACAAGCTGGTAAAGGGTCAGACCATTGAGATTTTCAACTACGGCAATTGCAAGCGGGACTTTACTTATGTGGACGACATTGTGGAGGGCGTTGTCCGTGTGATGGGGAAGGCTCCGGACAAGCGGGACGGGGAAGACGGCCTGCCCATTCCGCCCTACGCCATTTACAACATCGGCAACCAGAATCCGGAGAATTTGCTGGACTTTGTGCGGATTCTTTCCGAAGAGTTGGTTTTGGCAAAGGTGCTGCCGGCAGACTTCGATTTCGAGGCGCACAAAAAGCTGGTGCCCATGCAGCCCGGGGACGTGCCCGTGACCTATGCGGACACCGGCGCCCTGGAGCGGGACTTCGGCTACAAGCCCGGCACCGACCTGAGAACCGGCCTGCGGCGGTTTGCCCAGTGGTATGCGGAATTCTATCCCCGAAAGGAGTAAGCTTATGAACCTGAATGCCATCCATCATGTAGCGATTATTGTATCCGATTACCAAAAAGCCAAGGCGTTCTATGTGGACAGGCTGGGCTTTCCGGTGATTCGGGAGAATTACCGGCCGGAGCGGGGAGACTGGAAGCTGGATCTGCGTCTGAATGAGACTACGGAACTGGAAATTTTTGCCGAGCCGGACCCGCCCAAGCGGGTGAGCCGGCCGGAGGCCTGCGGCCTGCGGCACCTGGCCTTCCGGGTGGAAAGTGTGTCGGAAACGGTAAAGGAATTGGAAAACCTGGGTATCCCCTGCGAGCCTGTCCGGGTGGATGCCTTCACCGGCAAGGCCATGACTTTCTTCCATGACCCGGACGGACTGCCCTTGGAGCTCCACGAGTAACCGGTTTCAGAAAGGGAGGAAACCGCCATGCCCTTTTCCATTGTCCATAGCGACATTACCCAAATGCGGGTGGATGTCATCGTGAATCCCACGGACAGCCGGTTCTCCGGCTCCGGCGGGGTAGACCTGGCTGTTCATCAGGCTGCCGGGCCAGGCCTGGCCCAAGCGTGCCGACAGCTGAAAGCTCTGCGCCCCAGCGAAATCGAGGTGACGGGAGGCTATAACCTGCCCTGCAAATATGTCCTTCACACCGTGGGGCCTGTCTGGAAGGGCGGCTGGGCCAATGAGCAGGCTCTTCTGCGAAGCTGCTACCTGAATGCTCTGTTCCGGGCGGCGGAGTTGGGGGCGGAAAGCGTTGCCTTTCCGCTGATTTCCGCCGGAACCTTCGGCTTTCCCAAGGATCGGGTGCTGTCCGTTGCCGCGGAGGCCATCCGGGATTTCCTGAGTTTGCGGGATGAGGATATGCGGGTGTTCCTGTGCGTCTATGACCGGAATGCCTACCGGGTCAGCCGCCGGGGAGAGCTGGAGCGGTTTCTGAATTCCACCCGGATGAAGTCTCTGGGCAAGACAATGTCCATGCCGGAGAGCCGGAGCCGACGGATTGCCATGCCCAAGAGGGTAGAATCGGCCGCCTACGAAGAAGCGATGCCCTGCGAGGCCCCGGCGCCTCAAAGTCTGGAGGACTGGCTGAAGCACCAGGACGACACCTTCGCCGTGACCCTGCTGAAACTCATCGACCAAAAGCACATCACCGAGGTTCAGTGCTACAAGCGGGCCAACGTCAGCAAAAAGACCTTCTGGAAGATCAACAACGACCCCAAGTACAAGCCCAGCAAGCCCACGGTGCTGGCTTTTGCCATCGCCCTGGAGCTGACCCTGCCGGAAACGGAAGACCTTCTGCGCACCGTGGGCTTTTCCCTGTCCCACAGCAGCACCTTCGATATGATTATCGAATTCTACATCCGAAAGGGAATTTACGACATCTACGAGATCAACGCCGCCCTCTATCAATTTGACCAAATGTGTTTGGGCTGCTAGAGTCTCTCACTGAGAGACCACAGCCGGGGAAAAACAAAGTATAATGAGGCCACAAAGGTTACAAAACCTGTGGCCTCATTTCATACTGAACTCCAATTAAAATCTTTAAAAAAGATTTTAATTGCCTGAAGGG
>UQXG01000131.1 GCA_900544945.1 uncultured Eubacteriales bacterium | reverse complement strand
TCTGCGGACTGGTTCGGAATGACACCGTATCTTTCGGACTTTTTTTGACACGCTGTGCAACAGTCCGGTGGACTGTTGCTTGTCAGCGGCTCGACGCTGACAACTCCTTAATTCCAAGCTGTATTTTTTGTAGAATGATAAAATATTCCGCCCTAAGTTCTTACTGCACCAGCGCCTTTGGCACGGCATACTTCCGGTCGATAAAAAATAAACTGTACCGAGGTGAAGGCTATGGGCTATGTGATCGAATATCCGGAAAATTCGTGGAAAAATCGCAAAAGAGGCCGCCATTGGGTTCCGGTTTGCGCGGTTTTGTGTGCCTTGGCACTGGTTGGGCTGATCCGGAAGGACAGCCGGTATTACATCCAGCGGCTTCTGTTTCCCGGGGACGCTGCCGCGGCTCTGGCAGAGCTGGAGCGTCTGGCAGAGAATCTTCAGAGCGGCACGCCCCTGGGTCAGGCATTGGAGGCCTTTTGCGCAGACGTTGTAAGCCGGTGACGGCAGTTTCTCCCTTCGCCTTTTTAATGGGGGCACTACTGCTTCTGACACTGCCCCTGCCATGGCTGGCGGGGGCGGTGGCAGCGGCCTGCGTCCATGAATTGGGACATCTGCTGGCTATCTGGCTGTTGGATGCCGGACATCCGGAGTTCCGGATGGGCTGCGCCGGTGCGAAAATCCATACCGCCTTTTCCGAGCCTTGGCGGGAGTTTGTCTGTGCCGCCGCCGGGCCTGCCGCCGGACTGCTGCTTCTGACGGCCGTCCGATGGTTCCCACGGACGGCCGTCTGCGGTCTTGTCCAGAGTGCCTATAATCTGCTGCCGATCTATCCGCTGGACGGCGGTCGGATGCTTTTCTGTGTTCTGGAAGGGATGGCTCCCGGAAAAGCGGAGAAAATAACCCAGGCCGCGGGGCAGGGGATGGCCTGGCTCCTGCTGACCGGGGCACTGGCCGCAATCCTGTGCCGACAGCCGGGAGTTGCGCTGCTGCTGGGGACAACGGCTCTTCGTTCCGGGGCTCTCGGAAAAATACCTTGCAAAACCGGGGGAAAGGCAGTACAATAGGGCTACCATTTACAAAGAGGTAGTTTTATGACGGATTTGAAGCAGCGCATTTTGACTGCGGTGCAGAAGCCCGCCCGCTATACCGGCGGCGAGTGGGGCGAAATCAAGAAGAATCTGGCGGATGTCCGGGTACGGGTGGCCTTCTGCTTCCCGGATACCTATGAGATCGGCATGTCCAATGTGGGTATGCGAATTCTGTATGGGGTCATGAACCGGATGGAGGGGGTCTGGTGCGAGCGGGTCTTCGCCCCCTGGGGGGACATGGAACAGGCCATGGGGGAAAACAGCCTTCCCCTGTGGGCGTTGGAAAGCCAGGAGCCGGTAAAGAATTTCGACATGATTGCCTTCACCATCGGCTATGAAATGGCGTATTCCAACATTCTGAATATGCTGCGCCTGGCCGGGATTCCCCTTCACGCGGCGGAGCGGAAGGAACTTAAAAACATCGTCTTTGCCGGGGGCGTGTGCGCCTTTAACCCGGAGCCGCTGGCAGATTTTGTGGACTTTTTCTCCCTGGGAGAAGGGGAGGACAGCACCGTGGAAATCGTGTCCCTTTACGACCAGGCCAAGGCGGAAAAGTGGAGCAAGGAGCAATTTCTTCTGGCAGTTTCCAAAATTCCTGGGGTCTATGTGCCCAGCTTCTATCGCCACGAATACAATGAAGACGGTACCCTCCGGGCGGTGATTCCCCTGAACGGTGCCCCGGAAATTGTGACCAAGCGGATCGTGGAGGACTTGGATCACGCCTTTTTCCCCACGGAAATGATCGTTCCCTCCACGGAAATTGTCCACGACCGGGGAAACCTGGAGGCCTTCCGAGGCTGCATCCGGGGCTGTCGGTTCTGTCAGGCGGGCTTTTCCTGCCGCCCGGTGCGCAAAAAAAGCCCGGAGGTGCTTTACCGTCAGGCAATCGAGCTGCTGGAAAAATCCGGCAACAACGAAATTACCGTATCCAGCCTGTCTACCTCCGATTACCGGGGGCTGAAAGAGCTGACGGACCAGCTGATTCCCTACTGCCAGGCCAATAAGGTTAACCTATCCGTGCCCTCTCTGCGGGCGGACAATTTCTCCCGGGAACTGATGGAGAAGCTGCAAACCGTCCGGAAAAGCGGCCTGACCTTTGCCCCGGAGGCAGGCACCCAGCGGCTTCGGGATGTAATCAACAAGAATCTGACCGAAGACGAAATTTTGAATACCTGCGCCCAGGCCTTTTCCGGAGGCTGGAACAATGTGAAACTCTATTTCATGCTGGGTCTGCCCACGGAAACCGACGAGGACGTGCTGGGCATCGCCGAGCTGGTGTACAAGGTCATCCAGGCTTGGAAGGAAAACGCGGTGAACAAGAAGCGGGGTCTGCGGGTTCATGTGGCCACGGCCTATTTTGTGCCCAAGCCCCACACCCCCTTCCAGTGGGAAAAGCAGATCACCCCTCAGGAATATCTGCGGCGGTGCAAGCTGCTCAAGTCCCATTTTTACTCCAAATCCATTGTCTATGACTACCACAGCCCGGACTTGAGCCGATTGGAAGCGGTGTTTGCCCGGGGCGATCGGCGGTTGGGGCCGGTCATCGAGGCCGCTGTGGAAAGCGGTGCCCGGCTGGACGGCTGGGACGAATATTTTGACTACGGCAAGTGGCTGGATGCCTTTGAGAAATGCGGCGTGGACGTGGACTACTACACCACCCGGGGCTTCGGTGAGGAAGAGCTGCTGCCCTGGGATGTCATCGACGTGGGCGTGAGCAAAAAGTTCTTGCTCCGGGAGCGGAAGCGAGCCTATGAGAATCTGGTGACTCCGGACTGCCGGCACGGCTGCGCCGGGTGCGGTGCCAATTGCCTTCTGAAGGAGGTGGCCTGCGATGCCTAGAGCGCTGTTTGAAAAGATGGATAACGCCCGGTTTATTTCCCACCTGGACTTGATGCGATTATTTCAGCGAGCCTTCAAGCGGGCAGGGCTGCCCCTGACCCACACCCAGGGTTTCAATCCCCGGCCTTCCGTATCCATTGCTCTGCCACTGAGTCTGGGGGCGGAGAGCCACTGTGAGCTGCTGGACTTTGATCTGGAAAGCCCCGTTCCTCCGGAGGACATCCGTGACCGGCTGAATGCCGCCCTCATTGATGGCATCCGGGTGCGGGAGGTCTACGATAACGGGGCGAAGATCAAGTATCTGACTCTGCTGCAAAGTCGGCTGACCCTGGAATACGACGGGGGCATTCCGGCGGGGGCCGAGGCGGCTATCGGGCAGTTGTTTGCCCGGGAGGCGCTGGTTCTGGAAAAGAAAAACCGGAACGGCGTAACCCAGCAGGACATCATCCCTATGATCCGCAATCTGGAAATCTCCCGGATTTCAGAAGGGGAGCTGCGGCTGGATGTACTCCACTGCTGCCAGAATCCGTCGCTCAATCCCATGCAGCTGGGAGCTGCCATCGAGAAGTATCTGCCGGAACTGGCCCCGGACTACATCCGGGTCTGCCGGGAAGAAATCTACACCGAAGACAAAACCGTTTTTAGATAAGGAGAACAAACATGGACGAGAAAATTCTTTTGGAAGACTGCCCCATCTGCCGGGGCGCGGGCATGATTCTGCACGAGGGCGGCTGGAGCGTACAGGTGGAATGCTGCGATTGCAGTGCCCACACCATCTATCTGGAGTACGACAACGAGGAGCAGAAAAAAGAAGCCGAGAAGACCGTTGCCCACCTGTGGAACATCGGCAAGGTGGTCAGCAGCGAACGGGGCGAGTAAAAAGTTCGGAAAATTTTGCCTTTCTCCGAAATGGGGCGGGATTTTCGCCTCATTTCGGAGAAAGAAAAATTTTTTTAAAAAACCGAAAATAATGCTTGCATTTTGTTCGTACTTGTGGTATTATATCGAAGTCGCCGAGAGAACGGCAAACAAAATATCCGGGTGTGGCGAAGTTTGGTATCGCGCTTGAATGGGGTTCAAGAGGCCTCGAGTTCGAATCTCGACACTCGGACCATAAGACCGAAAGAGTGAAAGCTCTTTCGGTCTTATTTTTTATTCAGGAACCATCCTTCCACCTACGTTTCGTGGCTTCCGTTCTGGGGGAGCTGTCACGAAGTGACCAAGGAGCGCAGAAATCCTTTCCGTTTTCCAGGGCATCAGCGAGAGAAATCAGCAGTCCCTCATCCGTCACGGCTTTGCCGTGCCACCTTCCCCCAAGGGAAGGCGAAGACTGTGCTACAAGAACAGGTACAGTGCCAGGGTCAGCAGGGCATTTCCGGAATCCTCCTCGCCTGCCATCAGGAGCAGAAGGAGCACCACCAGCAGGTCCTCAATGTCAAAATCCTTTGGAAGCAGCTGACGAAGAAACCCTTCCGGTCGGAGAGCAATTGGCGGACGATCCCGGCAAGGCGGCATGGACGGGGCAGCCGGAGGTCGGGGCGGCGGTGGAGGCGGCGGACTCTGGCAGGGAGCCGGATTGGGACGCCGCCCCGGATCCTGCATCCGGTTTCTGCGGTAAGTACCGTCCGGCTGGGGAATATAGCGATTGTACATGTTCTCACCTCCCGCCGGGGCTCTGTCCATCGCCACGGAGAAACACCGAGGCCAGCCCCGCCATTTTTGAGGCCCGCATGGCTCGCTCCAGCTTTCCGACCCGCCAGGGGCTGAGATAGGGAGACAGGGCACGCAGCAAGGCCTGCTGGTTGGTGTCTATCCGGTTGCTTTGCAGAAGGCTGGCCAGTCCCTGAAGCTGGGACAGATCCGGCTCCGGCGGCTGGGGAGGCGGTTCCGGCATGGGCGGGGGAGAGGGCGCAGGCTGGGACGGTTGTCCCATGGCCTGAACCAAAGACGAGATCTGCTGCATCAGCTGGGGGTTTGCCAGAAGCGCCCCCAGCTTTTCTTCCAGTTCGCTCATCGGCTGTCCTCCAGTGCTTTGATAAGGGCTTGAGCATCCTCCTGAGCCAGAAGGTCAGAAAGCAATGCCTGGGCCTGTCGGTAATCTCCGGCGGAGGCCTGGGCAAGGGCGGCAGACAGCCGGTCGCCGCCCCGCTGCCGGAGCAGAGCAATGAGCTGCTGACCGGCAGGGGACTGGGCCAGGCGCAGAAGCTCCTTCATATCGGAAAACGAATCCATGGCGGTATCCCTCCTTAAAGCCTATACCACAGCATATGCGCCGGGAGAGAAATCTGTACCGACTTTCTTGACAGCCATGATATAATTACGGAAAAAGTCAGTTTTCCCCTGGCGTGATTTGCCGGGTATCAGCGAAGCTGCTTTCACATATAATGAAGGGGAGGGAGCGTTTTATGACGATTCTTGTCTTTTCGGACTCCCATTCCAGCCTGGGCTTTATGCGCCGGTGCATGGAGACCGTCCACCCGGACGGGGTGATCCATCTGGGGGACTATTTTGACGATGGGGAAGTGATCCGGGAGGAAAACCCCGGCATTCCCTTTTATCAGGTACCGGGAAACTGCGACCGGTATCGCTGCCCGCCGGATCAGCCGGAAATTCTCATCGATCGGATCTTCGGGGTGGATTTCTACCTGACCCACGGCCATAAGCACCATGTGAAGCTGGGCATTGGGGCCTTGCTGCAAAGTGCCCGGACGGCGAAAGTCCAGGCGGTGCTTTACGGCCATACCCACGTTGCCGACTGCCACAAAGAGGACGACGGCCTGTGGGTGCTCAATCCCGGCAGCTGCGGCTATGGCGGCAGTGCCGGTATCGTCGAAATCCGAAACGGTGTCATCGCGGACTGCCGCCTGATCAAGGATTCTGATCTTTAACACATGGTGAACAGGAAAATCATAGCACTGAGAAAACCGATGACGGATACCACCGCCGTCACGGCATCCAGCACCTTCTGCCGGTAGTATTCCCGGCTGGCGCCATTGGGATACTTGGGGTGATAGACATAGAGCTCCCGGTGGTTTTTTCTGACTGTGTGCTTCATAAAATGTACCTCCA
>UQXG01000130.1 GCA_900544945.1 uncultured Eubacteriales bacterium | reverse complement strand
CCGCCCAGGCGGTCTGCCGTGAAACGGCAGAATAAAATGATGAAATCATTTTATTTAAGAAATAGTATTATGGCTCGGTTTCGGCGGGCGGCCAATGGCCGCCCCTACATGCCTGGCACCGAGGTTTTTCTCAATGATGGAACAATCTCATTCCGGTAAAGGCCATGACGATGCCGTCGCGGTTGCACTCCTCGATGACCAGATCGTCCCGAATGGAGCCGCCGGGCTGGGCGATGTAGCGAACGCCGGAGGCCTTGGCCCGCTTGATATTGTCCGGGAAGGGGAAGAAGGCGTCGGAACCCAGAGCCACCCCGTCGAAACCGGCAAGGAACGCTTTTTTGTCTTCCTCGGTCAGCCGCTCCGGCTGCCGGGTGAAGTAATTCTGCCAGATGCCCTCGGCGCACACGTCCTCTTCGTTGCCGTTGATGTAGCCGTCGATGACGTTGTCCCGGCCGGGACGACCCAGATCCTCCCGGAAGGGCAGGTTCAGGGTCTTGGGGTGCTGGCGCAGGAAGAAGGTGTCTGCCTTGGAGCCTGCCAGCCGGGTGCAGTGAATCCGGGACTGCTGCCCGGCGCCCACGCCCACGGCCTGACCGTCATAGGCAAAGCAGACGGAGTTGGACTGGGTATATTTCAGGGTGATCAGCGCCACGATCAGGTCGATTTTGGCGGACTCGGTCAGATTTTTATTCTCGGTGACAATGTTATTCAGCAGGTCGGCGTTGATCTTGAAATTGTTTCTTCCCTGCTGGAAGGTGATGCCGAAAACCTGCTTGGTCTCCTGCTCGGCAGGGACATAGCCCGGGTCAATGGCCACCACGTTGTAGCCGCCCTTGCGCTTGGCTTTGAGGATCGCCAGTGCTTCCTCGGTATAGCCCGGGGCAATGACGCCGTCGGAAACCTCCCGGGCGATGAGCTTCGCCGTGGTCACGTCACACACATCGGAAAGAGCCACCCAGTCGCCGAAGGAGCACATCCGGTCGGTGCCCCGGGCACGGGCGTAGGCGCAGGCCAGGGGGCTGTCGTCCAGCTCCGGCACATCGTCTACAAAGCAGGCCTTTTTCAGGCTGTCGGGCAGGGGCTTGCCTACGGCGGCGGAGGTGGGGGAGACGTGCTTGAAGGAGGTGACGGACGCCATGCCGGTGGCCTCCTTCAGTTCCTTCACCAGCTGCCAGGAGTTCAGGGCATCCAGGAAATTGATGTAGCCCGGGCGGCCGTTGAGGATGGTGATGGGCAGATCGGAGCCGTCCGCCATGTAGATGGAGGCGGGCTTCTGGTTGGGGTTGCAGCCGTATTTCAACGCAAATTCTTTCATTTTGTGCCCTCCAGGTGCTTATTGCGGATTCTCTGCTGAATTTCGCCGGTCTTCAGGTCGGTATACCGGACGAACAGGGAAATTTTGTTGTCTTCATTCAGATTGCTCCACAGCTCGTCGGTGAAGTCGTCGATGTCGTCGGGGATGGTGGTGCGCTCCGGCTCCCCCTGGAAGGTGGGAATCACGGGATTGCCGTCGCAGACGTAGGTGTGCAGGAAGTGCCCCAGGCCAGGCTCGGCGGGATACTCATAGAAGTACCGGGCACATTCCTTCCCCTCCGGGTTGGCGGCTTTCAGAATGGACATTTTATAGCTGCCGTCCCCTGCCTGAAGGCCGGAGATCCGGGGCGTCCAGTTGGGGCCGTCGTCCTCAAACTGCCGGGTGCGAAGGGCTGCTTCCCAGCTCTCGCCCTTGGCAAGATATTCCCAGATGGTGTCGGTCTGGTCACCGTTGGTGACGATGAGACCCTGTCCCACTTCCCGGACGGGATGATAGATAATGAGGTGAGGGTCTTTCATGAGACTGGGGTCGTGGGCTTCCGTGCGGATGCCGTCGGGCTCCCGGACAAACACCCGGTTCCGGGAGTTGACGCTGCGGCCCATAATGAAGTAGGCGGCCACGGCCTGGGCTCCGTCCGGGGTCACTCCCAGGACGATGCCCCGACCGGGGTAGGTATTACCTGCCAGACGCTCGGCCATGGTCTTGATTTCGTAAACGTTCATATGCAACCTCCCTTATTTCCTCTGCAAACCGGCGCAGACGGTTTCCGCCGCCTGGGGCAGAAGCACCCATTCGGCCTGCTCCATGACCCGCTTTTGCAGGACTTCCGGCGTGTCGCCGGGCTCGATGTAGACGGCCTTCTGGGCGATGATCTCGCCGCCGTCGGGAATTTCATTGACGAAGTGCACCGTGGCACCGGTGACCTTCACGCCGTAGCGAAGGGCCGCCTCATGCACCCGGAGACCATAAAAGCCTTCCCCGCAGAAGGCGGGAATCAGGCTGGGATGGACGTTCAGAATCCGCTTGGGGTAGCAGGAGGTGAACTTCTCGGTGAGAATGGTCATAAAGCCAGCCAGAATGATGACCTCAATGCCATGCTCGGTCAGAACTTCCTTGAGTCTTTCCTCAAAGGCTGCCTGAGAGCCGCATTCCTTTTTCAGGACAACGGCGGTGGGAATCCCTGCCTTTTTCGCCCGCTCCAGGGCATAGGCCTTGGCGTTATTGGATACCACCAGGGCAATTTCGCCGCTTTGCAGCACCTTGCCCTGGGCGTCGATCAAGGCCTGGAGATTGGTGCCGCCGCCGGAGACAAAAACCGCGATTCTGGTTTTCACTGGAGAACCACCTTTTCCTCACCCTTGACGATGACGCCCATGGTGTAGGCCTCCACGCCGTTTGCTTTCAGAATGTCCAGAGCCTCCTGCTCCTGAGCCTTGGGAACCACAACGCTCATGCCCACGCCCATGTTGTAGGTGTTGAACATGTCCCGCTCCGGAATATTGCCCCACTTGGCAATCACGTCGAAGATGGGCAGAACTTTGATGCTGGCTTTGTCAATCTGCGCACACAGCCCGTCGGGAATGGAACGGGGGATGTTTTCGTAGAAGCCGCCGCCGGTGATGTGGCTGATGCCCTTTACGTCTACCTTCTCCAGAAGGGCCAGCACAGGCTTGACGTAGATTTTGGTGGGAACCAGCAGGGCCTCGGCAATGGCCTGTCCGCCCAGCTCAGCCCGGGGCACATACAGCTCCGGATTGTTGTTGTCGATGTCGAAGACCTTCCGGCACAGGGAGAAGCCGTTGGAGTGGATGCCGGTGGAGGGCAGGGCGATCACCACGTCCCCTTCCGCCATCCGGGTGTTGTCGAGAATCTTCTTCTTATCCACAATGCCCACGGCAAAGCCCGCCAGATCGTAATCCTCCACAGGCATCATGCCCGGATGCTCGGCAGTCTCGCCGCCAATCAGGGCAGCGCCGGACTGGACACAGCCCTCTGCCACGCCGCCGACAATCTCGGCGATTTTCTCCGGCACGTTCTTGCCGCAGGCGATGTAGTCCAGGAAAAAGAGAGGCTTCGCGCCTACGCAGATGATGTCGTTGACGCACATGGCCACGCAGTCAATACCGATGGTGTCGTGCTTGCCCATGAGAATGGCCAGCTTGACCTTGGTGCCGCAGCCGTCGGTGCCGGAAACCAGCACCGGCTCGTCCATGCCGGTGGGCAGGCCGAAGCAGCCGCCGAAGCCGCCTACGTCGTCCAGGCAGCCCTCATTGCGGGTTCGGGCTACATGCTTTTTCATCAGCTCCACCGCCCGGTAACCGGCGGTGATGTCCACGCCGGCGGCGGCGTAGCTGGCGGAGAAGGAATTCTTGTGATCCATAATGCTGCTCCTTTTTTATTGATAACTGAAAATATACTGTGTCATTGCGAACCAGTGGTGCTCCGCGCAGCGAATCTAAAATCCTAATGACTGCCAGTGGCAGTCATACCGTAATGTAGCGCACACTGGTGTGGCCCCTTCCAGGGATTTCCTCCGGTCACAATCCCCCGGTACTTCCGAGAACTCCGAACAACGCATGTCATTGCGAACCAGTGCGCACACTGGTGTGGCAATCCGTTCTCAATGTACATGCACCTTCAAAGCATAAATCCTGTCGGCCGATTATTCTTTCCCTGTCCAGCAGTAGGTGCAGACCTTGTCCCGATCCAGACCGATGGCTTCCAGCAGTCCGTCCAGGGTCTGGTAGCCCAGGGAATCAAAGCCCATTTCCTTGCAGATGGAATCCAGCATGGACTTGCCCCGCTCGGTGGTGGGGTCGGCGTACTCGTCCAGGTGATGCTGACCTGCGTTGCCCTCCAGATTCTGGATGGTTTTCCGGGTGAGCAGCTCCATTTCCGATTTGCTGCTGGAGAAATTCAGATATTTGCAGCTGTACATGATAGGCGGGCAGGCAGAGCGCATGTGCACTTCCTTGGCACCGCTTTTGTACAGAAAATCCACGGTTTCCCGAAGCTGGGTGCCCCGGACGATGGAGTCGTCCACCAGCAGCAGCTTCTTGCCCTCGATAAGCTCCGGCACGGGAATCTGCTTCATCTCCGCCACCAGATTCCGCATTTCCTGATTGGAGGGCATGAAGGAACGGGCCCAGGTGGGGGTATACTTGACGAAGGGGCGGGCGAAGGGCTTGTGGGAGAAGTTGGCGTAGCCGATGCCGTGGGGCAGACCGGAGTCCGGAACACCGGCCACATAGTCCACATCCGGCATGGTGCCGGCTTCCTGCTCGTTTCGTGCCATGATCTGGCCGTTCCGGTTGCGCATGACCTCTACGTTGACTCCCTCGTAATTGGAGTTGGGGTAGCCGTAATAGCTCCACAGGAAGGCGCAGATCCGCATTTTCTCCCCGGGGGCGGACAGCTGCTGCCAGCCGTCGGGGGTGACGCGGACGATTTCTCCCGGCCCCAGGTTATAACAGGGTTGGTATCCCAGCTTCTGGCAGGCGAAGGATTCCATGGCGGCGCAGCAGCCCTTTTCGCCCTGACCGATGACGATGGGAAGCCGCCCCATGGAGTCCCGGGCGGCGATGAGGCCGTCCTGGTTCAGAATCAGGATGGTGCAGGAGCCTTCAATGGCCGCCTGGGCATAGCGGATGCCGTCGATGAGATTGTCGCAGCGGTTGATGAGGGCGGCGGTGAGCTCCGTGGCATTGACTTTGCCGGAGGACATGGCCATGAACTGATAGCCCGGGCCGGAGAAGGTCTTCTCCACCAGCTCCTCGGCGTTGGTGATGATGCCCACGGTGGAGATGGCGAAGAGCCCCAGGTGACTGCGCACGAGAAGGGGCTGAGGGTCGGTGTCGGAAATGCAGCCCAGGCCGTAGCAGCCGGAGAACTTTTCCAGATCGGACTCGAATTTTGTCCGGAAGGGGGTATTTTCGATGTTGTGAATCTGGCGCTGGAACCCCTTGTCCGGGTCGTAGAAGGCCAGACCTCCCCGCTTGGTGCCCAGGTGGGAATGGTAGTCCGTACCAAAGAAAACGTCGTATTTGCAGCTTTTACGGGAGGCTGCCCCGAAGAATCCACCCATATGGAATCCTCCTTAATTTGATGTCGCAGAAATCTGCGGAAAAGGAAAAGTGGGAAGGCGGCGCACCGCCTTCCATGCCGTTGCCAAATCAGCGGAAGAAAGAATCGTTCCGGGGTTATCGGTTCAGCTCGGTCTGAAGGGCGGCGTCCTTTTCCAGAACCTTTGCGCTGTCGGCCGCCCGCTTGGCATCCAGCCGGGCGGCAAGCTCGGCATCGGACACCGCCAGAATCTGAGCGCATAACAAAGCGGCATTCACGCCTCCGTTGATGGCTACCGTGGCTACGGGGATACCGGAGGGCATCATTACGGTAGAAAGGAGGGCATCAATGCCGTCGAGACAGGTGGATTTGCAGGGAATGCCGATAACGGGAAGAGTGGTGTTCGCGGCGATGGCGCCGGCCAGATGGGCGGCCATGCCGGCGGCGGCGATGATGGCACCGAAGCCATTTGCCCGGGCGTTCAGAGCAAACTGCCGGGCTTCCTCCGGCGTCCGGTGGGCGGAATAGATGTGACACTCGTAGGGAATGCCCAAGGATTCCAGAGTGTCCATTGCCTTTCGCAGGATGGGAAGATCGCTGTCGCTGCCCATGATGATTCCAACTTTTTTCATGTGTAACCTCCAAAATCGCAACAAAAAATGGGCACACTTCTTCCTGGGAAAGGAATCAGTGAGCCCAGACGGTCGGCAGAAAACATATGCCCTTACTCCATGTGGTGCTCCACGAATCCGTCAGTCATAAGGGTTTGCGTTTGTGACAAGCAAATTATAACATGGGGAAATTTTTGCGTCAAGGTATCATCCAAGACAATTTATGACGAAGTTTGCGCCGACTTCATGTGGATTATGACAAAGGAAACTCTGAATAAATCGTCTGCGGCTGGATAGCGGATCTTTTGCCCCCA
>UQXG01000129.1 GCA_900544945.1 uncultured Eubacteriales bacterium | reverse complement strand
AGGAGGTAGCCGCCATGAGTGATAAACCATACCGACAAATCTTTACATTCTCTGACTTGTTAAAAAAAGCCCGACCACCGCCGGGGACATTTCTACCCTTAAATATGAACTGTCAAATCATCTAAATACCTTAGTTAATTCCTATGCGTTCATCTGCATTTTGCAGACGGGCGCATTTTGCATTTTTTCAAAAGTTTTTTTGAAAAAACGCCAAAAATCAACGTCCAAAATCAAGTTTTTCGGTTTGAGGGATTACGAAAGGGGACATTTCAAAATCCACCGCTTTCGCGGCTGCGAAAGGAGGTGAGAACATGAACGAACCTATTCGTACCCAATGGCAAATCCGTTGTGCTTTTAATGGCTTTTGCAAACTGGCGTTAAGGCGGGAAGCTATGAACGCCCACAGGGACACGAAGCAGCGGCAATTACGCGAAATTCCTTTTTCCGATTTGTCGCCACAGGAAGAAAAACAGCTTTACGTTTGCGACGAATATTTTACAGACGATAAAGCGCAACAGTCTTTCGTTGTCGGCGGCAAGGAGATAACTGCGGAGCTGCTTGCCGAAGCCCTACACAGTTTGCCGGACGAAAAGCGGGAAACCGTACTGCTCTATTATTTCTTTGATATGAGCGAACGGGAAATTGCGAAATACTGCAATATTCCGAGGACAACAGTACAGACCCGCCGGAAAAGCTCTATGAAGCTGCTAAAACGCTATTTGGAGGAACGCGCCTATGATTACTTCCTATTAGGAACACTGTAAATACAAGGCTTTTCGGAGCCAACAAACCAGAAAAAATAATATTTGATCTATCACATTACGCAAAAAGCCGTCCGGCATGAAAAACGGGCGGCTTTTTTGCGTGGATAGACGGAAAGGAGGCGCAAAAATAACCACAAAATTTTAGCGCTCAAATTTGTGCAACTTTAACGAAAAGGAGGATCGTAAATGGCCGATGAAAAATTGAATACGAGCCCTGCGGAGAATATTTCCCCGGAGGCCGCCGAGCCTATCGCCACACCCGAACAGGCCGCAGCGTCTGAGCCCCAGCAGGAACAGACCGGGCCTGCTATACCTGAGCCCGGCGATGTGGTTGTGTCCTTTGACAAAATCAATGAGCTTATGGCGGAAAAGAGACAGAACGCCCGCGCCGAAGTCGAAAAGGCGGAAACGCCCGAAACGCCGCAACCCGCCAATACGGAGGAGCCGAAAAAGCCGCGCCGTGGCCGTCCGCCGAAAGCAGAAAAGGCCGCGACTGAAAATCAGAAAGCGGAGAAATCGGCTTGGGCCCGCAAGGGCCGCCCACCCAAGGCGGATAAGGCGGCCCCTGACAAGCCCAAGCCGTCCAAACGAGACAAAGTGTCCCGAAGTGATGGAAAGGCCCCGGATGCCAAGGAGCCCGTTAAGCCCGCACAAGATACGGCACCGAAGGAAACTGCTGCTGCGGAACAGACGGCTCCCGAGCCGACCACACCGCCCCGCCCGGTTGAGGAAGGCAAGCTGGTTTATCTGAAACTTTCCGAGGTTCATCCGTTTCACACATTCCGTCCGCACCCCTTTAAGGTACGGGACGATGCGAAGATGCAGGAAATCGTTGCTTCTATCCGCGTAAACGGTGTAATGGTTCCCGGTCTTGCCCGCCCGGAGAAAGATGGAAACGGCTATGAAATTGTAGCGGGCCATCGCCGTACCCACGGCAGTGAGCTGGCTGGACTGGAGGAAATGCCCTTTATCGTCCGTGAAATGACCGACCACGAAGCGGTACAGGCCATGAAGGACAGCAACAAGCAGCGTGACGGGATGCTCCCCAGCGAATTGGCCGCGCTGCTGGAACTCGAGGTTGAGGACATCAAGCATCAGGGCGGGCGGCTGAAAGGTGTTGCGGAAGGCGATGTCGGGAAACGCTCGGTTGAGATTGTAGGCGAGGCGCATGAAATGAACTATAAAAAGGTCATGCGCTACTTGCGGCTCAACTCCCTTGTGCCGGAGCTTCTGGATAAGGTAGACGATAAAAAGATGGGCTTCATGCCTGCCGTGGAGCTTTCCTACATCAAACCGAAAAATCAGAGGCTTATTGCTGTTTCCATTGACGGGGAGCAGGCTTCGCCCTCGCTGGCCCAGGCCAAACGGCTCCGGGAGCTGGATAAGGAAGGCAAGCTCAACGGCGATGTCATTGACGGTATCTTATCAGAACAGAAAAAGGAGGATCGAGGCGTGATTATTTCTACTGCGGAACTGGAAAAGTATTTTGGCAAGGAGGTCACTCCCGCCAAAATGAAAGAACAGATTATGTCCCTGCTGGATGACTGGAAAGAAAAACAGCCGCCGGAGCTGGCAAAAGCCCCGAAAAAGCAGGAACTTGACAAGTAACAACTTCGAGACACTTTGTCCCGAGGGCCCCGCCCTCGCGCAGAGGCTCTGGTGGTATATATCCCCCGTCGCCGCCTGTTTTTTAGTACAGCCGGGAGTGGGCCGTCAAGGGTGCAGCGCACCGCCGTTTTCGGCGGCTCGCCCTTGACGGTCTGCCCCGGCTGTGCTATTTCCCCGGCAAGCGGCGGGGGTATATCCTCCAGAGCCGCCCCCTTTCCCAAGACTGGGAAAGGGCGTGGGGTTTGGGTTGAACTTTCTTATTAAAATATCGGAGGTATGAACGATGAAACGACCCCTTGCTTATATCACCGCTGCATGGCTCGGCGGCGATAGCGAAAACGCAGAACTGGCGGCGCAGTATTGCCGCACCGTGTATGAGGCAGGCTTTTCTCCTATTTGTCCGCCTTTGTACTTGCCCCTGTTTCTCAATGATGCTGTTCCCGAGGAGCATAAAAGCGGCATCGACATGAGCCGTGACCTGCTCCGCCGTTCTCATGTGCTGGTTGTTTGCGGGCACAGTATGACCGAAGCCATGAAAAATGATATTGCCGTGGCCCAGCGGCTGGGAATTACGGCAACAACCCTTGAGGGCATCCTGACCGTCAAGGGACAGGGCCGCCACTAATGGCAACCCTGTTTGAAGCCTACGTTACCAACGCCGGAAAGTACAGCGAGGGCCAGCTTGTGGGTGAAACACTGAAATTTCCCACAACCGCCCAGGAGGTGGAGGCTCTTTTGAAACGGATCGGCGTGGATGGCGTCCGCTATCAGGAAATTTTTATTACCTCTTTCGATGGGGATGTGCTGGGGCTCTATGACCATTTGAGCGAGTATGAAAATCTGGACGAGCTTAATCATCTGGCCTGCCTGCTTTCCGAGCTTACCTCATCGGAGCTGGAAACACTGGAGGCCGTCCTCGACAGCGGCGATCACTGTTCTTCGGTGCGGGACATCATCAATCTGACACAAAATCTGGACTGTTACGGCTTTTACCCCGGCGTATCCGATGAGGAAACGCTGGGGCGCATTTATGTGGACGATCTGGAAATGTTGGATGTGCCGGATCAGGTAAAACCGTATTTCGATTATGAGGCGTATGGCCGGGATGCCTGCATCCACGAAAACGGCCATTTTGCCCCGGGCGGCTATGTTGTCAAAGAAAGCGATCATTTCGTGGAAGTGTATCACGGCTTGCAGGATATTCCCAAGGAACATAAGGTATTCTCTTTCCCGAAGCTCTCTATCCGGGAGCAAATGGCCGCCTATCAGAAAATCATAGACGGTTCTTCGCTGGAGGGCTACCGTCAAATGCAGAAAAAAGACCGTGGGGATCGGTGACGGTACTTCGAGACAAATTGTCCCAAGGAAGGAGGCGGTGTAACTGATTGATGAAGATATTTCCCGGCGCACGATAGCCATATCCGTAAAAACAACCAAGCTGACGGCGCGGGGACTGGCGTATGTGCTGGGTATGGTGGGGCGGAAGATCCGCAAGGCATACCGTGGGCGGCAAACACCACACGGCAAGCAAAGTGTGCGAAAGCTCATGGCACACGGTACATCCACAAACAGCATCGAGCTATCCGGGGATGCCAAGTCCTTTGACCGTGTGGCCCGGAAATGGAATGTAGACTATGCGTTCTATAAAACCGGGCCGGACAAATACCTGTTGTTTTTCAAGGCTGGACAGGCAGACGCAATGACCGCCTGCTTTTCTGAGTATTCCCGGAAGGTGTTAAGCAAAGCAAAATCGAACCGAGTTCCCATCCGAGAACAACTGCAACAGGCGGCGGATCAGCTTTCCAAAGAAAAGCCGAAACAGAAAGAACATGCAAAGGAGGTGGCCCATGAGGACAGATAAGATTAGAAAATATCTCATTCTGAACATTCCCTATCTGTTCATCCTGTGGGCGTTCCTCAAGCTGGGAACGGCCTACCGGCTGGCGGAGGGTAACGATTTTGCACATAAGCTCATCGGGCTGGGGCAGACGATTGGCCCGGCCTTTGCTGACTTTGCACCCGGTCTTGCCCCGCTGGATTGGCTTATCGGTATTGTAGGAGCCGTTGGTTTCCGGCTGCTGATCTATTTCAAAAGCAAGAACGCTAAGAAGTTCCGGCGGGATGCAGAATACGGCAGCGCCCGGTGGGGAACGGAAAAAGACATCAAACCGTTTGTCGATCCGAAGTTTGAAAACAACGTAATTTTGACCGGGACGGAGTTTCTCACGATGAACACCCGCCCGAAAATCCCCGCAAATGCCCGAAACCTGAATTGCTGTATTATCGGCTCGTCCGGCTCCGGCAAAACCCGCTTCTGGCTTACGCCCCAGCTTTTACAGGCTCATTCCTCTTATGTGGTGGTCGATCCGAAAGGTGGTGTGCTGGGACAGGTCGGGGGGTTCCTGCAAAAACGCGGGTACAAAATCAAGGTATTCAACAGCATAGATTTTTCAAAATCCATGCACTATAACCCGCTGGCGTATATCCGCAACGAGGCCGATATTCTGAAATTCGTGGATGCTCTGATTTCCAACACCAAGGGCGAAGGCAAGGAAGGCGATCCATTCTGGACAAAATCGGAAACGCTTTTGTACTGCGCCCTGATTGCCTACATCATTTTCGAGGGGCCTGCCGAGGATCGGAACATGAATACCCTTGTGGATATGATTTCCGGCATGGAGGTCAAGGAGGATGACGAGGATTTTATGAACGCGGTGGACTATATGTTTGCCGGGCTCGAAAAGCGTAAGCCGGATTGCTTCGCGGTCAAACAGTATAAAAAGTACAAATTGGCCAGCGGCAAGACGGCAAAAAGCATTTTGATTTCCTGCGGTGCGCGACTGGCTCCCTTTGACATCCCGCAGCTTCGTGAAGTCATGGCCTATGACGAATTGGAGCTTGACCGCATCGGAGATCGGAAAACGGCGGTATTCTTCATCATTTCCGATACCACGCAGACCTACAACTTTTTAGTGGCACTTGCATTTTCGCAGATGTTCAACCTCCTGTGTGAACGGGCGGACAATGTTCACGGTGGCCGCCTGCCGCACCATGTACGGGTGCTGTGGGACGAGGCAGCCAACACGGGACAGGTGCCCCAGCTCGAAAAGCTGGTCGCGGTCATCCGCTCCCGTGAGGTGAGTTTGTGCTTGTTGTATCAGCAGTTGGCACAATGCAAGGCCATTTACGATAAGCACGCCGAGACAATCCTCGGCAACATGGACAGCGTGGTGTTCCTTGGTGGCCGCGAAGCCAGCACCATCAAGGAAATATCCGAGAACTGGCTGGGAAAAGCCACAATCAGTATGCAGACCGACAGCCGCTCCCGTGGTCAGTCGGAAAGCTACAGTCAAAATACCCAGCGGCTGGGCCGGGAACTGATGACCCCAGCCGAACTTGCAACCATGCCGGGAGACAAATGTATTTTGCAGCTTCGGGGCCTGCCCCCGTTCTTCTCTCCCAAGTATGATCTGAAACGGCATCCGAACTACCGTTATACGGCGGAGGCCGATAAACAGAAAAACGCTTTTGACCTCGACAGGCTCATTAACCGCCGCAGGCGGCCCGGGCTGAACGAGGCGTGTACGATGTATGAGGTGACTGTGCCGGACGATGCACTCACGGAAGAGGACGAGGACATCCTCAACTATGATGACATCGACGATCCAGACGCCTTTGCATAAACGCTTCGAGACAAAGTGTCCCGAAGTTTGTAACCTGCCGCCTGCATGGGCGGCTTTTTTGTTACCGGGAAAATCCCGGAGAAATGGAGGCTTATATGGCATCTTTCTCATCTGCAATCGACACTTTACAGACCCTCGTTATCGCGCTCGGCGCTGGCCTTGGCGTATGGGGTGTGGTCAATCTGCTGGAGGGCTACGGCTCGGATAACCCGGGCTCCAATGCTCATGTACGGTAAGGAAGCAAGCAACCGAAAACAAGAGATAGACCGCCAG
>UQXG01000128.1 GCA_900544945.1 uncultured Eubacteriales bacterium | reverse complement strand
AGGCGGAAAATCCCTCGCCGTTGGTCATATTTCCGGTTTTCAGATAGACCCTAATCGGAGTTCAGTATGACACTCCGGGAAAAGGAATTTATTGAGCTGTATGAGGATGCCATGTATCACCAAAGCAAAACCGGCACCGGAGTGAAACGGCAAAACAAATTCCCGAAACGCCAAAAAGCCACTATCGACAATGTCAGTGATGGCTGATGGTTCGCAATGACACGCATAACATGGTAGCCACCAGAATCATTGGACACCTTTGATACATGAAAAAACCGGGCATGCTTGCGCACACCCGGTTTTTTCATATACCACTCAACAACCCAAAATGGCCTCGGCGGTGAGAATCCCGTCGATGGCGGCGGACATGATACCTCCGGCGTAGCCCGCGCCCTCACCGGTGGGGTACAGCCCCCGCAAAGCGGACTGGCGGCTGTCATCCCGGACAATCCGCACGGGAGAAGAGCTTCTGGTCTCCGGGGCGGTGAGCACCGCGTCCGGGGCGGCAAAGCCGGCAAGCTTCCGGTCGAGCCTTGGCAGTGCCTGCTCCATGGCATCGGTCAATTTCTCCGGGAGTACCTCATGGAGATCGCACCAGATAACCCCCGGCCGATAGGTAGGCTCCACCCTTCCATGCCCCGCACTTGGGCGGTGAGCCAGGAAATCTCCCACCTGCTGGGCAGGAGCACGGTAGCTTCCGCTGACCCGGTAGGCTCTTTCCTCGATTTCCCGCTGCCAGCGCATCCCCCCCAGGGGGCCTTCGTAGGGAAAATCCGCCGGGTTTACCGTTACGAGTAAGGCCGCATTGGCGTTCTCTCCCTCCCGGTCGGCGTTGCTCATGCCGTTGGTAACGATCCTGCCTTCCTCGCTGGCCGCCGCCACCACATGGCCTCCGGGGCACATGCAGAAGGTGTACACCGTGGCATCCTCCAGGTGCTCCACCAGCTTGTAATCCGCCGGGGGCAAAGCCGGGTTCTCCATGCCGTATTGCGCCCGGTTGATGACGGCCTGCTTCTGCTCAATCCGGGCTCCCATGGCAAAGGGCTTTGGCTCCATGGGAATTCCCGTCTTTTCCAGCATCTCGAAGGTATCCCGGGCACTGTGGCCGATGGCCAGCACCGCCGCCCGGCAGGGAATCACTTCCCCGGAATCGGTCTGTACGCCGGTCAGCTGTCCGTTTTCGGTTTCCAGGCCTGTAACCTGGGCAGAAAAGCGCACCTCGCCCCCCAGCTCCACAATCCGCTTTCGCAGATTCTGCACCACGGTCAGCAGCACGTCCGTGCCCACATGGGGCTTGGCGTCATAGAGAATGTCCTCCCGGGCTCCTGCCTTCACCATCTGCTCCAGCACCCAGCCGATTCTGGGGTTGTTGACGCCGGTGTTCAGCTTGCCGTCGGAGAAGGTGCCCGCGCCCCCCTCGCCGAACTGGACATTGCTGCGCGTATCCAGGCTTCCTCCCACAAAGAAGGCCTCCACCTTGGCATGACGGCTTTGGGCATCCTCTCCCCGCTCCAGAACCAGGGGCTTCCAGCCCGCCTGAGCCAGAATCAGGGCGGCAAACATCCCCGCCGGGCCAAAGCCGATGACCACCGGCCGGAATTCCGGGGCGCTCACCGCCTTCGGCGGCCGATAATGGGAAGTCGGGGCAATGGCCGCCTTCTTGCAGCCGCTCATCCGGAGAATTTTATTCTCGTTTCCCTCCACCGCCACATCCACGGTGTAGATGATTTTCACATCCGGTTTCTTCCGGGCATCCACACTCCGGCGGACGATGATGAGCTTTCGGATTTTGGAATTGGATACCCGGAGCAGCCGAGCCGCCTCAAATTGGAGCTGATGGGCATTGTGCTCCGGGGGCATGGGAATATCCCGCAGTCGAATCATAAGCTTCCTCCCGCGCAAAGCCCGGCAAGCCGGCCGGAGCTCCACGCCCATTGCAGATTATAGCCGCCGCAGTCGCCGTCGATGTCCAGCACCTCGCCGCAGGCGTACAGGCCGGGAACCAGCCGGCTTTCCATGGTTTTGCTCTCAAATTCCGAGGTTAAAATGCCCCCGGCGGTGACCTGGGCACAGTCCATGCCCATAGGCTCCGTCAGGCTTACCTCCAAACGCTTCACCGCCTGAGCCGCCTGGGAAAACTCCCGGTCGGAAAGGCTGTTCACGGGAGCGTTGGAAGTCAGACCCGCAGTTTGCGTCAGCACCCGACCCAGCCGGTTGTGCAGAATGCCTGTGAGCAATTCCGATACCGGAAGGTCGGTATTTCTTCGCTTTTTCAGCTCGGAAATCAGGGCTTCTTCGTCCATTTCCGGCAGAAAATCCAACCGGCACAGCCAATCCCCCCCGCCCTGACACACGTCCCGGGAAATCTCGAAAATCACCGGGCCGGACAGCCCGTATTCCGTAAACTGAAGCTGGCCTTCGCTTTCTGCGGTGACTTCCCCATTGTGAACGATGGCCGCCCGGCAGTTGGCGCGGACGCCCTTCAGTGCCGCCGCACCCTTCCAATCGGATTTCAGCTGCACCAGGGCAGGCCGCAGCCGGGTGCAGCTGTGACCCAGGGAACGCAGCAGCTTATAACCGGACATGGAGCCGCCCAATTTGGTTCCCGCCAGACCTCCGCAGGCAACGATCAGCCGGTCGCATTCCACCGTTTCCTCCCGGCTCTCCACCCGGAAGCCATCGGCGGTTTTCTTCACTTTTTCCACTTCAAATCCCAGTTTTATCAAAATATTCGGCTTTTCCAGGGCAAAGCGCAGCACATCCACCACGGAATTGGCCTGATCGGAATAGGGATACACCCGCCCGGAATCCTCCGCCACGGTCAGAAGCCCCAGGGAGCGGAACCATTCCAGGGTCTTCTCCGGCGGGAACGCGTCAATGGCGTACCGGGCAAATTCCGAGGCGTTTCCGTGATAGCCTCCCTCCCCGGCGGAAAGGTTCGTCAGATTGCACCGGCCGTTGCCGGTGGCAAGTAATTTCCGCCCAACCCGCGCCTGCCGCTCCAGAAGCACCACCTGGACGTTCTCGTTTTCCGCCGCGGCCAAGGCCGCCGCCATACCCGAGGCGCCGCCGCCGATAATCCCGATCACCATATTCCCAGTCCCTTCCCTTATTTCCTTTACATTATACTCGACAATCGGCCTTTGCACAAGAAAAACCTTTTCACCCAGCTGAAAATGTGTTATACTTGTCTGTGGTGATAACATGGATCGAAGCAAAATCGAAAAAATCGCCCAAAGTGCCGAGGACAGGCTGCTCCTGGCCAAGCTCTGGGACAAAATAAACGCCGGAATCAACCGGAACATTCCGGCCAGCACCTGCTTCCTTTCCCAACGGGAGCAAGCCCTTGCCGGATACCTCTTCGGCACGCCGGAGGGGCTTCATGCCTTCGGCGGCTACGAGGATGCCGAGCGGAAAATGCTGATTTATCTGCCGGAATATCTGGAGGAAGACAGCCTGTGGGAGGGGGACTCTCCCTGCGTGTGCCTGCGAGCCCACTTTTTTCAGGGGGACAGCCCCAATCACCGGGACTTTCTGGGAGCACTGATGGGTGTGGGCATTGCCCGGGAAACGGTCGGGGACATCTGTGTGGGCAGCGGCAGCTGCGATTTTTTCGTCACGGCGGAAATTGCCCCCTATTTATTGCAGAATTTCACCTCCGCCGGGCGAACGAAGCTCCGCCTGGAGCAGGTACCCCTGGGGGAAGCCCACATTCCGGATCCGGAAGTGAAGGAAATCCGGGACACGGTGGCATCCCTGCGTTTAGACAGTGTCATTGCCTCCGGCTTTCGCATTGGCAGGAGCCTGGCCGCCCAGTACATCACCACAGGGAAAGCCGCGGTGGACGGCCTGCCCGCGGAAAAGCCCGATCGGCCTGTTCCCGAGGGGGCAAAAATCTCCGTCCGGGGTCTGGGCAAAATCCGCCTGACCCAGATAAACGGAAAAACCAAAAAAGATCGAATTTCGGTGGTGATCCACCGGTATGTGTGAGGAAATTCCTATGAATATGAGCGAAGTCATTACCAGAATCAACGTTCTGGCAAAAAAAGCAAAAACCGAGGGTCTGACCGCCGAGGAAACCGCCGAGCGGGACAAGCTGCGAAGAATTTACATCGATTCTGTCAAGGCCAATCTGGTAGGGCAGCTGGATAACACCTATGTTCTCCAGCCCGACGGCACGAAAAAGAAGCTGGAACGGAAATAAGGAGGGATTTCATGGCATTTCTGCCCATTACCAGGGAGGAAATGGAAGAGCGGGGCTGGGAAAGCTGCGACTTTGTCTACGTCATCGGCGATGCCTATGTGGATCACCCCTCCTTCGGCCACGCCATCATCAGCCGCATTCTGGAGGCCAACGGCTACAACGTGGGCATCATCTCCCAGCCGGACTGGAAGAATCCTAAGTCCATTGACCTGTTCGGACGGCCCCGGTTGGGCTTTCTGGTCTCCGGGGGCAACATGGACTCCATGGTCAACCACTATTCCGTGGCCAAACGCCGCCGGAAAACCGATGCCTTTACCCCCGGCGGGGTTATGGGGAAGCGGCCGGACTACGCCACCGTCGTCTACTGCAATCTCATCCGCCAGACCTACAAGGATGTGCCCATTCTCATCGGCGGCATTGAGGCAAGCCTTCGCCGGCTTGCCCATTATGACTACTGGTCGGAGAGCCTGAAGCGTTCCATTCTCTTAGACAGCCAGGCCGATCTTCTCATGTACGGCATGGGAGAAAAAAGCATTGTGGAAATTGCGGATGCCCTGAATTCCGGTATGGACGTCCGGGATATCACCTACGTTGACGGCACCGTGTTCCGCACGACTCAGCCCGATGAGAGCCTGCCTACGATTTTTCTGCCCGGCTATGAGGAGCTGAAGGCCGATCGGAGAAAATACGCCGAGTCTTTCAAAATCCAGTACGGCAACTGCGACCCCTTCACCGCCAAGCGGCTGGCCGAACCCTACGGCCGGGAATTCGTGGTGCAGAATCCCCCTCAGAAGCCCCTGACCACTCAGGAAATGGACGCGGTTTATGACCTGCCCTTTGAGCGAGCCTGGCATCCCAGCTACACAAAGCTCGGCGGCGTGCCCGCCATCGAGGAGGTCAAGTTCAGCCTGGTTTCCAACCGGGGCTGCTTCGGAGCCTGCTCCTTCTGCGCCCTGACCTTCCACCAGGGACGGATTGTCCAGGTGCGAAGCCACGACTCCATTGTCCGGGAAGCGGAGAAAATGGTGAAGGATCCGGATTTCAAGGGCTATATCCACGATGTGGGCGGCCCCACCGCCAACTTCCGTTACCCGGCCTGCCAAAAGCAGATGACGAAGGGCTGCTGCGGCGGGCGGCAGTGTCTCTACCCCACCCCCTGTAAAAATGTGAACGCCGACCATTCGGACTATGTGGCACTGCTTCGCAAGCTCCGGAAAATTCCCGGGGTGAAGAAGGTGTTTGTCCGCAGCGGCATTCGCTTTGACTATCTGCTGGCAGACAAGAAAGACACTTTTCTCCGGGAGCTGGTGCAATATCACATTTCCGGTCAGCTGAAGGTAGCCCCGGAGCATGTGGCCGATGCAGTGCTGTGCCGGATGGGAAAGCCGAAAAACGCGGTATACAACCGGTTTGTGGAAAAGTATTTTGCCCTGAACCGGCAGTACGGCATGAATCAGTTCCTGGTGCCCTACCTCATGTCCAGTCACCCGGGCTCCACCATGAAAGAAGCGGTGGAGCTGGCGGAATACATCCGGGACATGGGCTACAATCCGGAGCAGGTGCAGGACTTCTACCCCACCCCCTCCACCTTGTCCACGGTAATGTACTACACGGGGCTTGACCCTCGAACCATGGAGCGGGTCTATGTGCCCACCGACCCCCACGAGAAGGCCATGCAGCGGGCACTGATCCAGTACCGCGACCCGAAGAACTACTACCTGGTGCGGGAGGCACTGCTGAAGGCTCACCGGGAAGACCTGATCGGTTCCGGCCCCAAGTGTCTGATTCGGGCAGTTCCGCCCAAATCCGGCGGCTCCGCCCCGCCACCCCGGAAACCCGGCGTCAGAAAGTCCGGGGGCAAGCCGGTAAGCAAGCCCGTGGGAAAGCCCGCAGGAAAACCGGCCGCAAAAAAGCCGCCTGTGAAGGCAGCCTCAGGCCGGAAGGGGAAATAGCGCAATTCAGGCACCACCAAAACCGGTGGTGCCTTTCAGCATGTCAAAAAGTCCGAAAAATGCGTTTATTTGCTGCCAAAATTTGACAATCCCTCAGTCAAAAATCAAAGATTTTTGCCAGGAGCTGTCTCAAAATAGCAAAGTGCCCAAATAGAACAATGTCATTGCGAGCCAG